>DATNIY010000001.1:0-20617 GCA_035604195.1 Allostellaceae bacterium
CTCATCGACGACCGCGGCGGCGCGATGGGAATCATTCTCGCCGTGATGTTCGCGGCCCTCGTCGTGGTGGGAGGGGTCGCCGTCGATTTCGCGCGCGCTGCGCAGGTCAAGTCGATGCTGCAAGGCATCGTCGACGCGGCCGCCACCTCGGGCGCCAGCGCTTACGTCAGCGCGTCCACCGCCTCGACAGCGGCACAGATCGCCACCAATTTCATGAACAACGGCATCGCCTCGCTGCCGTCCAACGGCGGTGTCACTTTCACGGTGACGACCGGCACGACTTCCGCGAACGGCTCGACCACCGGCTATACCGTCAGCATCACGGCGAGCGCACAGCCGCCGACCACGCTCCTGAGCGTCATCCAACCGTCGCTGCCGACCTCGCTGTCGGCGACGGCAACGAATCCCGTCGCCATCGCCACCGTTGATTTCGGCAATTTCAGCAGCAGCGCCTGCGACGGCAACACGATCTACTGGTATATCGTGCCCGCCGACAACAGCATTCCCTCGGATCTCGCGCTCAACGAGGTCTTCACCAACGTGAACAGCAACGGCATCAGCGCCACATCCTTCCCGATCCCGGTCAGTCAAAGAATCGGCTTTGCGCTCCAGAACGTCACGGGCCAAAACTGCGCCTACGGGAGCAATCAATACGGCGGAACGCAGGGAAGCACCCGTTACTTTTATTCGCAACTCAACCCGCCGAGTTCGAGCACTTATTCGCAAGTCACCCAGAACTGCAGTCTCCAGGTCGCGACAGTGAGCACGGCCGCCAGCAATGCGCCGATGCCGGCCGCGCCGTCCAAGGGAGCCTGCCTCGCCGCGACGCCGACAAACGCGGCACCGAACTGCGCGACGGTCGGAAATCAGACTTTCGGCTACTATTGGAACGACATGGGCGGCGCGAACGACGACTACGACTTCAATGACGCCGAATATACGTTCTCCTGCGCGATGAGCAGCGGCGGGGCGCCGAACGTGGCGCTGACGCATTAGGCGCGCCGCACCGGACCACAAATCTTAGAGCCAGGGCGTCGCTGCCGCCTGGCGTTCCTCGAAGGCGGCAATCTCCGCGCTATGGCCGAGGGTGAAGGCCAACTCGTCGATGCCCTCGAGCAGGCAATGCTTGCGGAAGGGATCGATGTCAAAAGCATAGCGCGCGCCGTCGGGCGCCTCGACAAGCTGCGCCGCGAGATCGACACGGAGATGCGCGCCGGGCGAGGCCGCGAGCAGCGCGCGCAGCGCTTCCGTCTGCGGCTCGGGCTGGACGATCGGCAGCAAACCGTTCTGAAAGCAGTTGTCGAAGAAGATGTCGCCGAAGCTCGGCGCGATGACCGCACGGATGCCGTAGTCGCAAAGCGCCACGACGGCGTACTCGCGCGACGAGCCGCAGCCGAAGTTACGCTCGGCGACAATGATTCGAGCGCCGCGGTAATCCGGCCAATTCAGCACGAAATCCGGCCGCGGCACGCCGCCCTCGTCGAAGCGCAAATCGTGAAAGAGGTACTGCGCCAGGCCGGGCTCGCGCGGCTTGCGCAGGAAGCGGGCCGGGATGATCTGGTCGGTGTTGACATTGGCGATCGACAATGGCACCGCCGGCGCGTCGATCGGCTGAAAGCGTTCCATCTTCCCTCACCCGCCCGCGAGCAGACGCCGCACGTCGGTGAAGCGGCCTTCGACCGCGGCCGCCGCGGCCATGGCCGGGCTCAATAGATGGGTGCGCGCCCCCCGCCCCTGCCGTCCCACGAAATTGCGGTTCGAGGTCGAGGCGCAGCGCTGCCCGGGCGCGACGAGGTCGCCGTTCATGCCGACGCACATGGAGCAGCCGGGAAGCCGCCATTCGAAGCCGGCGTTCTTGAAGACCCGGTCGAGCCCCTCGGCCTCGGCCTGGCGCTTCACCGGCTCCGATCCCGGCACGACTATCGCCGCGACGCCGGCTGCGACGCGGCGCCCCGCCACCACCTGCGCCGCGGCGCGGAGATCCTCGATGCGGCTATTGGTGCATGAGCCGATAAACACCCGGTCCACCGCCACCCCCTCGAGCGGCGTGCCGGGCGCGAGCCCCATGTAGTCGAGCGCCCGTCGCATGCCCGCGCGGCGCTCGCCATCGGACTCCGCGGCAGGATCGGGGACCCGGCCGGTGATCGGCGCAACATCCTCGGGACTGGTGCCCCAGGTCACCATCGGCGCGATCTCGTCAGCATCGAACGAGATTTCGCGATCGAAGGCGGCATCGGCATCGGAGCGCAGCGTCTGCCAATCGGCGACGGCCTGGTGCCACAGCGCGCCCTGGGGCGCATGCGGGCGACCCGCGAGATAGGCGAACGTGGCGTCATCGGGCGCGATCATCCCGGCCTTGGCGCCGGCCTCGACCGACATGTTGCAGATCGTGAGCCGCCCTTCGATCGAGAGCGCCCGGATCGCGCTCCCGGCGTATTCGACGACGTGGCCCACCGCCCCGGCGGCGCCGATGCGGCCGATGATCGCGAGGATCAAATCCTTCGCCGCCACGCCGCGGCCGAGCGCGCCGCCGATGGCGATGCGCATCGTCCGCGGCTTCTTCTGCCACAAAGTCTGCGTCGCCAGCACGTGGCTGACCTGCGAGGCGCCGATGCCGAAGGCCAGGGCTCCGAGCGCGCCATGCGTGCCGGTGTGGCTGTCGCCGCAGACGATGGTCATGCCCGGCTGGCTCAAGCCCTGCTCGGGGCCGATGATGTGCACGATCCCTTGCCGCGGATCGCCCATGCCGAAGGACAGGAAGCCGTGCGCGGCGGAATTGCGCGCGAAACTCGTCATCATCAGCCGCGCCTCCGGATCGGCCAGAGTCTCGATCGAGCGGCTGGTCGAGGGGGCATAATGGTCGGCCGTGCCGAAAGTGCGGTCGGGCCGGCGCAAGGGCAGCGCGCGCTCGGCCAGCACCTCGAAGGCGTGGCGTGAGCCCTCATGCACATAATGCCGGTCGACGGCGATGAGCGTCGCGCCGTCCTGGCGCGCGACGATCGCGTGGCGTTGCCAGATCTTCTCAAAGAGCGTCTGTGGTCGCTTTGCCTCTGTCATCAGCCGATTTAAGCACCGTGGGCCTATCCTCGGCAATTTCGCCGTGAAGGCTGGAAATTCGCACGTAACAATCACATTATGCGTCCTGGGGCGCCGCCGGACGATCCGGACCGCGGCCTTCGAAGGAGGGGCAAATGATCAGGACCAGGACCTTGAGCCGTCGCCGCGTTCTCGCCGGGACCGGCGCCGCGGTGGCAAGTCTGGGATTTCCGGCGGTGCTGCGCGCCCAGGCGCAGGTGGTGAAGATCGGCATCCTCCACCCCGTCACCGGCGCCCTCTCCTACAGCGGCACGCAAGCCCGCCACGGCGCTCGGATCCGCATCGAGGAGATCAATGCCGCCGGCGGGATCAAGTCCTTGGCCGGCGCCAAGATCGAGCCTATCTATGCCGACTGCGAATCGAAGCCCGACGTCACCACCGCCGAAGTCGACAAGCTCGCCGATGACGGCGCCGCGCTGATCCTCGGCCCCTATGCGAGCGGCCTCGCGCTGGTGTCGACCCAGGCCGCGGCGAAGCACAACATGGCCAATGTCGTCGATGTCGGCGTGGTCGATGCTATCGTCGAGCGCGGCCTGACCAACACGTTCCGCTTCGCGCCCGGCCTCAAGAAGGTTACGAGCACGGCGCTCGAGAATTTGGTCAAGATCAACGACGCGGCGGGCAAGCCCGCCAAGACCGTGTTCATCATCCATGAGGACTCCGCCTTCGGCACCGGGATGGCGAAGCTCCTCAACGACGAATTGCCGAAGCGCGGCTTCACCATCCTCGGCACCGAGGCGCATGGCACGCCGACGCGCGACTTCACCAACATCGTGCTGAAGGTCAAGGCGGCGGATCCGGATCTCGTTATCCCCGCGAACTACTACAACGAATATGTCCTGTTCGTCCGCACCCTGGTCCAGCAACGGGTGCAGCCCAAAGCGGTCTATTCGATCCTCGGCGGCGGCGCCTCGAGCATCAAATTCGTGCACGAGTTCAATGCCGAGGCGCAGTACGTGATGGACTGCAACCACTGGTACGATCCGCGCAAGCCGGCATCGAAGGCTCTGACGCAGAAGCTCGCGGCGCAGAAGATCGACCTCACCTACGAGGTCATGCTCAATTACGCCTGCATGCAGCTCATCGAGGATGCCCTCGAGCGCGCCGCCTCGGCGGATCGCCAGAAGATCATCGCGGCGCTCGCCGCCTCGACGCTCAGCGATCACATCATGCCCTATGGCCCGACCAAGTTCGTCAACGGCAACAACGAAGGCGCGCAGCCCGTCAACACGCAAATCCGCGGCGAGTCGATCGAGGTGATCTTCCCCAAGGAATTCGCGACGGCAGAGGCCGTGTTCCCGATACCGCACCGGGCGTGACGAGGCGCCAAACCGCCTCTTCCGAACGGAGATGCCCGAGCTTTCGATCCTGGCGCCGGCGGTGCTGAACGGGCTCACCGTCGGCGCCGTCTATGCGCTGGTTGCGCTCGGGCTTACCCTCATCTACGGCGTTCTCCACATCATCAATTTCGCGCATGGCAGCCTGCTCATGCTGGCGCTCTATGCCGCCTTCTTTCTCAAGGTTTTGCTCGGCGTCGATCCGTATTTGGCGCTCCCCATATTGGCCACCGCCTTCTTTTTCCTGGGATATGCTCTCCAGTACGGCGTCATCGGCCCTGCGAGCCACGGCAAGGAGCAGAATGTGCTGCTGGTGACGCTGGCATTGGCCATCATCATCGACAATCTCGCGCTCTACCTCTGGACCTCGACGACGCGAACGATCGACGTACCCTATGGCTTCGCCGTGGTCGATCTCGGCATCGCGCTAATTCCGGTCGCGCGAGTCATCGCCTTCCTCGCCGCGCTCGCGCTCGCGGGACTGCTCTCGCTGTTCATGACCGCGACCGATCTCGGCAAGGCCATCCGCGCCGTCGCCCGCGAGCGCGACGGCGCGCGGCTCGTCGGCATTCGCGTCGAGCATGTCTATGCCATGAGCTTCGGCATCGGCACGGCTTGCGTCGCCGCCGCGGCCTGCCTGTTGCTGCCGACCTTCTACGTGACGCCGCAGGTCGGCTATGCCTTCGTGCTCGTCGCCTTCACCACCGTGGTTCTCGGCGGCATGGGCAGCTTCCTGGGCGCGCTCCTGGGCGGGCTGCTCCTCGGCGTAGTCGAGGCGCTGAGCGGCCTGTTTCTCGGCGAGAGCCTGGGCCAGATCGGCATCTTCGCCATCTTCATTCTCGTCCTCCTCTTCCGCCCGACCGGGCTATTCGGGAGCCGGCTCGCATGAGACGCGCCGGCGAAACTCGTGCGCTCATCGCCGCCGGGATCCTGCTGGCCGGATTGCCGCTTCTGGTAAGCTCGGAGCGCTGGCTCGGCTTCTCTTTTCTGGCGCTGCTCTATGCGCTGCTTGGACAGTCCTGGAACGTGCTCGGCGGGTTCGGCGGGCAGTATTCCTTCGGCCACGCCGCCTTCTTCGGCACCGGCGGCTATGCGACGGCGGTGCTGCAGGCGCGATGGGGCCTCGATCCCTGGAGCGGCGCCGCGCTCGGCGTCATCATGGGCGCGCTGGCCGGCGCCGGCATCGGCGCGGTGAGCTTCCGCTATGGACTGCGCGGCTCCTATTTCGCGCTGGTGACCCTGGCCTTTGCCGAGGTCTTCCGCGTCGTCGCCAATTCGGTCGCCTTCACCGGCGGCGGAGTAGGAATCCTGATACCGCTCAGGACCGACGCGACGAATTTCCAATTCGCCGACCGGCGCGCCTTCTACTATGTCGCGCTCGCTTTCTTGGCCATCGCGGTGGCGGCGGCGGAATGGCTGACGCGCTCGCGCTTCGGCGCCCGGCTCGTCGCCTTGCGCGAGAACGAGGCAGCAGCGCAGGCCTTGGGCATCGATGTCTTCCGCGTCAAGCTCGGCGCCATCACGCTCTCGGCCGCGCTGGCGGCGCTGGCGGGCGTGCTCTACGCGCAATATTTCCTCTACCTCGACCCCGCCATCGCCTATGGACCGGCGATGTCGATCGCCGCGCTGCTCTCGCCGATCGTCGGCGGTCTCGGGACGGTGCTGGGTCCGCTCTGGGGAGCGGTGGCGCTGCGCGCGCTCGGCGAGGCGACCACCGAATTGAGCGGCGACGCGCCCGGGCTCAATCTGGTGCTCTATGGCATCCTGCTGGTTGTCATGCTGCGTTTCCTGCCAGAGGGGATCGCGGGTTTGCCGCGGCGGCTGCATCAAGCGCTGAGCGCAGAGCGACACCATGCTTGAGGTCGAGCGTTTGAGCAAGCGCTTCGGCGGTCTCGCCGCGGTGAATGGCGCGTCGATGACCGTGGCAACGGGCAGCATCACCGCGCTCATCGGACCCAATGGCGCCGGCAAGACGACGCTGTTCGCGCTGATCTCCGGCTTTCTCGCCGCCGATTCCGGCGTCATCCGTCTCGCCGGAGAAGAGATCACCGGCGAGGCGCCGCACCGTCTCGCGGCCAAAGGGCTGGTGCGCACGTTTCAGCTCGTCCAGCCCTTCGCCGGGCTCTCGGTCCGCGAGAACATCGCGGTCGGCTGCCACCTGCACCAACGCAGCCGCCGCGCAGCGCTGGCGGAGGCCGCATCCGTCGCCGCGCGGGTCGGCATGGCGGAGCTGCTGGACCGCCCCGCCGCTGCGCTCACCGCGGCCGGCAGCAAGCGCCTCGAACTCGCGCGCGCGCTGGCGGCGCTGCCGCGGCTCCTGCTCCTCGACGAAGTCATGGCCGGCCTCAATCCGAGCGAGATCCTCGCAATGATCGCGACGATCCGCGCCATCCGCGACGGCGGCGTAACCGTGCTCCTGACCGAGCACGTCATGCAAGCGGTGATGAGCCTCGCCGAGAAGGTCTATGTCCTCAATGACGGCCGCATCATCGCCGCGGGCACGCCCGCCGAAGTGGTGGCCGACCCGAAGGTGGTCGAGGCCTATCTCGGCCACGGCGCGGCCGAGCGTCTCGCCGCGCGGCAGGGCATGCCCGGAGCGGCGCATGCTTGAGGTGCGGGACCTCCATCTCGGCTATGGCGCGATGCCGGTGCTGCGCGGGATCGATCTCGACATTGCCGCCGACGAGATCGTCGCCGTCCTCGGCAGCAACGGCGCCGGCAAGACCACGCTCAATCGGGCGCTCTCGGGCCTGCTCGCGCCGACGCGCGGCAGCATCCGATTTCTCGGCGCCGACATCGCCGGCGCCGATCCCGCCACCATCCTCGCGCTTGGCCTGATCCAAGTGCCGGAAGGCCGGCGCATCTTCGCGAATCTGAGCGTCCGCGATAATCTGACGCTCGGCAGCTATCGCCGCGGCCGCGCCGGGCGCGCGCGCAACCTCGAGCGCGCGACCGCGATCTTCCCGCGGCTCAAGGAGCGGCTCAAGCAAATCGCGGGTACGCTGTCGGGCGGCGAGCAGCAGATGCTGGCGATCGCGCGGGGCTTGATGGCGGAGCCGCGCCTGCTCATTCTGGACGAGCCGTCGCTCGGGCTCTCGCCGCTCCTCGTCGAGGAGATGTTCGAGCTCATCGCCCGCTTGCGCGCGGAGGGGCTTGCCGTGCTCCTGGTGGAGCAGAACGTGGTTCAGTCGCTCGCCGTCGCCGACCGCGCCTATGTGCTGGAGCACGGCCGCTTCGCTCTCAGCGGCGTCGCCGCCGAGCTCTTGGAAAGACCGGAACTGCAACAAAGCTATCTCGGACTTTGACCCATGACCTCGCTTCGCCCCCTCCTCGACCGGCCGGAGATCATCGTCGCTCCCGGCTGCTATGACGCGCTCTCGGCGCTCTTGATCGAGCGCGCCGGCTTCGCCGCGGCCTACCTCACCGGCGCCGGGCTTGCCTATACCCGATTCGGCCGCCCCGACATTGGCCTCGTATCGATGACCGAGGTCGCCGACACCGTCGGCGTCATCCGCGAGCGCACCAGCCTGCCGCTCATCGTCGATTGCGACACCGGCTTCGGCAACGCGCTCAATGTCATGCGCACGGTGCGGCTGATGGCGCGCTGCGGCGCCGCGGCGATCCAGCTCGAGGACCAGACCACACCCAAGCGCTGCGGTCACCTTTCCGACAAGAGTCTGATCTCCGCGGCGGAAATGGCCGGCAAGATCAAAGCGGCGGTCGATGCGCGGCCGGGGCGCGACCCGCTCATCATCGCCCGGACCGACGCGATCTCCGTCGAGGGTTTTTCGCAGGCGCTCGACCGAGCCGAGACCTACCGAGACGCCGGCGCCGATATGCTTTTCATCGAGGCGCCGCGGAGCGAGGACGAGCTCGCCGAGATCGCCCGCCGGTTCAGGGGCCGCACGCCGGTGATGGCGAACATGGTCGAAGGCGGCCAGACGCCGCTCAAGGATGCGGCGCAGCTTCAGGCGCTGGGCTTCTCGCTGGTGATCTTCCCCGGCGGGACCGTGCGCGCGCTGGCGCACGCGCTGGCGCAGTATTTCGCCAGCCTCAAGCAGCATGGCACGACCGCGCCCTGGCGCGACCGCATGCTCGACTTCCGCGGCATGAACGAGCTCGTGGGCACGCCAGAGATGCTCGCGCTCGGGCGGCGCTACGACGCTCCCGATGCTTGATCCCGTGACCTTGGCCGTCCTCAAGGGGCGGCTCGAGCAAATCGCCGACGAGATGGACGCGACGCTATTCCGCAGCGCGTTCAATCCGATCATCGCCGAAGCGCATGACGCTTCGCACGGGATCTACGACGCCGCGACCGGCGCGACTCTGGTTCAAGGCAAGGCGGGCCTGCCGATTTTCGTTGGCGTCATGGCCTTCGCGGTCAAGGCGGCGATCGACCAGGCCGCGCGCGACGGCGGCCTTGCCGATGGCGACGTTTACATCTTCAACAATCCCTATGAGGGCGGGACCCATCTCTCGGATTTCAAGCTGGTGCGGCCGTTCTTCCGCGGCGGCCGGCTCTACTGCTGCCTCGCCTCGGTCGGGCATTATCACGATGTCGGCGGCAATGTTCCCGGCAACTACAATCCGGTGGCGACCGAGTGCTATCAGGAGGCGATCCTGATCCCGCCGGTGAAGCTCTTTGCCAAAGGCGAGTTCCGCCGCGACATTCTCGCGATCATCCAAGCGAACAGCCGTCAGCCCCTCAGCGCCTATGGCGACCTCAACGGCCAGATCAACGCGCTCGAGCTGGGCGCGCGGCGGCTTCATCAGCTCCTCGACGAAGCCGGCGACGACATTGTCGCTGCGGCCTTCGCCGAGCTTCGCCAGCGCGCGGCGCAGCAGATGCGGACCTATTTGCGCGAGCTGCCGGACGGCAGTTGGCACGCCGAGGATTGGCTCGACAATGACGGCATCGAGGATCGGCCGCTCAAGATCGCGCTCGATCTCACCATCGCGGGCGAGCAGATGACGCTCGATTTCTCGCGCTCCTCGCCGCCCTGCGCGGGGCCGGTCAATATCTCCTATTCGACCGCGGTGGCGAGCTGCTATGTCGCGCTGAAGCATCTCTTCCGCGACGTGCCCGCCAATGCTGGCGTGCTCGATCCCATCGCCTTCGTCATTCCCGCGACGACGCTCCTCAATGTCGCCGCGCCGAAGCCGGTCGGCGGCTATACCGAGACCATCCTGCGCATCATCGACGTGGTGTTCTGCGCCTTCGCCCAAGTCGCGCCCGAACGCAGCAACGCCTGCGCCTATGGCACGATCAATGCGCTGTCGCTCGCAGGACACCGCCGTGACGGCAGGCGCTGGGTGATGTTCTCCTTCTTCGGCGGCGGGCATGGCGGCCATCCCGAAGGTGACGGCCTCAATCACGGTAACGCGCCCATCTCCACCGCCACCATCCCGCCCGTAGAGATCCTCGAGGCGGCCTATCCCGTGATCTTCACGCAATGGGCGCTCCGGCCCGACAGCGGCGGCCCCGGCCGCCATCGCGGCGGCCTCGGCGCGATCTATGAAATCGAACTTCTCGAGCAAGAAGCCGAGGTGTTCCTGATCGGCGAACGCGGCCGCTTTCCGCCGAAAGGCGTCAACGGCGGCGAGGCCGGCGCGCTCAACCGCTTCGTCTATCAACAGGCGGATGGCGAGCATACCCCGCCGCTCGTCTCGAAGATGGTCGGGATCAGGCTCACGGCCGGACAGCGCGTGCGCATCGAATCGCCGGGCGGCGGCGGCTACGGACCGCCGGCAGAGCGCGGCCGCGACGCCATCGCCCGCGACTTGGCTCTGGGCTATGAAACGGCGGCACATGCCGCCAAGGCCTATGGCTGGAAGGGCGCATGAGCGCGCCCGGCACCGTCATCGGCGTCGATGTCGGCGGCACCTTCACCGATGTCTTCTTTCTCGACGAGGCCTCCGGCGCCTGCTCGATCGCCAAGGTGCCGACCAGCCACGGCGACGAGGCGCGCGCCTTTCTCGAGGGCGTCCGCCGCGGCGCAAGCGATCCGGCCGCCATCGCCACGATCGTTCATGGCACCACTGTCGGCACCAACGCGCTCCTGCAGCGCCAGGGCGCCGCGACCGGCCTCATCACCACCGCGGGCTTCCGCGACGTGCTGGAGATGCGCCGGCGCGACCGGCCGCAGACCTGGGGATTGTGGGGCCAGTTCACGCCGGTGGTGCCGCGCGACTTCCGGCTCGAAGTGGCCGAGCGCACGCTCGCCGACGGCACCATCCGCACTGCGGTGGATACCGCGGAAGTCGAGGCCGCGGCACGGCAGCTGCTCGCGCAGGGCGCCGCGGCTCTGGCAATCGTCTTCGTCAACTCCTACGCCAATGCCGAGAACGAGCGTCGGGCGCTCGACGTCGTGCGCGCGCTCTGGCCCAACGATTATGTCAACGCGTCTTCGGAAATCCTGCCGGAAATCCGCGAGTTCGAGCGCAGCTCGACCACCGTGCTCAACGCCTATCTGCAGCCGGTGGTCGCACGCTATCTCGACCGTCTCGAAGAAGGGCTGCGGCAGAGCGGAGCCGCGGCGCAAATCCTGATCGTGCAGTCGAACGGCGGCGTCATGACGGTCGAGCGCGCGAAGCGCCTGCCGATCCGCACGGCGCTTTCCGGCCCCGCCGCCGGCGTGATCGCCGGCGCGCATATCGCGGCTTCGGCCGGCTTCCCGAACGTGATCACCTGCGACATGGGCGGCACGAGCTTCGATGTCTCGCTGATCGCCGGCGGCAAGACGGCATTGGCCGCGCAGACGAGCATCGATTTCGGCCTCGTCGTGCGCGCGCCGATGATCGAGATCACTACCATCGGCGCTGGGGGCGGCTCGCTCGCCGCGCTCGACCGCGGCGGGCTGTTGCAGATCGGCCCGGAATCCGCCGGCGCCGATCCCGGCCCCGCCTGTTACGGGCTCGGCAACGACCGGCCGACGGTCACCGACGCCAATGTGCTTCTGGGCCGCATCGACGCTGAGCGGCCGATCGGCGGCAGGACGGCGCTCGACATCGCCGCGGCCGAGCGCGCGATCGCGAGCCATGTGGCGAAGCCCCTGGGCCTCGCCGTGACCGCCGCAGCCGAGGCGATCATCCGCGTCGCCAACAGCCGCATGGCCGGTGCGATCCGCCTCGTCTCGATCGAGCGCGGCCACGACCCGCGCGACTTCGTTGCCATGCCCTTCGGCGGCGGCGGCGCGCTCCACGCCGGCGCGCTGATCAAGGAGGTCGGGCTCGCCAAGGCGCTGGTGCCGCGCTTTCCCGGCGTGACCAGCGCTCTGGGCTGCGTCATCGCCGACATGCGCCACGATTTCGTGCTGACCCTGAACCGGATGGTCGAGGCGCTCGACATTGCCACACTGCGCCAGGAAATGCGGCGGATGGCCAGCGAAGGCTTGCGCCTACTCGAGCGTTCGGGCGTGCCCTTCACTGCCCGCGAGGTGCTGGTCGAATTCGACATGTCCTATGTCGGGCAAACCCACACGGTCGCGGTGCCGGTCGCGGTCGGGCTCGAGGATTGCGGCGAGAGCCTCGATGCCGCGGCGATCCGTGCGGCCTTCGATACGCGCTACCGCGCCGTCTATGGAAGGCTGCTCGAAGGCATCGGCCAACGCGTGCTCAATCTTCGGCTCGCGGTGGCGGGACGCCGGCCGAAATTCGATCTCATGCTGCTCGCGCCCCGCGCCGGCGGCAGCATCGAAGCGGCGCGGCGCGGCACGCGGCGGGTCTATGCCGATGGCGGCTGGGTCGAGACGCCGGTTTACGAGCGGCTCGACCTGCCGCCGCTGAGCGCAATTCCCGGGCCGGCGGTGCTCGAGCAGCCGGACGCCACGATCTTCATCGATCCGGACTTGCAAGGTGCGGTCGATCGTTTCGGCAATTTGGTGATGAGCCGGAAGGGCTGAAGCGGTTTCTCGGCCGAGCGCACCCGCGGCTTGAGCCTCTCGCTCAGCGGCTGAGCACCACGTTCAGGATCGAGGTCTTGCCGGCGCGCACCGCGGCGAGCCCGTTGGCGAGGGCGGTCTGGAGCTCCGTCGGGTCTTCGACTTTCTGGCCGTGGAAGCCGAAGGGCCTGCCGAGCTCCGCGTAATCGGGCCCGTCGATGCGGACGCCATGAAACAGCCCGGCGCTCGCGGCGATGCCGTCGGGATAATAGTCGAGATGGTTCTGTTGCATCGCCCGATACTTATTGTTGTTGAAGACGACGATGAGCAGCGGAAGGCCGTGGCCGCGGGATGCGCCCAAGGCCTGGATGACGGGGTTGTAGAGGAACGAGCCGTCGCCGATCAGCACCACCACCGGCCGCTGCGGCGCCGCGAGCTTCATCCCGAGCGCAACGCCCAGCCCCTGTCCCAACCCGCCATGGACATAAAAATAACTTTGCGGCTCGCGCCACGGCAGATGGTCGACGAGCATGCTGCTGTGCATCACGGTCTCGTCAACATAGATCGCGTCGGGCGGCATGGTCGCGCGCAGGGCGCCGCTGAGCCAGAGCGGATCGATTGGGCGCTTTGTCTGCGCTGCTGCCTCGGCAGCGCGTTGTTGCTCTCTGAGCTTGTCATGGTCGCGCCGCCAGCGCTCGCGGCGTTCACCGTATTTGTCGGCGCGAATGCCGGCGGCGCGGACGGCCTCGGTCAAGCGCCGCAATGAGGTCACGACATCGCCCTCGAGATAGAGATCGGCCTGAAGGTTCTGATAGACCATGTGTCCCTTGAGCGGGTTGCGGTCGATCGCCACCACCGTCGCCTGGCGCGGCCGATTGCTCGGCGGATACCATGGCACGCGGCTGCTCACCGCCAGCACCAGATCGGTCTCATCGAGGAAGGCGTCGATATCGGCGCCCAAATGCAGCGGGTGGTCTTTGGGGAAATTGGAATAGGCGCAGCCGCGTCCCTCGATGACGGGAATGGCGAGGAGATCGGCAAGCGCGACGAGCGCCGCGACCGCTTCCGGATCGCGTCCCCCCGCGGCGGTGCTGATGACCGGATTCCGCGCGCCGATCAGCAGGCCCACGATTTTCTCGATATCCGCAGCCGGCGCTTCGGTCTTGGGCGCGGGCGGCACCTTGCGTGACCGCTCCGGCGCGGTCCATTCCTGCACCATCGCCTCGACGGGCGTGTTGAGATAGGTGGGGCCCATCGGCTGGCGTTGCGCCAACTCGCCGGCGCGGATCACGTGCTCATGGAGGGTATAGGGGCTTGCGGCTTGGCTTGCCCATTTGACGATCGGCTCCACGAGCCGCTGCGGGCCGCCGACGATGCTGAGGCTGCGATACCATTGCGAGCCTGGATCGAAGGCGCGATTCTCGCCGAAGCTCAAGGACTCGCCCGACAGGATGAGCATCGGCACTTCCGCCAGGGTCGCAGCATGGATGCCGACCGCGCCTTGTAGGAGGCCGGCGCCCGCATGCAGCAGCACCGCCTGCATGCGTCCGGTGATCTGGGTGTAGCCCAGCGCCATGTCGACGGCGAGAGTCTCGTGCCAGCAGTCGATGAAGTCGGGGCCGGCGCGCTTGCCGGTTTTCTGCCGCGCCAGCGCCTCCCAGACCGGCGCCCATTCGGAACCCGGCGAGGAGATGATGTGATCGACCCCGAGAGCGCGGAACCCCTCCAGGATCGCCTCGCCGCCATCGCAATAATTCTTCACTGAATTCTCCTTGTCTCGGCCGTTGATCCAGCCGCCGCCATGGTGCCGATCCTTTCCGCAAATCTCCTTCGACCGCAAGCGGTTTTGGCGCCTGGCGCGGCCGCCGCTTTGCGGCTACGCTGCCCCTCCCGTGGGCAAGGCGAGGCGGCGACGTGAAATTCGGCATCTTCTCGAACGGGCTGCGGCGCAACATGGTTGCTGCCGTCACCTATGAATCGGACCTCCAGGAGATCGTCGCGGCGGACCGCCTCGGCTTCGAGGAAGCCTGGGTCAGCGAGCATTTCGGCGGCTGGCTCCCCGATACCGTGCCGAATGCGGAGTTGCTGATTGCCAAGGCTGCCGGGCTTACCAGGCGCATCAAGCTCGGTCCCGCGGTCAGGCTCCTGCCGCTCTATCATCCCCTCGATGTCGCCGCCAGCGCCGCGATGTGCGATCACATGCTGCGCGGGCGCTATCTCTTCGGGGTGGGCTCGGGCGTGCCCTTCGTCCGCAACATGGAGCGGCGCGGCATGACCAACGACATGCGCCACCCCATGATGATGGAGTCGATCGAGTTTATCCTCAAATCCTGGACGGCGACCGAACCGTTCGATTGGGATGGCGCCTATTGGCGCGGGACCGGCATCAGCCTCCTGCCCAAGCCCTACCAGCAGCCCTATCCGCCGATCGCCGTGGCAACCTCGCATGAAAACGTGACGCGGCTCGCGGCGGAGCGCGGCTGGACCTTGCTGATCTCGCAATTCGCGGCGCCCGACGCGGTCCGCGAGCGCGCGGAGGCTTACGCCGCCGCGAGCCCGCAAGGACAGGGCGGACGCAGCATGATCACCGTCGCGCGTCAGATCTACGTCACCGATTCCGTGCGCAAGGCGCGCGAGGAACTGCGCGCCGATGTCGGCGATTCGATCGAGCAGTGGAAGCGCGTCAATCCCGAGCGCTTCGACGGCTTTCTCGGCCCCGGCGCAAGGCTCGAGGATTTCGATTACGACCGCGCCTTCGACAGCGGCTTGTTCATCGGCGGCGATCCCGACACGGTCGCGCGCCAATTGATCGAGTTCCACGAACGCTGCGGCGGCTTCGGCACGCTCCTCCTGGTCATGGGCAAAGATTGGGGATCAGCGCGCAACCGATTGCGCTCGATGCGGCTTTTCATGAGCGAAGTGGCGCCGCGGCTGGCCGCGCTCGGCGTGTCCTAAGCCGCGAACTCGAAGACGGTCTCGGCCTTGTCGTCGGCGAAGTTGACGAGCGACCAGCTGCGCACGATGATCGGCACATCCGTGAGCTTTTCCTGCACGATCTCGCCGGTGACGACATCGACCTTGACGACCTGGCTCTTCTCGTGTCCGACGCAGAGCATGGTTCGGTTGGGCATCAGCAGCACCGTGCCAAGATCGAGGCCGGCGCCTTGACCCATGGTCCATTGCTTGGGATCGCGCGAGACGACGAAGCGCAACCCCGGCAGAGCGAGCACGGTGCAGCCATCCATCGCCGGATCGATGAGCAGCCCGGGCTTCGCATTGTAGTCCGGATGTCCCGGGCCGAGCACGGCGCAGCCCAGGGCTTTGCCCGCCTCGACGGTCTTGAGGCAGACATAGATCCTGCGTCGGAAGCCGAGCCGGAACGCCGTGCCCGCTGACAAATCGGCATAGACGCGGGCTGTCCCGAGTTGGTCGATCTCCATCGCTTTTTCCCAGGGACCTGTTAACGGTGCCGTTCCGGACGGCAATCTATCGGCAAGTCGGATAAGAAATGGTTTCCTTGCCGCGGCAATGAGCCCATCCTCCCGATCGACAGCCATTGGAAATTTCCTGCCGCTCCCCGCCAAGCTCCGCGCGCTCTGAACCGGCGCGCCGTTGCGCCGTTCGAATCCCGCCGACGCTAGCGTCCTTCGCACTTGCCTCGCCGGCCCGCGTCGTGTTCGATGGCCTTGAGCCGCCATCGGCCGGAGGAAGGACTGCATGACCAGCGCCGCGCAGAACGAGCGCATGACCCGCACCGGGTCGGGCACGCCCTGCGGCGCTCTCATGCGCCTCTATTGGCAGCCGGCGGCGCTGAGCGAGGAGCTGCCGCCCGACCGCCCAGCCAAGCCGGTGCGGCTCATGGGCCAGGATTTCGTCCTGTTCCGCGACGAGGCGGGGCGGCTCGGGCTTCTCGACCGGCATTGTCCGCATCGCGGCGCCGATCTCGCCCATGGGCGGCTCGAGGATGGCGGGTTGCGCTGCCTCTTTCACGGCTGGCTCTTCGATGTCGCGGGACAATGCCTGGAGACGCCGGCCGAGTCCGAAGGCAGCCTTTTCCACACGCGCATGCGGCAGCAGGCCTATCCGGTGGTCGAGCGCAACGGCATCATCTTCGCCTATTTGGGGCCAGGCGAACCGCCGACGTTGCCGGGTTTCGATTGCTTCGCCGCGCCCGACGCCTTCACCTTCGCCTTCAAGGGGCTGTTCGACTGCAACTGGCTGCAGGCGCTCGAGGTCGGCATCGATCCGGCGCATGCCTCCTTCCTGCACCGCTTCTTCGAAGACGAGGAACCCGGCGCGAATTACGGTCGGCAGTTTCGCGCCGCCTCGGCCGATTCCGCGCTGCCGATGACCAAAATCCTGCGCGAGTTCCCGCGCCCGCACATCGCCGTCGAGAAGACGGATTATGGGCTGCGCATCGTCGCCTTACGCAAGCTCGACGCGGCGAAGACGCATGTGCGGGTGACGAATCTGGTCTTCCCGCACGGCTTCGTCATTCCCTTGAGCGCGCAAATGACGATCACGCAATGGCACGTGCCGGTGGATGACGAAAGCTGCTATTGGTACGCGCTCTTCACCAGCTTCGACCGGCCGGTCGACAAGGCGGAAATGCGGCGCCAGCGCCTCGCCCTCTACACGCTCCCCGATTACAAGCCGCGGGTCGGGCGCGCCACCGATTACGGCTTCGATTCTGCGGAGCAGCGCAACCGGACCTTTACCGGCATGGGCTTCGACATCAACCTGCACGACCAATGGGCCGTCGAATCCCAGGGCCGCATCCACGACCGCACGCGCGAGAATCTCGGCCCGAGCGACACCGCCATCATCGCCTATCGCCGCATGCTGATGGCGGCACTGGCGCAGGCGGAGAAGGGCGAGCGACCGCCGATGGTGCTCGATGCCGCCGCCGCCGAGCTGCATGGGCCCATCGCCATTGACGGCATCGGACCGAGCGGCGATTGGCAGGGCTATTTCCGCGAGGTCGATGCGCGGCGGCGGCGCGAATCCGCCTGGGCCGGCAGCGCCGGTTGAGCAGGCGATGAGTCTCGCTGAGCGCGCAGGAGTGTGGAGCGCGGAGCGCGCCGCCTGCGCGGCCGAGATCGAGAAGCGCGTCGCCGCGGAGAAAATTGACACCATCCGCCTGTCTTTCGCCGATCAGCACGGGCTGCTGCGCGGCAAGACGATCCTGCCCGACGGCATCGCCATGGCGCTGCGCGACGGCGTGCGCTTCACCACCACGCTGTTGGCCAAGGACACCTCGCACCGCACCGTCTTCCCGGTATTTTCCGTTGCGGGCGGTGGCTTCGACATGCCGGAGATGGCGGGCGCGGGCGATGCGGTGATGTTGCCCGATCCCGCGAGCTTCCGCCTCCTGCCCTGGGCGCACGGCACGGGCTGGCTGTTGTGCGACGTTCATTTCGCGGACGGGCGGCCGGTGCCGTTCTCGACGCGGCATCTCTATCGCGGCGTGCTTGAGCGGCTCGGCGCCGCCGGCTACGACTACATGGCCGGGCTCGAAGTCGAGTTTCACCTCTTCAAGCTGGCGCGCGATCCGCTCGCGCCCGAGGATGCGGGCCAGCCCGGCACGCCGCCGCAAGTGGCCCTGCTCACCAAGGGCTATCAATATCTGACGGAGCTGCGCTACGACCAGCTCGAGCCGGTGCTGGAACTGCTGCGGCGTGGTCTCCTGGCGCTCGGCCTGCCCTTGCGCTCGCTCGAGGTCGAGTACGGACCGAGCCAAGTCGAGTTCACCTTCAAGCCCGAAATCGGGCTCGCGCCTGCCGACACAATGGTGCTGTTCCGCAGCGCAGTGAAGCAGATCTGCCGCCGCAACGGTTATCACGCGACCTTCATGTGCCGGCCGCTTCTGCCCAATTTGATGTCGAGCGGCTGGCATCTGCACCAGTCGCTGCGCGACCGGCGGACGGGAGCGAACGCCTTCATGCCGGCGGCGGGCGAGCCGTTGTCGCCAATCGGCCGGCATTTCCTCGGCGGACTCCTCGACCATGCCGCGGCGGCGGCGCCCTTCACGACGCCGACCATCAACGGCTATAAGCGCTACCGCCCCTACTCGCTCGCGCCCGACCGCGCCAATTGGGGCTGCGACAACCGCGGCGTCATGGTCCGCGCGATCGGCGGCCCCGACGATCCGGCGACGCGGCTCGAGAACCGCATCGGCGAGCCCGCGGCGAATCCATACCTTTACATGGCCGCACAAATTATCGCCGGGCTCGACGGGATGAGCCGTGCGCTCGATCCGGGCCCGCCCACCGACCAGCCCTACGAGGCCGCGGCGCCGCCCTTGCCGCGCAGCCTCGAGGCGGCGCTTGCGGCCTTGCGCCGGGACGCCCTATTCCGTGAGGGTTTCGGCGACGCGTTCATCGATTACTTCCTGCGCATCAAGGAAGCGGAGCTGCAGCGCTTCCAGCTCGAAGTGTCGGAGTGGGAGCAGCGCGAGTATTTCGAGCTATTTTGAGCACCGCGGTCGGCAGAGGCACAGTGCTTGCGTTGCTCCCGCATCCTGCGCCATTCTACCGCCGATTTTTGCATCGATCGCGTCAGCGAGCCCATTCTGGCGCTCGGGAGGCATTACCCAATGCAACGGATGATCGTCATCACCGCCCTCGTTCTCCTGGCCGGCGTGGCCGGTTGCAATCCCGGCTATGACACCATGCAGAGGAGCCCGGCATACCAGCCCAACAGTGCCGGAATCTATACGAGTTCGGGCACCGCAGCGGGATGGGGTGACCGCTTCCTCAACGGATTCGGCTACGCCAATCCGCTGTCAGACCCAGGCCCTGCCGGCGCGGGAGCGGCGCGATAGGATCACGCCGCGGCGGATTTGCCTAGAGGCGTCGAGGTCTCGATGACCGCGTGCGCCCACCTCCCGGTCCTTGCTTGGGTTGATCGACCGGAATCTCCGGAGGCCCAGCGCGTTCGCGCGGGCCTGACGGAGTTTGCGTCAGGCAAGCCGGATGAATCTTGATTTCTGGGTCATCGAGATTCTCAATTCTCTTTCGCTCGGGGCATTGCTTTTCTTGGTCGCAGCCGGTCTATCGATGATTTTCGGCCTGATGCGCATCGTCAACGTCGCGCACGGCTCCTTCTATATGCTGGGCGCCTATCTGACGATACAGCTCATTGCCTTTTTTCACGACGAAACCATCGCAGCGCTCGCCGCCTGCGGCGTCATCGCTCTCTTCGGCGGTCTCCTGCAGCGCACCCTCATCGAGCGCCTGCGCGGCGACAGCCTGCGGCAGATTCTGCTGACATTCGGCGTCCTCCTCGTCGTCAGCGACTTTACGGTGATCGTCTGGCACGGCACTTCCGCCATTCTGCCGATGCCAAGCCTTTTGTCCGGCTCGGTTGCGATTGCTGGCAGCCCCTATCCGATCTACCGGCTCTTCGTCATCGCCGCCGGCGTCGCGCTCGGAGTCGCGCTCGACCAGATTCAGTCGCACACCCGGATCGGTTCGATGATTCGGGCGGGCGCCGACGATCTCGAAATGCTGAGCTGCATGGGCATCAATGTCCGGCGGCTGTTCGTGATCGTCTTTGCGACCGGCGCCGGCCTCGCGGCGGTTGGCGGCGCCCTCGGCGGCGTCTTTCTCGGCGTCTATCCCGGCGTCGATCTCGAGATCGGCATCATGGGCTTCGTCGTGGTGATCGTCGGCGGCCTCGGCAGCATTCGCGGCACCCTCGTCGCGAGCCTGCTGGTCGGGCTGATCGATAATCTGACGAAGGCGCTGCTTCCGGAAGTATCGATGTTCGCCATCTACCTGCTCATGGTCGCGGTGCTCGTCCTGCGACCGGCGGGCTTGTTCGGAAGGCGCAGTCTGGCATGATCCGGTCCGGCCTCCGCATCGCGCTTATCGCGATTCTCGTTGTCCTGGCGGCAGGCTGGCTCGGCCTCTTGTCGTCCTATTACATCGGCCTGATCACCGAGGCCTTCATCGTCGCGCTCTTTGCGATGAGCCTTGATCTTCTGATCGGCTTCACTGGCCTCGAATCCCTCGGCCACGCGGCCTTTTTCGGCACCGGCGCCTATGTCGTCGGTCTGCTTTCGCTGCGCGGCTTCGACAATGTCTTCCTCTTGCTTGCCGCCGCGGCCGTTGCCGCGGGGTTGCTCGGCGCCGTCTTCGCTGCAATCGCGCTCCGAGCGGTCGGCCCGTATTTCCTGATCATCACTCTCGCTCTGGGCTATCTGCCATGGGCGCTCGCCATCCGCTGGCGCAGCCTGACCGGCGGCGATGACGGACTGCCCGGAATCTTTCGCCCGGAGCTCGCGCTCGGCTTTTCCCTTGA
>DATNIY010000002.1:0-53725 GCA_035604195.1 Allostellaceae bacterium
CCCAATTCCGCCGGCGCCGCCACCTGTACGCCGGCGCCGAGATGCGCGTCGAGCCCGGGCGCGAGCTTGCGCGCGTCCATGAACAGATCGACCGAAGCATCGCGATGGAGGATGGCAAAGCCCAACGCCAGCGGCGTGTGCGGCACGTCGCCGCCGCGGATGTTGAGCAGCCAGGCAATCGAATCGGGGGCGGTGAGCACCACCGCATCGACCGCGTCCTTGGCGAGGGATGCTGCGACCTCGCGGCGCTTTTCCTCGGCGCTCTTGCCGGCGAAGCGTAAAGGATGGAGCACCACCGGCGCCAGCGGCGGCGGCGGCCGGTCGGCCCAGACCTTGTCGATGGGATTGGTGGCGAGCGCGCGCAGCGTGCCGCCAGCGCGTTCGGCCGCGGCGCGGAAGCGCTCGACCTCGCCCGGCGTGTGCAACCAGGGATCAAAGCCGAGCACGCCCTTGCCGAGATGCTCGGCGATCCACGCGGCCGCCGGCTGCTCGGAAATATGGCGGAACTCATAAAGCGCTGCGTCGGCCTGGGTCCGCACCTGCAACGTATAGCGGCCATCGACGAACAAGGCCGCCCGCCCAGTCAGCACGATGGCGAGGCCGGCGGAACCGGTGAATCCGGTCAGCCACGCCAGGCGCTGTGCGCTCGCCGGGACATATTCGCCCTGATGCTCGTCGGCGCGCGGCACGAGGAAGCCCTGGATCCCCTGGCGCGCCAGCTCGGCGCGCAGACGCGCAAGCCGTTCCGCCGGCGCGAGCTCTTTTGCCGGAGCGGCCTGCCCCAGGCTTGCCGCGAGGGCGCGAAGCTGGGCCGCGAGCTCCGGCGAGATTTGCGGGGCGACCAGCACCATCCACGCATCGGGGCTCGGACCCGGCGGCGCCGCCAAGACGCCGGCGATGAGCGCACGCAGCGCCGCCGGCTCGTAAGGCGACCCCGCCGCAGCGAGCAGCCGCGCCAGAACGGCGTCGCCCTCATAGGCGGTCGGGGCGCGAGCCTCGTCCATGGCGCTTCTCCTCTCGGCCTTGAAAGCTAAGCCCGGAAGGGACGCGCCACAAGGGCGGGTGCGGCGCGGCATCGGCGCCGATCAGGATGGTTAACGGGGGTAAACCATGCGCAATCCAGAAGGCTGGTCTGCGCGATCGCCCGGTGATTTTCCAGTCAGCAAGGCTTACCTATTGTGCAGCGCAAAAGATTGCTTTCAAGGAGGCGCAAATGTTGACCATTTTCCTTTCCGCGTGGCGCTCCGTGGCCGCTCGTTTCGCCGAATGGCGGCGCCGGCAACAGGCCTATGCCGAGCTTGTCGCGCTCGACGACCGCTCGCTCGCCGATATCGGCATTACGCGCTCGGAGATCCCCTATATCCTCTCGCACCCGCGCCCGGAACGCCGGACCGCGAAGCGGAAGGTCGTCAGCAGCAGCCTGAAGCACGCCGCCTAACCCGCCCCGTCCGCCTGCGGCACGGCGCGGGCCTGCGCGGATGGGGCTCGACCGCGCCGTCTGCCTTGGGCAGATTAGGGCGATGGCGTCCGCGCAACACCACCACCATCCTCGCCCTCACCACCACCACCCGCACCACGGGCACCGCCGCCGAGCGCCGTCGATCGGGACCGCTTTCGCGCTCGGCACGGCGCTCAACCTTGGCTTCGTTGTGGTCGAGACGGCTTACGGCTTCGTCGGTCACTCGATCGCGCTACTGGCGGATGCCGGGCACAATCTGAGCGACGTGCTGGCGCTTGTTGCCGCCTGGGGCGCCGGCACGCTGGCGCAGCTCCGACCGACCGGCCGCTATACCTATGGTTTGCGCAGTTCGTCGATTCTGGTCGCGCTCTTCAACGCCATCGTCCTGCTGATCGCCGTCGGCGCGATCATGGTCGAGGCGATTGAGCGCCTCGCCTCGCCGACGCCGGTGGCCGGGCTAATCGTGGTGGTGGTCGCCCTGGCCGGCGTCCTCGTCAATGGGCTGACCGCCTTTCTTCTCCTCGGGGGCGGGCAACACGACCTCAATGTGCGCAGCGCCTATCTCCATATGGCGGCGGATGCCGTCGTCAGTCTCGGCGTCGCGGTAGCCGGCGGCGTCATTCTCCTCACCGGCTGGCTGTGGCTCGACCCCGCGGTCAGCCTCGCGGTGGCGCTGGTCATCGTCGCCGCCACGTGGCGGCTGCTGCGCCAGGCGCTCGATATGGCGCTGCACGCCGTGCCGCCTGGCATCGATGCAGAAGCGGTGCGCGAGCATCTGACCCACCTCGCCGGCGTCGTTGCCGTCCATGATCTGCATATCTGGCCGATGAGCACGACCGAGACCGCGCTCACCTGTCATCTGGTGATGCCGCAAGGCCATCCCGGCGATAACGTGCTGGCGCAGCTCGCGAGCGAGCTGCAGGAACACTTCTCGATCGGTCACGCCACCATCCAGGTCGAGACCGGCGATCCCGAGCATCCCTGCACGCTCGTCCCCGACCACGTCGTCTAGCTAGCGCACGAAAAGCAGAAGGCCGAGCGCGACCGCGCCCGCCGCCCAGCAGTAATAGGCGAAGGGATCAAGCGCCTCGAAATCGTGGCGCCGGAAATAGCGCATGAGGAAGGCGACGCTGGCGTAGGCGGTAACTCCTGCCACTGCTCCGGCGAGCCAAGCCAGCGCGCCGATGCCGGGCGCGCCGGCATGAAAAAGGTGCGGCACTTCGAGCACGGCGGCGCCGAGGATGATCGGCGTCGCGATGAGGAAAGAGAAATGCGCGGCGTCGCGGTGCTGCAGGCCGAGCAGCAGCCCGCCGACGATCGTGGTGCCCGAGCGCGATATGCCGGGGATGAGGGCGGCGCTCTGGCACAGGCCGATGAAGATCGCCCCGGCCCAGCTCATCTCGCCGAGCGTCGCCTTGCCCGCGCTGCGCCGCAGCCGCTCGCCCAGGAACAACACGCCGCCATTCACTAGTAGAAATACTGCCGCCGTCACCGGCGCGCCGAACAGCTGACGGAACCATTTCTCCAGCGCAAAGCCCAGGATCACCGCCGGAATCGTCGCGACGACGATGAGCCAGAGGAGCCGCCATTGGCCGCGCCGCTCTTCATGCGGCCCGAATCCGAAGAAGGCCACGGCGATGCCGACCCAATCGCGCCAGAAATATGCCAAGAGCGCCGCCGCGGTGCCGAGATGCAGCACCACCAGGAAGGGCAGGAAATCGGCTGAATGCTGGTCGATATGCCAGCCGACGAGCGTCGGCAGGATGACGGCGTGGCCGAGGCTGCTCACCGGGAAAAGCTCGGTCAATCCTTGCAGGACCGCGATGATGATGGCTTGCAGAGCTGTCATGGCCACTCGCTCATGGGCAATTCGGCAGGCGACGGATCGCCGCGCCGGCCGCGCGCCAGCACCAGCGTGGACCAGCCATCGACAATGATCCGCCGGAGAAGATAGAGCCGCGCATTCCGGTGCGCCGCCAGCACGGCGCGCTCCTGCCGCGCCAGGAGGCCGGAGAGCACGGCGATGCCGCCTTCACCGAGCGCGCTCCGCAGGTCGCGCGCCATGACCATGAGCGGCCGCGCCAGGATGTTGGCGACGATAAGGTCAAACGGCGCGCGGTGCAGCGCCCGGTCGCGATAGCCGACCGAACGCCGCGCCTTGACGAATCCGGCTACGCCGTTCCGCCACGCATTGCAGCGCGCGACCCGCACTGCCTCGGCGTCGATATCGCGCGCCTCGACCGGTCGGCGCCACATCTTGGCGGCGGCGATCGCCAGGATGCCGGTGCCGGTTCCCATGTCGAGGATGCGGCGCCGCCGGCCGCGCCGCGCGAGCCGGTCGAGCGCCAAGAGGCAGCCGCGCGTCGTCGCATGCTCGCCCGTGCCGAAGGCGGTGGCGGCGTCGATGAGCAGTCCGATACGGCCGGCCGGCAGCGGGCTCCGGCAACGGCGGCCATGGATGAAATAGCGGCCGACCGCGATCGGCGGGAAGGAGGCCTGGTTCTCGGCGAGCCAATCTCGGGCCGGGAGCCGCTCGATGACGAGCGGCGGAGCGCTGCCGTGCTGCGCCGCCGCGGCGAGCGCCAAGCGCGCCTCGAGCGCGGCACGCCCAGGCCGCCTGGCGCTCAGCCCTTCGATCTGCCAGCCGCCGCCGCCATCGCGGGTGAAGACGCTCACCGAATCGAGGATGCCGTCGAGCGCCGCCATGGTCGCCTCCGCCGCGGACAGATCGGGGACGGCGAGGCTCACGCGCCAGACCGCGGTCACGCTCAGACCTTCTCGACGAAGCTGTCCATGACCATTTTGTCGCCGCCCGTGTCGAAGGCGATGGCGAGCTTGCCGCCTTCGGCCGAGCGCACCGTTCCGTGGCCGAATTTCTGATGGATGATGCGATCGCCCGGCGCGAATCCTCCGGCGCTGCGGCGCGGCGGCGGCGCGAATCGCGCGGGAGGCGAGCCGGCGGCGCGTTGCCGGGCCAGCGCCATCCGCATCGCCTCGACTCGCGGCCGGCCGAAGAGCGGGCTCGGCGTCCAGCTCTCCTCGAGCCCGGCGGCGCGCGGGAAGAGGCCGGGCTCGGCCAGGCTGTCGGCGTGCTCGGCCGGCAATTCCGCGACGAAGCGCGACGGCAGGGTCGATTGCCACTGGCCATGGACGCGGCGATTGGCGGCGTAGGAGACCAAAGCGCGCCGCCGCGCCCGCGTCAGGCCGACATAGGCGAGCCGCCGCTCCTCTTCGAGCCCGGCCAGGCCAAGCTCATCCATCGAGCGCTGGCTCGGAAACAGCCCTTCCTCCCAGCCGGGCAGGAAGACGACATCGAACTCGAGCCCCTTGGCGCTGTGCAAGGTCATCAGGCTGACCATCTCGCCGGCTCCGGCCTGGGTGTTCTCCATGACCAGGCTGACATGGTCGAGGAAGCCGGCGAGGCTGTCGAACTCCGCCATCGCCGCCACCAGCTCCTTCAGATTCTCGAGCCGGCCCGGGGCGTCGGGTGATTTGTCCGCTTGCCACATCTGGGTGTAGCCGGACTCGTCGAGCACCACGCCGGCAAGTTCGGGATGCGGCAGGTTCTGCTCCAGGCCGCGCCAGCGCGACAGGGCGATCAGGAAATCGCCGAGCGCCCGGCGCGCGGCCGGCTTCAACTCGTCGGTGCCGACGAGCCGCGCCGCCGCTTCGCCCAGACCGATTCGCTCGGCCCGCGCCAGATGGTGCAGCGCCTGCAACGTCGTGGTGCCGACGCCGCGCCGCGGCGTGTTGATGATGCGCTCGAAGGCGAGATCGTCGGCGGGCTGATGGACGAGGCGGAGATAGGCCATCGCGTCGCGGATCTCCTGGCGCTCGTAGAAGCGCGGCCCGCCGACGACGCGATAGGGCAGGCCCAGGGTGATGAAGCGTTCCTCGAACTCGCGGGTCTGGAAGCCGGCGCGGACCAGGATCGCGATCTCGGAGAGCCGCTCGCCGCGGCGCTGGAGCGCCTCGATCTCCTCGCCGACCCAACGCGCCTCCTCCTCGCCGTCCCACAACCCGCGCAGCACGATGCGCTCGCCTTCCGCGACATCGGTCCACAGGGTCTTGCCGAGGCGGCCCGCATTGCGGGCGATCAAGGCCGAGGCCGCGGCGAGGATATGCGGGGTCGAGCGGTAGTTTTGCTCGAGCCGGATGATCTGCGCCGCCGGGAAATCCTTCTCGAAGCGCAGGATGTTGCCGATCTCGGCGCCCCGCCAGCTGTAGATCGACTGGTCGTCGTCGCCGACGCAGCAGAGATTGCGATGGCGCTGCGCCAGGAGGCGCAGCCACAGATATTGCGCGACGTTGGTGTCCTGATACTCGTCGACCAGGATGTAGCGGAAGCGCTCCTGATACTCGGCGAGGATGTCGGGGCGGGCGGCGAAGAGCGAGAGATCGTGCAGCAGCAGATCGCCGAAATCCGCGGCGTTCAAGGTGACGAGCCGTTCCTGATAGAGGCGATAGAGGTCGATGGCGCGGCCATCGGCGAGATCGCCGCGCTCGGCCGCCGGCACCTTGTCCGGGGTCAGGCCGCGGTCCTTCCAGCGCTCGAACGCGGCGTGCAGTGCCCGCGCCGGCCAGCGCCGCTCATCGACGCGCTCGGACGCCGCGACCTGCTTCACCAGCCGGAGCTGATCGTCCTGGTCGAGGATGGTGAAATTGGGCTTCAGCCCGACCGTTTCGGCATGGCGGCGCAGAATGCGCGCGGCGATGGAATGAAAGGTGCCGAGCCAAAGCCCTTCCGCGGCGGCCCCGATCATCGCCTCGAGCCGCGCGCGCATCTCGAGCGCGGCCTTGTTGGTGAAGGTCACGGCGACGATCTGGCTTGGCCAAGCGCGCCGCGTCGCCAGGATGTGGGCGAGCCGCGTCGTCAGCACGCGGGTCTTGCCCGTGCCGGCCCCGGCCAGCACCAGGACAGGCCCGTCCACCGCGGCGACGGCGCGGCGCTGGCCCTCGTTGAGGCCGGCGAAATATGGCGGCTCGGCGGCGGGGAGGTCCGGGATTTCGGAATCGAGCATCGGACAGGTATATAGCATGCAGAGGGCGAATTCGCTGGAGAGTTCCGCCGCGAATCGACCTATGATGAACTGCGCCTTTCCCGCCAGCCTCGCGCCCCGCCGTGCACGCCGCCGTCATCATCCTGGTCTTCGTCCTGACCTATATCGGCATGGCGGCCGGCCGCCTGCCTTGGCTGCAGGTCGACCGCACGGGCATCGCGCTCCTGGGGGTGATTGCGCTCCTGGCGAGCGAGACGGTGACGCTCGACGATCTCGGCGCCGACATCGACACCTCGACCCTGGTGCTGCTCTTCGCCCTGATGATCATTTCGGCGCAATTTGCCGCCGCCGGATTCTTCGAGCTCTGCGCCGACTGGATCATGAGCAAGTCGGCGAACGCCGCCGTGCTGTTGGCCCTCACCGTCGGCGTCTGCGGCGCGCTTTCGACCTTCCTTGCCAACGATATCGTCGCATTCACCATGGCGCCCCTGCTGCTCGCCGGCGCGCGCATGCGCGGCCTCGACCCGCGCCCCTTCCTCATCGCGCTTGCCGGCGCCACCAACGCGGGTTCCGCCGCCACACTCATAGGCAATCCCCAGAACATCCTCATCGGCCAGATCGGCAATCTGAGCTTCCACACCTTTTTCCTGACCTGCGCCGTGCCCTCGCTCGTCAGCCTCGCGGCGGTCTTTGCCGTCACCTGGATGCTGTGGCACGACCGCATCGATGGCACCGTCATCGCCATGAGCGGCGAGGTGCCGGAGGTGCCGCGGCACCGGCACGACCGCAATCAGACGATCAAGGGCCTCGTCGGCATCGCCATGCTGCTGGGGCTCTTCACCACCGCGCTGCCGCGCGAGATCGGCGGGCTGGTCATCGCCGCGCTGTTGCTGTCGAATCGGAAAATCACCAGCCGCACCATGATCGCCGCGGTCGATTGGCCGCTCCTGCTGCTGTTCGTCTGCCTCTTCGCCATCACCGGGGCGCTTGCCGACACCGGCATTCCCTGGCGCTTCATCTCGGCGCTCGACGAGCACGGGCTGCTGCCCAACACGCTGATGGTGCTGGCGCCGACCACCTTGCTGATGAGCAACATCATCGGCAACGTGCCGTCGGTCATCCTGTTGCTGCAGATCTGGCCGAACCCGCCGCAGGGCGCGCTCTATGCGCTGGCGCTGCTCTCTTCGCTCGCCGGCAATCTGCTGCTCGTCGGCTCGCTCAGCAATCTCATCGTGGTCGAGCGTGCGCAGGCCTATGGCGTGCGCCTCAGCTTCGCCGAATACGCGCGTGCCGGCATTCCCTTCACGCTCTTGTCGATGGGTTTTGCCACCCTGTGGCTCGCCTGGACGGGCTGGCTGCCCTGGTTCCCCGGCGCCGAGGTGGCCGCGGCGAATTAACCCAGCCGCGGCGGCACGCCGGCAATTTGACTAAATTCCTTGCCTGATCTTTAACGGAACCGCAGCAAATCGGGGATAAGAAGAACGATCAGGCTGGCGGAAGCCGCCGCGGAGCGGATCGTTCATGGCCACCATCGCCGTCGCATCGCCGCAGAACAGCGGCCCGGGCCAAGCGAAATTGACCGCCGATGCCGATGCCGCGCCGCCCGCCTCGCTGGCGAGCATCCCGGTTTCGCGCGGCCGCACTCCGGTCGAGATCTGCGACAAGCCGGGGGAACTCACGCTCCTCTTGCAGCTGAGCCGCGGGCGCGCGCCGAAGGTCGGCGCGCTCGACCGCAACCTCTTCGATGCCGGCGAGAGCGCGCTCTTGATCGGCGACGCGACGGCGCCGCTGCGGTCCTCCTGGCCGCGCAGAATTACTCGAACAATTTACCGGTATTTCTTCAGTTTCCCGGAAAAAGACCGGAATGTTTACCAGAAAACATCGTCCGATATTTGTTCCGGCGGATGATGGATTCGGTATAGTAGCCGCTGCAGCCAGCGGCGACTTACCGATACTTCGGTGATTCAAAAAGCCTGCCGAGTGGAGAGTGTTCATGCGTATCATTGCCGTTGCATCGCAGAAGGGCGGATCGGGCAAGACGACCTTGGCCGGGCATCTCGCCGTCGCGGCTGACCGCGCCGGCGCGGGGCCTGTTGCCCTCGTCGATTCCGACCCGCAGGGCAGCCTGTCGGAGTGGTGGAACGCGCGCAACGCCGAGACCCCGCTCTTCGCACGCACGACGACGACGGATCTCGCCGCCGATATCGAGCGCATGCGCGAGCTCGGCATCGCGCTCCTGATCGTCGACACGCCGCCGGCGATCGAGGCGACGATCACGGAGGTCATCCGTCTCGCCGATCTCGTGCTCATTCCGGCCCGTCCGAGCCCGCACGATTTGCGCGCCGCCGGCGCCACCGTCGATCTCGTCGACCGTTTGGGCAAGCCGTTGATCTTCGTCATCAACGGCGCGACGCCGCGCGCCCGCATCACCTCCGAGGCGGTGATGGCGCTGTCGCAGCACGGCACCTTGGCGCCGGTGATCATCCATCATCGCACCGGCTTCGCCGCCAGCATGATCGACGGGCGCACCGTCATGGAGATCACCGGCGATGTCCGCTCGGCCGAAGAGATCAGCCAGCTCTGGGAATATATCGACCGCCGCATGAGCCGCGATTTCCGCACGCTGCTGCCGGCCGGTCTGTTCTCGGCGACGCCCAGCCTCGCCCCGACGGGTTCGGAAGGCTGATCCATGAGCCGTCTTGGCGTCGCCCAGCTCACCAGCGGGCTTCTCGTCTCCAAGGGAACGGCGGGGCCGAGCTTCGCCTTCTACGACGAGGCTGGTGCGGCGACGCCGTCGCCCGACGCGATCGCGGCGACTGCGCCGAAGAAGGCCGCCGACGGCTTCAGCCGCGTCAGCTTGCGCGTCGATGCCGCGCGCAACCGCCGGCTGCGCATCGCCGCGGCCCAGTTCGGTCAGACCGGGCCGGAACTGTTGCTCGCCGCGCTCGACCATTATCTCGACCAAGTGGTCCCGCGGCTGCTCGACGGCAAATGCAGCTGTCTCGGCTTCGGCGCCGCCGCGGCCGCTCCCGGCATTTCGATTTTCTCATCGAACCGGCCATGAGCGCCGCAACCCCCAACGCCGCGCGAACCCCCGGCGCAAGGCCGCCCGCCTCGCTCGCCTCCTTGCCGGTGTCCCGGCGAGCCGTGCCGCCGAAGCCGGCGGCCAAGCCGGGCGACATCACCGGGCGGCTCAGTGCCGCCGATGCGCCGCCGCTCCCTGAGATCACGCCAGAGCCGATGCCGGAACCGGAGCTTTCGAGTGCGCCGACCCGCGCGTTCGAGAGTGCGAGTTTGCCGCCGCTGGAGCCGATTGCGGCGCCGATCGCGCCGCCGCCGCGCCTGCCGACGACACGATTTGCCGGCGAGTTCCTGGCCTACTGGGAGCGTTTGCGGCACGGCCGGCCGTTTCCCTCGGTCGACGAGGTCGATCGCTCCTTCATCGGCGAAGGCTGGCAGGACAGCATGATCCTCGATTTCGCCGGCGAACGCTCGATGCCGCACATCGCACGGCTCGGCCGAGCGAGCGACGTGGTCGAATACATGCCCTTGATGACCGATTGGATCCTGTCGCGCGGCCGCCAGGCGGCGCGGCGCGGCGCGGCGCTCGACGAAGTCCAGCGCTTCGAGGGCGACGGCGAGATTCTGAGCTTCCGCCTCCTGCTGCTGCCGCTCGGCACGCACAACGGCGCGAGCGACTGCGTGCTCTGCCACCTGAGCCGCGATCTCTGACGACGCGAGACGGCGTTACCCGGCCGCAAGCCTCCGGCGGATCGCGATGATTCGTCCCGCCTGCGGCGGGCGCGGCAATGAGCCATGCGCCGCGGCCAGCGCAGTAAGCCGCCGCATCGTTTCCGCGGGCCAAGGCGCGGCGCGGCGCGTGCCGTAATCCATATGCATAAACATGAGTTCGTTGGTCGCGGCAAGCCAGCCCTCGTCGCCGTGATACATCGCGTGGAAGAAATGCGCGCGCTTGGCGTCGTGGTCGAGGAGCTGCGTCGTGACGCGCAGCGGATCGCCGGCATGAAGCTCGCGCTCGTAGGTGACATGCGCCTCGAGCGCAAAAACCATGCCGAGCTTGTGCAGCGTATAGGACCAGGCGACGCCGAGTTGCTCGCAGAAGGTGTCGCTGGCGCGGTCGAAGGCGACCACGTAATAGCCGACATTCATGTGGCCGTTGGGATCGATCCATTCGGGCAAGACCGCGCCGCGATGACGGTCGAGCGGCGCGGCCAAGTCCAATTCGGGGAGCGCGTAAGGAAAGCTCATCGCCGCCCGCGCGCCGCTCATACCGAGAAGTACTTGGCCTGCGGATGCGTGACGACGATGGCGGAGGTCGATTGCTCGGGATCGAGCTGGTCTTCCTCGCTCAAGCCGATGCCGATCGCCGCGGCGCCCAGCAGATCCAAGAGTGGGCGCTGCTGGCTCAAATCCGGGCAGGCGGGATAGCCGAAGGAATAGCGGCTGCCGCGATAGCCTTGGGCGAGGCGCGCGTCGTTGTCGTTCGCGTCGGCGGCGGCGAAACCGAGCTCGGCGCGGATTGCGGCATGGACGTATTCGGCCAGCGCTTCGGCCATCTCGACCGAGAGGCCGTGCAAGTAGAGATAGTCGCGATAGCGGTCGGCGGCGAACCATTGCCGCGCCACGTCCGAAGCGCGCGCGCCCATGGTGACGACCTGGAGCCCGATGACGTCGCGCTCGCCGTCATTCACGTCCCGGAAAAAGTCGGCGATGCATAGGCCGCCGTTCCGACTCTGGCGCGGGAAGTTGAAGCGCGCGAGCTCGCTGCGCCCGTCCTCGTCGAACAAGATGATGTCGTTGCCCGAGGCGGCACAGCGCCAATAGCCATAGGCGGCGCGCGGCTCGAGGATGTCCTCGGCGATGACGCGATCGAGAAGGTCGTCGAGGATGGGCCGCAACTCCTTGCTGGCCCACGCCTTGTAGGCATCGAGCGTGCGTCCTTCCTTGCGGTAGCCCCAATGGAATTGATAGAGCATGCGCTCGTTGAGCGACGGCAGCAACGCCCTGAGCGGCACGCGGTCAACGAGCCGCGCGCCCCAGAAGGGCGGCATGGGGACCGGCGCGCCGCGCGTCAACTCGGCGCGTCGCACGTGAATTTCGTCCATATCGACCGGCCGCGCCGGCGCCGCGGCCTCTTCGCGCCGGCGCCGAGCCCCCTTGGCGGGGCGGGCATTCTGCTTCGCCCGCTCGGCCGCGACGTGCTGATCGAAGCGCTTGCCGAGCACTTTGTCCATGAGCGCCAGCCCGTCGAAGGCGTCGCCGGCATAGGCGACCCGGCCGCAGCCATAGGCCTCGGCGCAATCCTGCGCGACGAACCGCCGAGTCAGTGCGGCGCCGCCCAACAGCACCGGCAGCTGGAGGTTGAGCCGCGTCATCTCCGCCAGATTCTCGCGCATCACATTGGCCGATTTTACCAGGAGCCCCGACATGCCGATTGCGTCGGCGCGATGCCGCTCGGCCGCTTCGAGGATGTTCGAAAGCGGCTGCTTGATGCCGAGATTGACCACGTCATAGCCGTTGTTGGTGAGGATGATGTCGACGAGATTCTTGCCGATGTCGTGGACATCGCCCTTGACCGTGGCGAGCACGATGGTGCCGCGCTTGGGACCTTCGACGCGCTCCATGAAGGGCTCGAGAAAGGCCGCCGCCGCCTTCATCGTCTCGGCCGAACGCAGCACGAAGGGAAGCTGCATCTTGCCGGCGCCGAAGAGATCGCCGACCACCTTCATGCCGTCGAGGAGGAAGGTGTTGATGATGTCGAGCGGCTTGTAGCGCTCGAGCGCGAGCGTCAAATCCGCCTCGAGCCCTTGGCGGTCGCCATCGACGATGCGCTGCTTCAAGCGCTCCTCGACCGCCGCGGCGCGCGCGCGCGTCTCCGCCTTCGCGGATTTGCGGTTCTCGAACAGCGCGATGAAGGCCTGGAGCGGGTCATAATCGGGCCGCCGACGGTCGAAGATCAGATCTTCGGCGGCGCGGACCTCCGCCTCGGGGATCTCGTGCAGCGGCAGGATCTTCGAGACATGCAGGATGGCTCCGGTCATCCCCCGCCGCGTGGCGTGGTCGAGATAGACCGAGTTGAGCACGGCGCGCGCCGCCGGCGCCAGGCCGAAAGAGATGTTGGAGAGGCCGAGAATGAGCTGGCATTCCGGCAGCGCGCGCGCAATCTCGGCGATGCCGTCGAGCGTCTCGATCCCGAGCCTGCGGTCGTCCTCGTTGCCGGTGCAAATGGTGAAGGTCAGGGGATCGATGAGCAGGTCGGCCGGCGGCAGCCCGTGCCGGCCGCAGGCGAAATCGGCGAGGCGGCGGGCGATCGCGAGCTTGCGCGCGGCGTCCTTGGCCATGCCCTGCTCTTCGATGGTGAGCGCGATCACCGCGGCGCCGAAGCGGCGCGCCAGAGCGAGGCGCTTTGCCGCCGAGGTCTCGCCATCCTCGAAATGGATCGAGTTGATGACCGCCTTGCCGCCATAGAGCGCGAGCGCGCTCTCGAGCACGGGAAGCTCGGTCGAATCGATGACCAGCGGCGCGGTGATGGCGCCGCGCAGATGCGTCACCGCCTCGCGCATGTCCGCGGCCTCGTTGCGGCCGACATAGGCGGTGCTGAGATCGATGGCATGCGAGCCCTCGCGGATCTGCTCGCGCGCCACTTCGACGACGCCGTCCCAATTGCCGGTCTCCTGCAGTTCGCGGAAGCGCTTCGAGCCGGTAGCGTTGCAGCGCTCGCCGATCGAGAGGCAGGCATTCTCCTGGCGCAGCGGCGCTTGGGCGAAGAGCGAGGCGAGCGCCGGAACCCAGACGCTCTTGCGCGCCTTGGGCCGGGGCCGGAATCCGTCCGAGGCGAGCCGGCGCAGCATGGCATCGAGCGCCGCGATGTGCTGCGCCGTCGAGCCGCAGCAGCCGCCGATGAGGTTGACGCCGTCCTCGCGCACGAAGCGCTCCTGCCATTGCGCGAGCTCTTGCGGCGACAGCGGATAATGGGCGTGGCCGTCGACGAGTTCGGGCAAGCCGGCATTGGGCTGGACCGAAATGAGGCCCGGCCAGCTCTCGGCGAGCCAGCGGACATGCTCGGCCATTTCCTGCGGGCCGGTGGCGCAGTTGATACCAATGAGCGGCACGTCGAGCGCTTGCACGATGGTCGCGGCGGCGGCGATGTCGGCGCCGACCAGAAGCGTGCCGGTGGTCTCGATCGTCACCTGAACGAAGATCGGCTGGTCGGTGCCGGATTCGGTGCGGGCGCGCTTGGCGCCGTTGACCGCGGCCTTGATCTGCAGCGGGTCCTGGCAGGTCTCGATTAGGATGGCATCGGCGCCGCCGGCGATGAGGCCGCCGCATTGCTCGGCGAGCGCGTCCTCGAGCGGGGCGTAGTCGATATGGCCCAGAGAGGGGAGCCGCGTCCCCGGCCCGACCGCGCCGATGACGAAGCGCGGCCTGCCGTCGCCACGCAAAGATTCGATTGCCTCGCGCGCGATCTCCGCGGCGCGCCGGTTGATGGCGAAGGCGCGCTCGCCCACGCCCGAATCGGCCAGGGTGAGGCGCGAGGCGCCGAAGCTGTTGGTCTCGACGGCATCGGACCCGGCGCGCAGATGGGCCAAATGGATGTCGCGCACGACATCGGGGCGGGTCTCGCACAGGATGTCCGTGATGTTTTCGTGGCCGTGGAAATCGCGCGCGACATCGAGCGCCCGCGCCTGCACTTCGGTGCCCATGGCGCCGTCGCACAGGAGCACGCGCTCGGCGAGGAAATCGAGGATATGCGGCATGGCCTTATCCCGCCCGCCCCGCCATCGCGGCGGCGACGCCGCGCACGCCGATCATGTGGCAGATGGCGACGATGAGATCGGCGCGGTTCAAGGTATAGAAGTGGAATTCATCCACCCCTTCGGCCTGGAGCCGCCGGCATTGCTCTGCCGCGACGGCGGCCGCCACCAGCCGCCGGGTATCGGGATCGTCGTCGAGGCCGTCGAAGAGGCGCGCGAGCCAACCCGGCACGCTCGCGCCGCAAGATGCCGCGAATTTCTGCACCTGCGCGAAATTGGTGACGGGCAGGATGCCCGGCACGATCGGCACGGTGACGCCGGCGCGCCGCGCGCGCTCGCGAAAGCGCAAATAGATCTCGACATCGAAGAAGAACTGCGTGATGGCACGGTGCGCGCCGGCATCGACCTTGCGCCTCAAATTGTCGAGATCGGCGGCAGGGCCAGCCGACTCTGGATGGGTTTCGGGATAGGCCGCGACGCTCACCTCGAATGCGCCGACGCGCAGCAACCCAGCGACGAGATCGGCGGCGTAGGCGTAGCCGTCGGGATGTGGCCGATAGCAGCCTTCACCCGCCGGCGGATCGCCGCGCAACGCCACCAAATGCCGGACGCCGGCCTGCCAGTAGGCCTCGGCCACCTCCGCGATCTCGTCGCGGCTCGCGCCGACGCAGGTCAGATGCGCCGCGGGCTCGAGCCGGGTCTCCTGGCGGATGCGGCGGACCGTGGCGTGGGTGCGCTCGCGCGTCGAACCGCCGGCGCCGTAGGTGACCGAGACGAAGCGCGGCCCGAGCGGCGCGAAACGCTGCACGGTCTGCCACAGCTTCTCTTCCATCGCCGCCGTCCTTGGCGGAAAGAACTCGAAGGAGACGTGCGGCGGCCGCGCGCCTGCCGGCGCGAGCGGGTCGGCGGCGAGCAGCGCTGGTGGGCTCATGACGCCACGCTTATCGCCGAGGCGGCGACGGTGATCGCCTCGCGCTCGGCAAACGCCGGCCGCCGCGCCGGCCACAGCACGACGGTGAGGGGATCGCCGAGCAGGCGGACCGGCGCATCGGGCACGAGCCCGGCATCGCGGTACCATTGCATGACCTCGGCATCGGCGAAGCCGAGACGGCGGTGGGCGTGCTCGGCGCGGAAATATTCGAGTTCGTGCGGCGCGAAATCGACGGTGACGAGGCAGCCGCCGGGGCGCAGCACGCGCGCCGCTTCGGCGATGGCGCGGGCCGGCCGTTCGGCGTAGTGCAGCACCTGATGGATGACGACCGCGTCGAATGAGCCACCGGAGAGCGGCAGCTGATACATGTCGGCCTGACGGATCGCGCAATGGGCAAGCCGCGCGCGTTCGAGATTGACCCGCGCCACCGCCAGCATCTCGCGCGAGAGATCGACGCCCAGGGCGTGCTCGACGGAGGGCGCCAGGACCTCGAGGATGCGGCCGGTGCCGGTGCCGATGTCGAGCAAGTCGCGCAGGCCGGCCCGCGGCAGCAGCGACAAGAGCGCGGCCTCGACCTCGCGGTCGTCGACATGGAGCGAGCGGATGCGGTCCCAGCGCGCGGCGTTGGCGCGGAAATAGGCGTTGGCCGCCTCGGCGCGCTGGTGCTTGACCGACGCGAGTCGCTCGCGGTCGAGCGCGATCACCGGGTCGGCCGGCGGCACCAGCTCGACGAGCCGCCGCGCGAGGGCGCCGCCCGCGCCGTCGGCGAGGCGGTAGAACACCCAGCTGCCCTCGCGAAAGCGGTCGAGCAGGCCGGCCTCGCAGAGGAGCTTCAAATGGCGCGAAACGCGCGGCTGGCTCTGGCCGAGAATCTCGGTGAACTCGCTGACCGTGAGTTCGCCGGCCGAGCACAGCTGCAACAGCCGCAAGCGCGTCGGCTCGGCCGTCGCCCGAAGTCGCGCAAGAAGCTCCTGCATCCGCCGTCATCCGCCCTTATGGAAGATGCAGCATATAAGGATATTGTTATATTGTCAAGCCCCTAGACTTGTCCGCAACGGACTCTCCTGCGAAAACCTTGTCCGGCGCGGCCACTCGGCCTTATGCTTTGGTCCGCGCGGAATTAACCAAATGCTTTGATCCGCGCGGAATTAACCAAAAAGCGAGGCTCCGGCAGCAGGATGCTGAGGCGGCACCGACGGCGGCGCGGTTAACCTGTCCGAAGCAGATCCGCGGTACGAAACTCCCGTCCCCGCGAAAGCGGGGGCTCGATCCGACTCAAGCGAAGGTGCAAAACCCATGATGTCGCGTCGTCTTCTTCCCCCACTTCTGATCCTCGGCCTGGCCTGGACGCCGGCGACGGCCCGCGCTACCGCGGCGACGGATCCGGCAGCCTTCATCGATACGCTGGTTCATCAGGGGATCGACATCATCAAGAACGCCAAGCAGATGCCCGATCAGGAGCGCGACCAGAAATTCCGCGCGCTGCTCGAAAGCGGCTTCGACATGCCGCGCATCGCGCGCTTCGTGCTCGGCCGCTATTGGAACACGGCGAGCGAGCAGGACCGGCAGCAATTCACCAAGACCTTCGAGGATTGGGTCATCAAGACCTATTCCTCGCGCTTTCAGCGCTATGCCGGCGAGACCGTGAAGGTCGACGGCACGCGGCCGGTGAACGAGCAGATCGCGATCGTGCTGAGCCAGATCGACCACGCGAGCGGCCCGCCGACCAAGGTCGAATGGCGCGTGCGGCACGAGGGGAACGACTACAAGATCGTCGACGCCGAGGTCGAGGGCGTCAGCATGGCGCTCACCGAGCGCGACGAGTTCGCCTCCGCAATCCAACAGCAGGGCGGCACCGTCGCCGCATTGAACAAGGCGCTCGAGCAGAAGCTGGCGAGCGACCAGGGCGGCGAGCCGACATTGCAGTCGCGTTGAGCCGCTCGGCTCAGGCGCGGACGAGCGGCTTGTAGCGGATGCGGTGCGGCTGATCGGCGGCGGCGCCGAGGCGGCGCTTGCGATCGGCCTCATAGTCGGCGTAATTGCCCTCGAACCACACGACCTGGCTCTCGCCCTCGAAAGCGAGGATGTGGGTCGCGATCCGATCCAAGAACCAGCGGTCGTGGGTGATGATGACGGCGCAGCCGGGGAATTCGATGAGCGCCTCTTCGAGCGCGCGCAAGGTATCGACATCGAGATCGTTGGTCGGCTCGTCCAAGAGAATGACGTTGGCCCCGGTCTTCAGCATCTTGGCGAGATGGACGCGGTTGCGTTCGCCGCCGGAAAGCTGCCCGACCTTCTTCTGCTGATCCGATCCTTTGAAGTTGAAGAGCGCGCAATAAGCGCGGCTCGGCATCTTGCGGCGCGCGAGATCGATTTCGTCCTGGCCGCCTGAAATCTCCTCCCAGACCGATTTCGCGGCATCGAGCATGTCGCGCGACTGGTCGACATAGCCGAGCTTCACGGTGTCGCCGATGCGGAAGCTGCCGCGGTCGGGCTTCTCCTGCCCGGTGATCATGCGGAAGAGCGTGGTCTTGCCGGCGCCGTTCGGACCGATGATGCCGACGATGCCGCCCGGCGGCAGGCGGAAGGAAAGGTCCTCGATCAGCAGCAACTCGCCATAGCCCTTCTGCACATGCTCGGCGTCGATGGCGAGGTCGCCCAGGCGCGGCCCCGGGGGCAGCACGATCTGCGCCGTCTCCGGCGCCTTTTCGCGACTCGCCGCGACCAATGTCTCGTAGGCCGAGAGCCGCGCCTTGCTCTTCGCCTGGCGGGCGCGCGGGCTTTGTCGCACCCATTCGAGCTCACGCTCGAGCGTGCGCTGGCGCGCCGCCTCCTGCTTGCCTTCCTGAGCGAGCCGCTGCTGCTTCTGCTCGAGCCAGCCCGAGTAATTGCCCTCGTAGGGAATGCCATGGCCGCGGTCGAGCTCGAGGATCCAGCCGGCAACGTCGTCGAGGAAATAGCGGTCATGCGTCACCGTCACCACCGTGCCGGGATAGTCGTGCAGGAAGCGCTGCAGCCAGGCGACGGATTCGGCGTCGAGATGGTTGGTGGGCTCGTCGAGCAAGAGCAGATCGGGCTTCTGCAATAGCAGGCGGCACAGTGCGACGCGCCGCCGCTCGCCGCCCGACAGCGTCGCGACAGCGGCGTCGCCGGGAGGACAGCGCAAGGCGTCCATGGCGATCTCGAGCGTGCGGTCCAGCTCCCAGCCATTGGCGCGCTCGATCTTCTCCTGCAGCTCGCCCTGCTCGGCGATGAGCGCATTCGTCTCCTCGTCGGACAGTTCCTCGGCAAAGCGCGCGCTGACCGCCTCGAAGCGGTCGAGCAATTCCTTGGTCTCGCTCATCCCCTCGGCGACATTGCCGGCGACGTCCTTGGCGGCATCGAGCTGCGGCTCCTGCTGGAGGTAGCCGACCTTCACGCCTTCGGCGGCCCAAGCCTCGCCAGAAAACTCCTTCTCGACGCCCGCCATGATGCGCAGCAGGGTCGATTTGCCGGCGCCATTGGCGCCGAGGACGCCGATCTTCGCGCCCGGCAGGAAGGAGAGCCAGATGTCCCGGAGCACCTCGCGCCCGCCGGGAAAGGTCTTGCCGAGACCCTTCATCACGTAAATGTACTGGTAAGCAGCCATGGCGGACTCCGGGGACGGCGCTTCGTAGCGCAAAGGCCGGCCACGGCGCAATTGCCCCAAGTGGCGTAGGCGCCGCGTTCCTGCTAGAGCAGGGCGAACCAGCGGAGGCCGACCATGTCCGAGACCTATCCCGAAGTCTCTCTCTACATCGACGGCGCCTGGTGCAAGGGCGCTGACGGCAAGAGCGAGCCAATCCTCGATCCCGCGACGGGCGAGGCCATCGGCACCTTGCCGCATGCCGGCCGCGCCGATCTCGACCGCGCGCTCGCGGCGGCGGCCAAGGGTTTCGCCGCCTGGCGCAAGGTCTCGGCGCATGACCGCTACCGGCTCATGCGCAAGGCGGCGGATATTTTGCGCAGCCGCGCCGACGACATCGGCCGCACCATGACGCTCGAGCAGGGCAAGCCCTTCATCGAGGCGAAGATGGAGACCATCGCCGGCGGCGATGTCATCGACTGGTTCGCCGAGGAGGGCCGCCGCGCCTATGGCCGCGTCATCCCGGCGCGCGCCGACGGCATCCATCAGCTGGTGGTGAAGGAGCCGGTCGGTCCGGTCGCCTGCTTCACGCCGTGGAACTTCCCGATCAACCAGGCCGTGCGCAAGATCTCCGGCGCCATCGCCGCCGGCTGCTCGGTCATCATCAAAGGACCGGAGGAGACGCCGGCGAGCTGCGCCGCGCTGGTTCAGGCCTATGTCGACGCGGGGCTGCCGGCGGGCGTGCTGAACTTGGTCTTCGGCGTGCCGGCGGAGATTTCCGAGTATCTCATCCCGCATCCCGTCATCCGCAAGATCTCCTTCACCGGCTCGACCGCGGTGGGCAAGCATTTGGCCATGCTCGCGGGCAAGCACATGAAGCGCGCCACCATGGAATTGGGCGGCCACGCCCCGGCGATCGTGTTCGAGGACGCCGATCTCGATGGGGCGGTGAAGATTCTCGCCGCCAACAAGTTCCGCAACGCCGGCCAGGTCTGCATCGCGCCGACGCGGTTCCTGGTGCAGGAGAAGATCTATGGCCCCTTCGTCGACAAATTCGTCGCCGCGGCCAAGGCGGTGAAGGTCGGCAGCGGGCTCGACAAGGAGACGCGCATGGGACCGCTCGCGCATGCGCGCCGCATCGAGGCGATGGAGGCCTTCGTCGGCGACGCCGTCGCCAAGGGCGCGAAGCTGCAGACCGGCGGCAAGCGCATTGGCAACAAGGGCTTCTTCTTCGAGCCCACGGTCCTGACCGAGGTGCCGCTCGACGCCCGCATCATGAACGAGGAGCCCTTCGGCCCCGTGGCGCCGATCCTGCCGTTCAAGGACTATGACGCCGCGATGACCGAGGCGAACCGGCTGCCCTACGGGCTCGCCGCCTATGCCTATACACGCTCGGCCAAGACCGCGGCGGCTCTGGGCAACGCGATCGAGAGCGGCATGGTCTCGATCAACCACCACGGTCTCGCGCTGCCCGAGACTCCCTTCGGCGGCGTCAAGGATTCGGGCTACGGCTCGGAAGGCGGCTCGGAGGCGATCGAGGCCTATCTCGTCACCAAATTCATCACCCATCAGACGGGGGTGTGAGGGGCCAGCGCCACACTCCGACCGATGAGCCCGTGCTTGCGGAGATAGTGCCGCAATTGGTGATAGCCGAGGCCGAGCGAAGCTGCGGTGCGGCGCTGATTGAAAGCGTTGGCCGACAATGCCGTGCGCAGCAGCTCGCGCTCATGGCGCTCGATGCGGGCGATGAAATCGCCGGCGGGCGGCTCGGGTTCGGGCGCCGCAGTGGTTGAAATATCCGCCGGCGGCGCACTCGCCGGCCGGTGCGGCGAAGCGAAGGGATCGAAGACGATTTCGTCGAGCGGTTCCTCCGGATTCGGCCAGCGGTAAAGGCTGCGTTCGACCGCGTTCTTGAGCTCGCGGACATTGCCGGGCCAGGGATATGCTCCAAGCCGCGCCAGCGCAGCCTCGGTGAAGCCGGCGAAATAGGGCCGGCCCAATGTCCGCGTCATCGCGCGCGCGAAATGCTCGGCCAGCAACGGGATGTCCTCGACCCGCGCCCGAAGCGGCGGGATGGTCACGACATCGAAGGCCAGCCTGTCCAACAAATCCTGGCGAAAGCGCCCGGATGACGCGAGCGCCGGCAGATCGAGGTTGGCGGCGGCGACGACTCGGACATCGACGCGGCGGGATTCGTTGCCGCCGACGCGCTCGAAGCTGCCGTATTCGATGACCCGGAGAATCTTTTCCTGCACCGCCAACGAGGCGCTGGGGATCTCGTCGAGGAAGAGCGTGCCGCCATCGGCAATCTCGAATCGGCTCAAGCGCCGCCGGGTCGCGCCGGTGAAGGCGCCGGCCTCATGGCCGAACAACTCGCTATCGAGCAGGCTCTCGGCGAGGGTCGCGCAGTTGAGCGTCAGGAATGGCTTGTCCCAGCGCGGCGAGAGATATGTCAACCGTGCCGCCACCAGCTCCTTGCCGGTGCCGCGCTCGCCCACGACAAGCACCGGCCGGTCCAAGGCGGCAAGCTGCGAGACCTGCGCGAGCACGGCGCGGAATGAAGCGGCCTCGCCAATCAAGGGCGGAAGCTCTGGGAGATTCGCTAAATCCGCCATATACTAGCTGTTTATCGCATACTATATCGATTATCACTATATCGGCTTTGCGGCAAAAACGCCAGACCGAGACCCTAATGTCACTGATATCAATGGCTTGCCCGCAATTGGCGAAACCAACCCAATCTTGGCACGGTTAATGCTCATGGTTGACCCGAGCGACTTCCCTCCCTCTTCAGGAATGACCGCCATGGGAATTTTTTCGCGGCTTGCCGACATCGTGAACTCCAACATCAACGCCATCCTCGACCGCGCCGAGGATCCCGAGAAGATCATCCGCCTGATCATCCAGGAGATGGAGGACACGCTGGTCGAGGTGCGCTCCTCGGCGGTGCGAATCATCGCCGAGAAAAAGGAGATGGAGCGCCGCGTCGCCGGCTTGAAGCGCGAGCAGGAGGAGTGGCAACGCCGCGCCGAACTGGCGCTCACCAAGGGCCGCGAGGATCTTGCCAAGGCGGCGCTCGCCGCCAAGGCACGCATCACCGAGTTGCTCGGCGGGCAGGAGCATCAGCTGGCGCAAGTCGCCGCCGCGCTCGAGCGGCAGAACGAGGACATCGCCAAGCTGCAGGCGAAGCTCGCCGACGCCAAAGCGCGCGAGGCCGGCATCGCCGCCCGGCACAAGACCGCTTCCGCCCGCGTCAAGCTGCGCAGCAAGCTCCATGACGAGCGCATCACCGACGCCTTTGCCCGATTCGAACAGGTGGAGCGGGCGCTCGACGAGATCGAGGGCCGCGTCGAATCCTTCGATCTCGGGCGCAAATCGAGTCTCGCGGCCGAGCTTGCCGGGCTCGACGCCGAGCACGGGGTCGAGGAGGAGCTCGAGGCGCTCAAGGCGCGGCTCGGCAACCGCATCCGGTCCAACGAGCCGGCGAAGCCCACGCCATGATCTTCACCAACGGCCTCTTCTTCATCCTCGGCATCATCTTTCTCGTCGTCGTCGCGCCGGTCTGGATCGTCTTCCATTACGTGACGAAGTGGCGGCGCAGCAGCAGGCTCTCGGCCGAGGACGAGCGCGGCCTGGGCGAGCTCTGGCAATCGGCGCAGCGCATCGAGACGCGGATCGCCGCGCTCGAACGCGTGCTCGACGCCGAGGCTCCCGGCTGGCGGCCGCGCGACGGAGGGTGAGGCGATGACGCAGTGGCAGGACCAGCACAGCCGCTATCGGCTCTATCGCGATCCCGCGCGCGGATGGCTCGCCGGAGTCTGCGCCGGCATCGCGGGCTATGTCGGCATCGAGCCGGTCATCATCCGGCTGGCGTTCATCCTCTCGCTGTTTCTCTTCTTCGTGCCGGCGGTGATCGGCTACATCGTGCTAGCGCTGGCGTTGCCGCCGCGCCCGTCGGGGCTCTTTGCGAGCGGCGAGGAGGAGGCCTTCTGGCGCGGCGTCGCCACTGCGCCGGATGAGACGCTCAAGTCGCTGCGCCGGCGCTTCGGCGATCTCGAAGGGCGGCTGCGGGCGCTGGAGGGACAGGTGACCTCCGGCGATTTCGAGCTTCACCGCAAGTTCCGCGATCTCGGCGGCTGAGGAGGCGCCCATGTCGCTCGCTCGGCTGCTCCTCAATCTGCTCTGGATCGTCTTCGGCGGCTTGTGGATGGCGGCGGCCTGGTTCGTTGCCGCAATCCTGATGGCGCTCACCATTATCGGCCTGCCCTGGACGCGGGCCGCGCTCAACATCGCGGTCTACACCCTGCTGCCCTTCGGCCATCGGGCGGTATCGCGCGCGGAATATACCGGCCGCGAGGATTTGGGCAGCGGGCCGCTCGGGCTCTTGGGCAATCTCATCTGGCTCGTGCTGGCGGGCTGGTGGCTGGCGCTCGGCCATCTCCTCACCGCGGCGGCGCTTGCCGTTACGCTCATCGGCATCCCCTTCGCCTGGGCGCATGTCAAGCTGGCGGGATTGGCGCTGTGGCCGATCGGGCGGCTCATTGTGCCCAGCGATGCCGTGCCCTTGGGACCGGCGCGCTGGCGCTAGAGCGTCACGATATTGACGCAATGCCCGGATAGGCTGCGCCGCGTCGCGGAGAGGGCACCCGTCATGCGGCCTTTGATCGAAGCGATCGTCATCGCCGCGGTGTTGCCCTTCGCCGTCCCGGCCGAGGCCGCGGCTGAAGCGACGCACAATGTCGTGCTCTTCGTTCCCGACGGGCTGCGCGCGCTGTCGGTCGATGCGCAGAGCGCTCCAGCCATGGCGGCGCTGCGCGACCAGGGCGTGAACTTCAAGAACAGCCATGCGCTGTTCCCGACCCTCACCATGGCCAACGCCTCGGCAATGGCGACGGGCCATTACCTCGGCGACACCGGCGATTTCAGCAACACGATCTATGCCGGCTTTCCCCTGGCCGCGGCCAATGGCGCGGCGACGCCTTTTCTCGAGAACGACGCCGTGCTCGGCGAAATGGACGAGCATTTCCACGGCAACTACCTCGATGAGGCAACCTTGCTCGCCGCGGCGCGCGAAGCCGGATACGGCACGGCGGCGATCGGCAAGGTCGGGCCGGTGCTGATGTTCGATCCGACCGACCGCAGCGGCGCGCCGACCATCATCATCGACGACGCCACCGGCACGGCGACGGGCATTCCGCTGGCGCCGGAAACGCGACAGGCGCTGGCCGCGGCGCGCTTGCCGCTGGCGGCACCGCCACGCGGCGACAATGGCAAGGCCGGCGACGCGGCGACGCCGGGCACCGCGGTCGCCAACGTCGTGCAACAGACTTATTTCGCCGATGCCACGGCGAAGGCCGTGCTGCCGCTCCTCAGGAACCGCAAGCGGCCGTTCCTCCTGGTGTTCTGGTCGCGCGATCCCGACGGGACGCAGCACAATCAAGGTGACAGCCTCAACCAACTGACGCCCGGCATCAACGGCCCGACCTCGCAAGCGGCGGTCAAGAACGCCGACGACGACCTCGCCCGTATCGAGCGGGCGCTCGCCGATCTCGGGCTGGCGGCGACGACCGATATCCTCATCGCCGCCGATCACGGCTTTTCCACCATCGCCAAGGAAAGCCGCACCAGCCCCGCCGCGCAAGCGCACTACCCCGACGTGCCGCCGGGATTCCTGCCGGTGGGCTTCCTCGCCCGCGACCTCGCGGCGGCGCTCGATCTGCCGTTGCACGATCCCAATGCCAAGAACGATGAGGTCCCGAATGAGCGCCATACGCGCGCCGGCAACGCGCTCATCGGCCGCGATCCCGCTCATCCCGACCTCGTGGTCGCCGCCAATGGCGGCTCCGATTTGGTCTATCTGCCGAGGCGCGACAGGAAGCTCGCGGTGCGGGTCGTCGCCGCGCTGCTGCGGCAGGATTATGTGAGCGGGCTCTTCGTCGACGATGCGCTCGGCCGCTTTGCCGGCACGCTGCCCGAGAGCGCCATCGGCTTCAAGGGCCGGGCACTGACGCCGCCGGCCTCGATCATCGTCAATTTCCGCAGCTTCGCCACCGGCTGCCCCGAGCCGCTCCTCTGCACCGCCGAGATCGCCGATACGGGCCTGCAGCAAGGACAGGGCATGCACGGCTCCTTCAGCCGCGCCGACACCATGAACTTCATGGCGGCGACCGGCCCCGACTTCAAATCGGGGTTCGCCGATCCCGCGCCGGTGAGCAATGCCGATTTCGGCATGACCATCGCGCGGATTCTGGGCTTGAAGATTCAGGCCAAGGGAAAGCTCGTGGGCCGCGTCATCGCCGAGGCGATGCCGGGAGGGAAGGTGCCGCGCGTCGCCGCTCGGACGGCCGCTTCGGTGCCCGCCGCCGGCGGCCTCGCCACGCTGCTCGATTATCAGGAAGTCGGAACCACCCGCTATTTCGACGCCGCCGGCTTCGCCGGACGCACGGTCGGGCTCAGCGCGCCGCGCACCGAAGCCGGCGCCACGCGACCTTGAAGCGCGATTCAGTCCGGCCGCGGCTTCAATTCCACGCGGTATCCGTCGGGATCGCGCAGATAAAGCGAGGGGCCGTTGCCATAGGCGCCGAGCCGTGCCGCGACCTCGCCTTCCACGGCGACGCCCTTGGCGCGGAGCACGGCGGCGAGCGCGGTGAGATCGTCGCACCGAACCGACAGGCAAAAATGATCGATTCCTTGCTGCGACGCCTCCTCGCCGGCGCCGTTCCCCGGCAGCAGATCGATCATGTGCTCGCCGAAGCGCAGCTGAATGAGCGACAGTTTGGCGTTGACATGATCGACCGAGCAGCCGAGCAGCTCGACATAGAATCGCTGCGCCGCTTCCTGGTCGCGGACGCGCAGGACGATGTGGTCCAAACCCAGCGGCGTGAATAGCATGGCTCCCGCTCCTGCTCGCCTCACGGCTTGCGGCAGATAATCTGACGCGCCGCCACGCGACAGGCGCGCACGCGCGCCCCCGAGGCACCGAAGACTTCGGCGAGCCACCCCGTCCGCTCGCGCGTCAGCAGAAGGAATCCGAAGCCCGGAAGGATGGACCCGCTCTTGACCTTGACGCCGCCGGCAGCGCGCCCCGCAAGGTCCGTCGGCGCCGTAGATTGCATGTCGCCGCCGGTTCCGACGATCAGTTGCGGCGGCAGATCGCCCTCGTAGTTGAGCGCCTCGAAGGCATGGATGTGGCCGGAGAGGAGCAGCTCGATGCCGAGCGGCAGAGCGCTCGCCGTCGCCAGCATCGTGGCATTGCCGCCGACGATCTCGCCCGATTGGAGCCGCATGAAGCCGCGCAGCGGCCGATGCATGACGAGCCAGCTCGGGCCGCGCGCCAGTTCGGCGACGGCGGTGAAATCGGCGCGATAGACCGGAACGAGGTCCTTGGGCACTTCCCGGTCGGGCGCATTCGCGTCATCGAAAACGATGAGGCTGAGGGAACCCAGGCCGAGGGCATAGGGCCGTTCATTGGCGGTGCAGGGAGATTCGGCATCGAACGGCGCCGGCCCCAGGAGACGGCTCCAGCCAGGCCCGGCGCGCGCGCATTCCTCGTGGTTGCCGCGCACGATCACCCACGGCGCCGCATGCAGCAGTGGCGCGGCCGGGTCAAAGAAATCGGCCTTCCAGCTCGGCCAATTGTCGCCCGACGGGCTGCCGGCGCAGCGCGAATCATCGGGCGGGCAAGGCGACTCGCGATAGAGATAGTCGCCGAGATGGATCACCAGATCCGGATGCTTCGCCGCGGCGAGCGCGGCAATGCGTGCGAAGGGCCAGGCCGCCGGGTCGCGGCAATTCTGGATCCGGCGCTCGAGCACACGGCAGCCGGAATCGCCGAAGACGGCGATGCGCATCGGTACCGCCTTCGCCGTAGGCAGCGTCTCGCCGAGGACGGCCAGGCGATGCGCCCCCTCCGGGATTTGGGCGGAACAGATGCGCAGCGGGAAATCGTCATCGGCCGCGGCACGCTCATGCATCGGCCGGTCATACCCGTCGATGGTGATCGGCGGACAGGCCGGCACGGCCACGGCGATGCGTGCCTCGAGCTTGCCGTCGGCGGCGTACTGCACCCAGCGCGCGGCGGTCGCTTCCGCCGCCGCGATGGCCGGCATGCTCAAGAGCCCGAGCAGCGCGATAAGCCCGCAGAACGAACGACGCATGATCCGACCCTTGGCCCGATAGGTTCTCGCCTTATGATGACGGCGCGCGGCGCGGTTGCAAGCGCTACCGCGGCGCCCGCGCCGGACGGATCGGGCTCAGGCCCGGCGGCAGCAGCAGCGCCATGGCAGCGACCACCAGCACGACGAAGCCGGTGATCAGATAGACGTTGTGCAGCCCATGCGCGATCGCTTCGATCAGCAGAGCGGCCTCGGCCGGCGGCAGGGCGCTGCGCAAATTCGGATCGAGCACGCGATCGGCGGCGCCGGTCAGCTGCGGCGGCAGGCTCGCATTGATGAGGCCGCCGAAGACGGCGGCGCCCAAGGCCTGGCCGATGATGCGCGAGAATACCATGCTCGAGGTGGCGATGCCGCGCTGGCGCCAATCGACGACGGACTGGATCGCCACCTGAAAGGTGTTGTTGGTGAAGCCCATGCCGATGCCGATGAGGGCCGCGGCGGCGGTCGCCCAGAGCGGCCCGCGCGAGGGCTCGAGCGCGATCATCATCAGGCTGCCCGCGAGCAACGGCAGCGCTCCGACCACTGTCGTCGCGCGATAGGAGGTCCGCAGCATCAGCCTTCCGCCGGCCGTGCTGCCCAGCGGCCAGCTCACCGAGGATGCGGCGAGCGCGACGCCGGCGATGATCGCGCTCCTGCCCATCACGCCCTGCACGTAGAGCGAAAGAAAGGCGGTGGTCCCCATCATCACCGCGCCGAGCCCGAGGCCGGTGACATTGCCGCCCGCGACGATGCCGTTGACCCAGAGTCCAAGCGGCAGCATGGGCTCGGGCGTCCGCCGTTCGTGCAGGACGAAGAGCGTGAGCACGATCGCGGCGGCGGCGATCAGGCCGGCGATGGCTCCGAGGGGCAGCCGCGCCGCATCGACCAGCGCCAACATCAGCAGGCCGGTGCCGAGCATCATCAGAGCCGAGCCGAGGTAATCGATGCGATGGGGATGCGGCTCGAGCCTCTCGTGCAGACTGACGACGAGCATCGCCGCGGCGACGACGCCGATCGGCACGTTCACCCAGAACACCATCGGCCAGATGGAGTGCGCGACGAGGAAGGCGCCGAGTAGCGGGCCGATGATCGCGCCCATCGCCCAAACGCTGGAAATCCAGCCTTGAATGCGCGCCCGCTCGGCCGGCGTGAAGAGGTCGCCGATGATGGTCTGCACGACCGGCACCAAGCCGCCGGCGCCGATCCCCTGCAGCACGCGGAAGGCGATCAGCGACATCATGCTCCAGGCGAAGCCGCAGAGCACGGAGGCGACGAGGAAAAGGCCGATCGCAGTGAGGAGGACGCGCTTTCGCCCGTAAATGTCGGCAAGCCGGCCATAGATCGGCGCGGTCACGCCCTGCGTCAGCAGATAGGCGGTGAAGGCCCAGCTGAAGAGATCGAAGCCGCCCAGTTCGCTCACGATGGTCGGCATGACCGTGGCGATGATCGTGCCCTCGATCGCCGAGATCATGATCGTCGCAATGGTCGCGGCAAGCACCCAAGAGCGGCGCGAGCCCGGCGCCACGCCCTCGCCGGGCGCGGCCCCCTGGGCGCGGGCAGCAGATTGGGGCGCGGCGGGCTCGGCCATGCCGGCGAAACGCTGCGCTGCCGCCCGGGTCAGGCCGCCTTTGCAGCCGAAAGTTGAGGCGGCGTGCGGAAGGCGACGTTGATGCGATTCCAGGCGTTGATGGCGACGATCGCGAAGGTGAGATCGACCAGCTCTTTCTCGGAGAAATGGCGGCGCGTCTCGTCATAGACCTCGTCCGGCACATTTCCGTCGGCGACGAGCGTCACCGCCTCGGTCCAGGCGAGTGCCGCGCGCTCGCGCTCACTGTAGATCGGCGCTTCAGGCCACACGCTCAAAAGGTGCAGCCGGTCGTCGCTCTCGCCCAGTTTTTTTGCATCGCGCACATGCATCGCCAGGCAGAATGCGCAGCCATTGATTTGCGATGCCCGGATCTTCACGAGCTCCTGCAGCCTTTCATCGAGGCCGCATTCCCTGAGATACTTCCCGAAAGCCGCCATCGGGGCGAAGGCGGCAGGTGATACTTTCTTGACGTCGAGCCGCGGCTCCATGGTCCCGTCTCCCTTTCGCTGATGGAAGTGCCGGCAGAATCGTCTGCGGCGATGCCCGCGGTCAAGCGTCAAGCAGGCGCATCTTCCCCGCGCAAAACGCAGGCCACCTCATGCGATTGGAGCGCCGGCAAAGCCTCGCGCGCGAAGCGACGGATTTGCTCCAGGAACATCTCCTGCGGCATGGCGCCTCGGTTGAGGCTCACCTGCACGATGTTGGCGCCGGCGCGGTCGGCCGCCGCGATGATGCGCTCCGCCACCTCTTGGCCCGTGCCCCACGGCATGTGCTCGGCCAGGCGCGTCACGTCATCGAGCGTCATGTTGCGGTAATCCTCGCGCGCTTGCGCCGCCGCGCGCAGGTTCTCCGGGCGCACGTAGTCGCTCGATGATTGGCTGGTATAGCCCGCGGCGCGCTGCAGGCTCGTCTCGGTGAAGCTGCCGTGGGAGAACAGTGTCCGGTTGAAATAGAGGAAATAGGGCGCGTTCTGCCGCACCGCCTCGGCCTTGCTGTCCGCGACATAGGCGTTGATGCCGAGCGAGAGATGCTCCGGCGTCAGCCGATGGCCGTGTTGCGCCAGGCATTTGGCATAGTAGCGGATGATGTCGTCCTGCAAGCCGGCGGAGCGGCCGAGACCGGGGGTGATGGGAAGGTCGTGTTTGGCGGCGAACTCGATCGATTCCTTGCTGCCGGTGACGGGAATCCAAATCGGCGGATGCGGGCACTGCACGGGCCTGGGCCAGATCGCGACATCCCGGTAGGACCAGAATTTGCCGTCGTAGGAGAAGATCTCCTCGGCCCAGGCCCGGGTGATGATCGCGTAGGCCTCCTCGAAGCGCGCGCGCGATTCCGACAGCTGCACATTGTGCACCTGATACTCGCGGGGAATGCCGCGCGCAAAGCCGGAGATGAGCCGCCCCTCGGAGAGGCAGTCGAGCATCGCCAGCTCCTCGGCCAGACGCAGCGGCTCGTGCAGCGGCAGGAGATTGCCGTAGATGAGCAGCTTGAGCTTCTTGGTCCGTTGCGCCGCGGCCGCCGCCAGGAGATTGGGCGAGTTCATGAGACCGTAAGGCGAGCAATGATGCTCGTTGAACCCGACGCCGTCATAGCCGAGGCGATCCATCTCCTCCCACGCCGCGAGATGCTCGGCGTAAGTGCGCACCGCCACCGCGGCATCGAAATGCCGCTTGGGCAGCGGATAGGGCAGCTCGCTGCCGACCTTGAGATGCTCGAGGTTCTCCCCATAGGGCAGCAGATCGAAAACGAAGACCTTCATCGGCGCTTCTCCCAAGGCCCGGCCATTTTCCCGATTCCCGGGCCGCGAGCAATCCTTGCTATACTGAGATTCGGCGGCGGGAACAGGAGGCCGGCCAATGGGCTATACGCTCGAACAGCTTTCGGATGCTTGTCATCGCGCGCTCAAGGACCACCCGGGCGTCGAGGGCCGCAAGCGGATGTGCGCGCTGGTCACGGACGCGCTCAAGGACGAAGCTTTCGTCAAGGCCCATCTCGACGGCGACGTGCCGGAGCGCAAGCTCCTCTTCGAGGATGCCGAATTCGGCTTCTGCATTCTCGCCCACGCCTATGAAGGGGCGCGGGAGAGCCCGCCGCACGACCACGGCCCATCCTGGGCAATCTATGGCCAGGCGCGCGGCGAGACCATCATGAGCGACTTCACGCTGGTCGAGCCACCCGGAGAGGCGCAGCCGGGGAAGGTGCGCTTCGTCAAGACCTACGCGCTGAAGCCGGGCATGGCGCATCTCTACAACGAGGGCGACCTGCACGCGCCGCGCCGCGACGGGCCGACGCGGCTCCTGCGCATCGAAGGCCGGAATCTGGAGAAGATCCGCCGAGCGTCCTACCGCCTCGCCTGAGCGCCGCCGCCGCGCTTAAGGAATCAGCAGCACCTTGCCGATGTGGCGGCCCGATTCGAGTCGCTCATGCGCGCGCCGCGCCTCGGCGAGCGGGAACGTCGAATCGATCACCGGCTTGACCCGGCCTGATTCGATGAGCGGCCAGACCGCTTTGCGCACGGCGCTAGCGAGACGCGCCTTTTCGGCCTCGGTGCGCGGCCGCAGGCGCGAACCGGTGAGGCAGATCGCCTTCGCCTGGATGACCGCACAATCGAGTTCGACCTTGCTCCCCCGCTTCGAGGCAATCATCACCAATCGGCCGCCGGGCGCGAGGATGCTCAAATCGCGCTGCAGGTAATCGCCGCCGACCATGTCGAGGACGACGTCGACGCCGCGGCCGGATGTCGCCTCCTCGATCGCGGCGACGAAGTCTTCCCGCTTGTAGTCGATGGCGCGGAGCGCGCCGAGTTCCTCGCAGCGCCGGCATTTCTCGGCCGAGCCGGCGGTCGCGAAAGCCATCGCACCCAGCTGATGCGCGAGCTGAATCGCCAAGGTGCCGATGCCGCTGGCGCCGCCATGCACCAAGAGCCGCTCGCCCGGCTTGAGCGCGCCGATCTCGAAGACGTTGCTCCACACGGTCATGGCGACCTCGGGCAGCCCGCCGGCATCGACCATGCCAAGCCCGCGCGGAACCGGCAGGCAATGCCCCGCCGGGGCGGTGCAGTATTCGGCGTAGCCGCCGCCGAGGAGCAGCGCGCACACCTGATCGCCAATGCGCCATTCGCCGACGCCCGCGCCTGAGCCGACGATCTCGCCCGAGGCCTCGAGGCCGAGGATGTCCGGCGTGCCAGGGACCATGGCATAGCGCCCTTGGCGCTGCGACAGATCGGCGCCGTTGAGCCCGGCCGCCGCGACCCTGATCAGCACCTCGCCGTGGCCGGGCCGTGGGACGGGGCGCGTCACCGCTTGCAGAACCTCCGGCCCGCCCGGCTGCTCCGCGACGATGGCGATCATTGCGGAGGGAAGGGATTTCTGCGCCATCACCGATCTGCTCCTGCCTGCAGCGGCCGGCGCGCCGCCCGCGATTGACACATTCATCCTGGTTCCGCTCGCCGGTCGATGAAGCGCGGCGCCTTGACGCTGCTCTCGAACTCGCGGGCGAGCGTGCCGGTCGCGAGGACGACGATATCGGGCGTCAGCCCGAACAAATTCCGAACCTCGCGCTTGAGATCCGCCGCAATCGCCTCGGCATCGGCGCCGCGCCGCACCTCGATCGACAAAAGCAGCGATTCGAGACCGCCGCTCGCGATCGCCTCGGCGCGGAAATCGCCGATCTCGGGCATGCGGAACATGAAATCCTCGAGCTCGGCATGGTTCAGATTGACGCCGCGCACCTTGAAGAACCCGGTCGTGCGCTGCGCGTGCTCGATGAGCGGAAAGACCGAGAACGGCCCGGCGCGATCATCGCCGCTGCGCCACCGCACGACATCGCCCGAGCTCCAGCGCAGGAACGGCGTCACGTTGTTGGTCCAGAGCGGCGTCACCACCAGCCAGCCTTCCTCGCCCTCTCTGACCGGAGCGCGCGTCCTGGGATCGACCACCTCGATGAAGAACATGTCGGTCCAAATGCGGAAACCGCCGCCATTGCCGTCCTCGGCGCCCATCATGCCGGCCTCGGTCATGCCGAAGCTGTCGCGCACGCGCGCGCCCCACAGGCGCCGAAGCATTTCCCGCTTCGCCTCGGAGAGCGGCTCGGCCGAGCAAATCACGGCGTCGACCGAGCCCGCCGCGAGATCGCCGCCGCGCGCCTCGGCCAGATTGGCCAGATGCAGCGCATAACTGCTCATCCCCATCCAGATGCTGGGCTTCAATCGCTCGATCAGCTCGAGCTGCATGACCGACGGCGTCGCCGCTCCCGAGCCCGCCCAATTGACAGCGATCCCCGCGGCAGCGGCCGAGCGCGACAGCATCTGCCCGACGGGATGGATGCCGAGCGGGAAGGAGACATGCGCGCTTTCGCCGCGCCGGCAGCCGGCGCATTGGAAGACGCGCGTGAACCCGACCATGGCGTGCTCGATATCGGCGAAGCTGCGGGGATAGAAGAGAGGCTTGCCGGTGGCGCCGCCCGAGCGCCAATACTCGGCGATCCCGTCCGTCGGCGCGAGACAGAAGACGCCATAGAAGTCGCGGTCGGAGAGCGAGCGCAGCATGTCCTTGTCGAGCAGCGGGATCTTCTGCCATTCCGCGGGATCATCGAGCCGCGCGGCGTCGATGTGGTCGAGCTTCCCGGCGTAGAATGGCGCGCGGCGCGCCTGCGCCAGAGCGACGCGCTTGCGTTCGGACTGGATCCGCGCGATCGCCGCGCGCGATTGCGGCAGGGGCAGCGGCATTACTTGCTCTCGGCGGGATCGCCGAGATAGGGCAGCGGCCCGATCCACCGCTCCTGCGCGGCATAGGTCTCGGGCAAGGCGCCGCGCGCCTCGGCCGCCGCCATCTCGACGAGACGCAATTCCTTTGCCGGGGTGTTCTCGGGAATTTCATCGAGCGCATCGCGCAGCATGGCATCGTAATCGGCGCCGACCGGGCAGACATCGGCGCAGCGGCGGCAGCCGGTGATGACCCCGGCGCCGCGCAGAATGCTCTGCCACAGATTGAAGCTGTCCTCGGAGCGGATCATCTCCTTCTGCCGCGCCGGATCGCCGGTCTCGAGGATGCGGCCGATATGCGTCGTCAATTGCTCGAAACCGTGCGGCGAACGATAGACGTCGCAAGCCTCCCAATCGCGGCTCCAATGCCCGACGGTGTCGCCGGGGCAAACCTTGAGGCAGCGCCCGCAGGCGGGGCCGCGGCAGAGCGCCACTGCCATCGGTTTGTCGCATTCGACATCGACCGATGAGAGCACCGCCGTCAGCACCACGCGCGGGCCGAATTCCGGCGTCAGCAGTTGCAGATTGAGGCCGAGCGTGCCGAGGCCGGCCTCGACCGCGGCATGCGGCAGCGACAAGAGCGTCGTCATGTGCCGGCGTGGCTCGCCCTGGTAGGTCCAGGGATCGACATGCGTCGGCGGGACGATGATGGCGGGATAGCCCTGATCCTCGAGCCAATAGACCAGCTCGAGCGACGCCTCCTCCAGCATGGTGAGCGCAAGCTCGTCATTGTAGTATTTGTGCCGGTCGTTCCAGGCCTGGATGCGCGCGGCGCCGCGGCTCAGCCGCTTGGCCAGCACGATGACGCGCCCGCCATCGAGTTCGGTGATGTCCGAGGGCCGCCGCGGATGGGCGGGATCGGGCGGGTTGGCCTCGAGCGCTGCGCCGTCGGCGATGCCGACGAGATCGGCGCCGAGCGCGCGCGCCTTCGTCTTGATGTCGGCGGCGGCGAGCGGCGCCTTGAAGATGGCGACCATATTCAATCGCCCGAATCGGTCGCGGCGCCTTCGCCGGCGCGCTCGCGTTGCAGCCGCTTGAAGGTCTGGAGCTGGCGGGCGACGATGCCGCGGTAGCCCTCGGGGCCGACCCAGCGGATGTTCCAGGGATCGAGGCCGGCGACCGCGGCGCCTTCGCTGCGCGCCGTCTTATAGGCCTTGCCGAGCGCGACCTTATCCGGCGTCTTCTCGGGAATCTGCTTTTGCACCTCGGCGAGATGAGCGTGATAGTCGTTGCCGACGGGGCAGACGGCGAGGCAGCGCGGGCAGTCGCCGAAGGAGCCGACGACGCGCAGCAGCCCTTGCCAGAACCCGAACAAGTCGCGCGAGCGCACCATTTCAGCCTTCGCGCCCGCGGGCGCATCGACATAGCGCTCGAAGAATTTGAGGATGGTCGAGAAGCCGAATTCCTGCGCCTCGGTCGCACAGGCGCGCTTGTCGATGCCGAAATGCAGCACCGCATCGGCGGGACACGAGTGCAAGCACCGGCTGCAGGATTCGCCGATGCAGACCTGCTCGGTCAGCGGCTGATCGGGCTCGAGTTCGAGTTCGGTGAGCACACCCGTGAGATAAACCCGCGGACCGAATTCCGGCGTGAGGATGTTGACTTCGAGACCCAAGGTGCCAAGGCCGGCCTCGACCCCGAGATGCCGCGTCGACAGCCGACCGTAGCTCGCGCGCTTGTAGCTCCATTCGGTTTCCTGCGCGGCGGTGACGAAGGCGGGGTGGCCGGCGGCTTCGAGCTCATCGGCCAGGCGATAGGCGACCTTGTCCATCTTGCGCAGCACGAGCATGTCGAGATACTGCACCGGCACATTGGTCTTGCAGCGGAACGCGCCCGCGGGGATGCGCTGGACGATTACGATGACGCTCTTGCAATAGGGCGAGATGCGCTCCGGCGTCTGCGGCCAGCGCGGATCGGGCGGAAAGGCGTTGAGGGTCGCCGCGCTGGCGATGCCGACGAGATCGGCACCGAGCTCCTTGGCGCGACGCTTCACGAAGGCGGCATCCACCCCATACTCTCCCGCAAACCTTGCATCGCCCCTGGCAACAGGGCGCCCTCGATCACGCCATGGTTTGCAACGCTATCGGGAATCGGCGGCTTCCACAATAAGTCCGGCCGCGAGCAGGCGCCCGGCGATTCCGTCGCCCCGGCGGCGGCGCAAGCGCCCGGCCCGCCTTGCGTCTGCAATTGCGGCGCGTCAGGGCATGCCGACCTTCTTGCCGACGAATTGCGTGGTGTAGGCGGCGCGATAGTCGAGATCGGGCCGGTACACGCCGGCTGTGACTGCAGTCTCGAAGAATTCCCGCCAGCGCCGGTCGGTCATGGCACCGATGCCGAGCGTCTTGGCGTCGCCGGAATCGATGATGCCGTGCTCCTTCAACGCGCCCAGCGTGTCGATCGCGTTCTGCTGCCGGTAGCTCGGATCGGCCTCAATGATGAGATCGATCGCCTTCCCGTTCGGGCCCTTGAGAAACCCGTACCAGCCCTTGATCGAAGCGTCGATGAAGCGTTGGATGAGCTCGGGCTTGTCCGCGACCATCCGCTTCGAGACCATCACCAAATTGGCGTAGGGATCGTAGCCGTAGTCGGAGAGCAGGAAGACCGTCGGCGTGATGCCCGCCGCCCGAAGCAGGAAGGGCTCGACAGTGAGATAGCCCTGTTGGCTGAGCGTCTTGTCGGCGAGGAAGGGCTGCAGGCTGAAGGCATAGGGACGCGCCTGGTCGTCGGTGAAGCCGTATTTCGATTTCAGAAATGCCCAGAAGGTGTCCCGCGCGAAGGTCGCGATCAGGATGGGATGACCCTTGAGATCGGCGAGCGTCTTGAACCCCATTTCCGGATGCGCCACCAGGATCTGCGGGTCCTTCTGGTAGAAGGCGGCGACCGCGACATAGGGAATGTTTTCGCGCACCGCGTTGAGCGGCACGAACGCATTCGCGGCCAGCGCCAGATCGAGCGCGCCGGAAATGAGCAGCTGCTGCGTGTTGACCTGCGGGCCGCCCGCCCGGATGGTGACATCGAGCCCGTAAGCGTCGTAGATGCCCTCGGCGACCGCCTGATAGAAGCCGCCGAACTCCGCCTGCGGCGTCCAGTCGAGCCCAAAGGTCAGCCTGTCCTTCGCTGCGGCGCCTCCGGCCGCGAGCGCCAGGCCGAGGGCGGCGCAAAGCCCGCGAAACCGGCGAAGCCTGCTCGTCCCAATCGGTAGCTTCATCATCGCCCCCTCGCCAAGTCGAGATGCGCCGCGCACCGTCCAGAGCAAGCTGCCGAAGAACGCCGGCGGCGGGTGCAGTCTGCGGCGAACTCGTCTCACAGGCAAATTCCCTGATAACAGGGACCTGCTCTCGGGATCAGATTTTCGGTACGGGCACGGCAGGAGACGCGAGCGGCCCCATTGCCGTAAATCCCGCGACAGCGCATTCTCACCCCTGCGATCCCCGATCTGGAGAGGCGGAGACGCGATGGGGCGCCGCGCAAGGGGGGCGGCCAAGATGATTGGGAGAATTGCGGGAACCATATCGTCGGTTGCGATCTGCATGTTTCTGGCGATGGCGCCGGCGTCGCTCAAGGCGCAGCAAAGCAACGCGGCCTCCGTCAAGATCGGCAGCAGCGATATCGGCGGCGTGGTCACGAGCGTGCATGGGCCGGAACCCGGCGTCTGGGTGATCGCGGAGACCACCGAGCTCCCGACCAAATACGCGAAGATCGTCGTCACCGATGACGTGGGCCGTTACGTCATTCCGGATCTGCCGAAGGCGGATTACCGGGTCTGGGTGCGCGGCTATGGGCTCGTGGATTCACCCAAGATGCATGGCGTACCGGGACAGCGGCTCAATCTCGCCGCGGTTCCGGCGCCGAACGAGGCGGTTGCGGCGCAATACTATCCGGCGATCTACTGGTATTCGATGCTGAAGATCCCGGACGCGGGCCAATTCGGCGGCAAGGGCGCGATTCCCGAGAAGGCGACGCAGCAAGATTGGCTCATCATCATCAAGAACCGCGCCTGCATCGGCTGTCATCAGCTTGGCCAGCTTTCGACCCGCACGATCCCTGCGGCCTTCAGCGGGATGTCGTCTGAAGAAGCCTGGAAGCGTCGCGTGCAGTCGGGACAGGCGGCGCCGCTCATGGTGAATCCTCTGGCAGGCGGTCTCGGCGGCGTACCGTTCAAATATTTCGCCGATTGGACGGACCGTGTCGCCAAAGGCGAGCTGCCGCATGCCAAACCGCCGCGGCCGCAGGGCATCGAGCGCAACATCGTCATCACGACATGGGAATGGGGGAGCGACAGCACCTATTTGCACGACGTCATGTCGACCGACAAGCGGAATCCCACGGTCAATGCCAACGGCCCGCTCTATGGCTCGCCCGAATACAGTACGGACGAGCTGCCGATCCTCGATCCCAAGATGAATATCGTCAAATCGTACAAGGCGCCGGTGCGCGACCCGGACATGCCGGAATCCTTGGGTCCGGGACATGCCGCGACCGAGAAGCCGATCATGTCTTCCGCCTATTGGGGCGACCAGAAGATCTGGAGCAATCGGATCAACAACCACAACCAGATGTATGACGAGACGGGCCGGCTCTGGCTCACGGCTGCGGTCCGCGGCCCCAACAATCCGGACTTCTGCAAGAAGGGCTCCGACCATCCTTCGGCCAAGCTCTTTCCGCTCGAGCAAAGCCATCGTCAGCTCGCGATGCTCGATCCGAAGACGGGGAAGTACACCTTCGTCGACACGTGCTTCGAGACGCATCATTTGCAGTTCGGCTTCGACGCCAACGACACGCTGTGGACGAGTGGCGGCGGCCCGGTCGTCGGCTGGCTCAACACCAAGAAGTTCTTGGAGACCGGCGATGCCGCCGCATCGCAAGGCTGGACGGCGCTCATTCTCGACACCAACGGAAACGGCAAGCGGGACGACTATGTCGAGCCCGATCAGCCGGTCGATCCCGCCAAGGACAAGCGCATCAATGGCGGGTTCTACGCCATCATGCCAAGTCCGGCGGATGGCTCGGTCTGGGGAACCGTTGGCGTGTTCGGCGGCAAAGGGGCTGTCGTGCGCCTCGATCCGGGCGCCGATCCGCCGACCACCGCGCGCGCGGAAGTCTATAACATTCCGCTTCCCGGCTTCGGCCCGCGCGGCGGCGATATCGACAGCAAGGGCGTCGTGTGGGTGTCGCTCGCGAGCGGCCATCTCGGCAGCTTCGACCGGCGCAAATGCAAGGGCGCGCTCAACGGGCCCAAGGCAACCGGCGACCAATGCCCCGAGGGATGGACATTCCATCAGTATCCGGGTCCCGGCTTCGCCGGCATCGGCAAGAACAGCGCGGAGGCGAGCTATTACACCTGGGTCGACCAGCACAATACGCTCGGTCTCGGCAACGACGTGCCGATTTCCACCGGCAACCTCAGTGACGGGCTGATCGCGCTGAAGGACGGCAAGATGATCGTGCTGCGCCTGCCCTATCCCCTGAGTTTCTACGCCAAGGGGCTTGACGGCCGCATCGACGACCCGAACGCGGGGTGGAAGGGCAGAGGATTGTGGACGACGAGCGGCGACAGGACGCCTTGGCTGAAGGAAGGCGGCAAGGGAACGAAGCCCCTGGTCGTGCACTTCCAGCTCCGCCCAGATCCGCTCGCCGACTGAAGGTCTCCGAAAAGCGTCGTCGCGGCAAAAGATGTGCGCTCGGGGCTACGCCAAGGGCGGATAGCCGAGCTCGTCGAGCGCGACGACGTCGACCGGAACCAAGCGGCGGCCGCGCCGCTTAGCGCCAGCGATGCCAGCCCCAACCGAACCCGACATAGCCTGAGCCGTAGTAAGCCATCGGGGGATAGGGGTAGTAAGGCGGCGGATAAGCGGCATAAGGATAGGCATAGGGATTGGGATAGGGATTGGGATAGGACGGGTAAGGGTAGCCGATCCTGCTTGCCGTCACCGCTGGCACGCTGTCGCCCTTGGACGCCATGCATTGTGCATAGCCGATATCGTAGCGCTGTTGCACACCGGCGCCCGAGATTGCTGCCGCGTTGGCACCCGCTGCGCTTCCCATCACGAGCCCGCTTCCCGCGCCGATGGCGGCGCCGATCGCGGGATTGCCGGCGGCCGCGCCGATGGCAGCTCCGGCAGCCGCCCCGAGCACCGTGCCCAGCGCCGCCGAATTCACCGCGCTCTGCTGCGATGCTTCGGCGGGCGAGATCCCGACCTGCTGCGCCGCATATTGCCGGCATGTCGCGTCATCCTGTTGAAACTCGGCGAGATTCTTGCCTTGCGGCGGCATGGCGGCGACGCTCGGGCCGGGGGGCGCTACGGCGCAAGCGCCAAGAGCGAGCGTCCCGGCAAGCGCGACAAAGGCTATTGCGCGACACATGTGACGATCCCCTCGCTGGGTGGACCAAACATAATATAGGCAGCCTATAGCGGCGAGCATCCCCACGCCCCGGCTCGGCATAACGCCACCGCCGCGGCGTATCCGCGAGCAACTCGACATCCAGATCGAAGTCGCCGCGGTTTGACAATAGAGAGGCGCGCCGGCGATTGCGCGGCCGCGGACGATACCAGACCGTGCTCGAGACATCGGCCTTGGCCGCGCTTCGCTATCGCGACGACGCCGTTTATAGTGGCCCGCGATGAAAGCGGTTGATTTCGATTATCAGCGGCCGGCCGGCCTGTCGGAGACCTGTGCGCTGCTCGCCGAGGGCGGGGGCGAGGCCAAGATCATCGCCGGCGGGCAGACGCTGGTGCCGCTGCTGGTGATGCGCCTGGCGCGGCCGGCGCTGCTGATAGACATCAATCGCATCGCCGAACTGCAGGGCATCGCCGAAAGCGGCGACGCGGTCGAAATCCGCGCCTGCACCAGCCAGGCCCGCGCGCTCGCTGATCGCGTCGTGCGCCGGCGGCTGCCCTTGCTGGCGAAGGCTTTGTCCTTCGTCGGCCATGCCCAGACGCGCAACCGCGGCACCATTGGCGGCAGCCTCGCCAACGCGGACCCGGCGGCCGAGATCGGTCTGGCCGCGCTGGCGCTCGACGCCGAGTTATCGTCGCGCTCGGCCAGGGGCGCGCGGACCATCGCGATCGGCCAATTCTTCGTCTCGCCCCTGGTGACCGCGCTCGCGGCGGAAGAGTGCCTCACCGCCGTGCGCTTTCCGGCCTGGCGAGCGGACGGCAGGATCGGCTCCGGCTTTCAGGAAACCAGCATCCGCCGCAGCGACTTCGCGCTCGTTGCCGCGGCGGCCCAGCTTGCGCTCGACAAGAGCGGCGTTTGCACGCGCATTGCGATCAGCCTCGGCGGCGCGGGCGCCACGCCCGTCCGCCTCACCGCAGTTGAACAGGCGCTGGTCGGCGGCAAGCTCGGCGATGGCGCGCTCGCGACGGCCGAAAAACTCGCGCAAGACAACCTCGACGCATCGGGCGACATTCACGCTTCGGCCGCGCATCGCCGCCGCATCGCCGGTGCGTTGGTCGCGCGCGCCGTCGCCGAGGCGCGCGACGCGGCGCTGGCGGAGCCCGCCTGATGTCGCAGCACCCCGTCACGCTGACGGTCAACGGCGAGACGCGCAGCGCCGACGTGCCGGCGCGCCTCACTCTGGTCGATTTCCTGCGGGAGACGCTCAACCTGACGGGCACGCATGCCGGCTGCGAGCACGGCGTGTGCGGCGCGTGCACCGTCCTCATGGACGGCGAGCCGGTGCGCTCCTGTCTGCTCTTCGCCGTTCAGGCGGACGGCGCGCAGATCGTGACTGTCGAAGGCCTGGCGCCCGACGCCGAAGGCTTGAGCGTATTGCAGGACTCCTTTTGCGAGGTCCATGCACTGCAATGCGGCTTTTGCACGCCGGGAATGCTCATTGCGGCGCACGCCCTCCTGACCCGCAATCCCGATCCGTCCGACGCGGACATCCGGGAAGCCATCGGCGGAAATCTCTGCCGCTGCACCGGCTACAAGCAGATTGTCGAGGCGGTTGCCCTCGCGGCGCGCCGGCTACGCGGCGCCAATGAGCCAGCGCCACGGGAGCGCAGCCATGGCGGCTGAACCGCAAGGCTTCCGCTATATCGGCCGGAAGCGCCGTCCCAAGGAGGATCGCCGCTTCGTCGCCGGATCGGGTCGCTACGTCGCCGACATCATCCTGCCCGGCATGCTCCATGTCGCACTGGTGGCGAGTCCGCATCCCGCGGCGCGTATCGTCGCGATCGACGCCACGGCGGCGCTCAAGCTTCCCCGCGTCAAGGCGGTGCTGACCGGCGAGGAGCTGGCCGGCGCCGTCGAGCCGGTCTTCACCGGTCTCGATCTGCCCAAGATGAAGCGCAATCCGCTGGCGCAGGCCGTGGTGCGCTATGTCGGCGAGTGGGTCGTCGCCGTGGTGGCGGAAACGCGCGCGCTGGCCGAGGATGCAGCCGAACTCGTCCAGGTCGATTACGCGCCGCTGCCGCATGTCATCGATCCCGAAGCAGCGCTAGAGCCCGACGCGCCGCCGGTCCACGCGGATCACGGCAGCAACGTATTCTATCGCCGGCGCTTCGTCTGGGGTCCGGTGGAGAGCGATTTCGCCGCATCGTCGCACCGGATCGCCTATCGCGCGCGCTGGCACCGCAGCGCCACGGTGCCGATCGAAACCTTCGGCGTTATGGCGCGCTGGAGCGCGGCGGCGCAGCTGCTCGACGTCTGGGCCTCGATCCAGATGCCGAAATATCCCGAGAATTTGGCACGCGCGCTTCGCTTGCCGGGCAATGCCGTGCGCGTCCATTTCGACGTCGACGTCGGCGGCAGCTACGGCGTCAAACGTGGGCTCAAGCACAGCATTCTCGTCGGATACCTCGCGCGCAAGCTAGGCGCGCCGGTGCGGCTGATCGAGGATCGGCTCGACAACATGCGCGGCGGCGACGCGCACGGTCCCGACCGCATCTTCGACATCGAGATGGCGTTCGACGGTGACGGCGTCGTGCGCGCCATGAAGATGCGCGCCATCGACGATGTCGGCGCCTATGCCGGACGCGCGCCGTTGCAGCTCGGCAAGCCGGTCGGCGCTATCGTCGGCCCCTATCGCATCAAGAGCGTTGCCTACGAACCGATCAGCGTTTCGACCAACAAAACGCCGGAGGAGGCGGTGCGCGGCTTCGGCCAGTCGCCGACCAATTTCGCGATCGAGACCGGCATGGACCTGATTGGTCGCAAGCTCGGCATCGACCGCATCGAGCTGCGCCGCCGCAACCTTATCCGCCGGGAAGAATTCCCCTACGCGATCCCGAGCGGCAGCACTTACGACAGCGGCGACTACCATGCCGTGCTCGACAAGGTTCTGGCCGCCGCCGATTGGAATGCCCTGGTGCAACGGCGCGACGCCGCGCGCGCAGCAGGCCGGCTCGCGGGTATCGGTGTGTCGTGCTGCCTCGAGCCGAGCGGTGGCAACTCCGCCTTCGAGCCGCTGCTCAATGCCAAGAACGAGACAACCACCTGGATGGAGGGCTGCCAGGTCAAGATCGACCTCACCGGCGCCGTGATCGCCGCGATGGCCACGAGCTCGTCGGGCCAAGGCCACGAGACGCTGGTCGCGACCGTGGTGGGCGAGATTCTCGAGCGCGATCCCGATACGATCCGCGTCGTGCACGCGGATTCGCTGGGCGCGCTGCCGAGCAACAGCCCGGTCGGCAGCCGCATGGCGATCATGCTGGGCGGCGCGGCCGCCGGCGCCGCGAAGAAGCTCAGGACCCAGCTCGTCGCCATCGCGGCCCACAATCTGGGCGTCGCGCCGGAGGCCTGCGTCTATGCAGAGGGCGCCGCATCGAGCGCCGCCGATCCCACGAAGCGGCTCTCCTGGGCGCAGCTCGTCGAGATCGCGCATCGCAAGTTCCATCTGATGCCGCCGGGCATGGAGCCAGGGCTTCAGGCGAGCCACGTCTGGGAGGTGCCGACTGGCGGCAGCCTGCCGACGCCGGACGGCCGCGTGCAGATGTATCCGTGCTATGCCTTCGAGGCGCACGTCGTCTATGCCGAGATCGATCGCATCACCGGCCAGGTCGCGTTGCGCGCTTACTTCGTCGGCCACGATTGCGGCGTGATGATCAATCCCGACATCGTCCATGGCATGACCTATGGCGGCATCGCGCACGGCATCGGCGCCGCGCTCTACGAGCGCTTCCAGTACGACGACAACGGCCAGCTCTTGAGCGGCTCGTTCATGGATTATCTGATCCCGAGTTCGCACGAGGTGCCGGACATCACCATCGTCGACCATTGCACGCCGTCGCCGCTCACCACATTCGGGCAGAAGGGCTCGGGCGAGGCCGGCTATCTCGGTGCGCCGGCGGCGATCGCCAGTGCGGTCAACGACGCGCTGGCGCCGCTCGGGCTGCACATTGCCGCGCTGCCGATGACGGTCGCGGCGCTCGGCGATTTGCTCGCAACCAAGGCTGATGCGAAATAACGGGGGGCTCCGATGAAACGGATTCGCTTTTTGGTCGCCCTCGCGGCGGTGTTGGCGTTTTGGAGCGCGGCGCCTGCGCCGGCGGCGACGACGCTGACGATCGTCATCTTCAACGCCCCTTCGCTCGGCGATTTCCTGCCGCCGGCGGTCAAGGCCAAGCATCTGGACGAAGCCAACGGCCTCGACATCAGCTTTCCCGAGCGCACGCCCGACGCCTACGCCACCGAGTTCAACAGCGGGGAATTCGAGCTGGGCGGCAGCGGCGCGGTGCTGACGGTCGGCTTGGCCGATCTCCGCGGCGTCAAGGTCGCCTATCTCTTCAACCTGTTCGATTACTGGGGCGCAGTGGTGACTCAGCGGCCCGAGATCAAGACGCTCGCCGACCTCAAGGGCAAGCAGCTCGCCGCCGCGCGCGGCACCACCAATTATTCGATGTTCGCCTGGTTCGCGCAGCAGAAGGGGCTATCGTCGGATTCCTACAGTGTCGTCAACACCGCGACGCCCGGCCTGGTCGGCTATGCGCTCGCCGATCGCGCCGACGCCGTGCAGCTCTGGGAGCCGGCCTATTCGGTGTTGATCGCCAAGAAGCCTGAAATCCGGACGCTCGATCTCGACATCGCGCCGACCTGGCGCGGCACCGCCCACACCGCTGCGATCCCCTATCTGGGCGTCGCGGCGCAATGGTCGTGGATCGAGAAGCATCCCGAGTTGATCGCGCCGCTCTATCGCACCTATGAGGCCGCGGCCGCGTGGGTCACGGCCAACCCGGTCGAGGCGGCGGCGATCATCGCCGGCGCCAAGGCGGATGACGAGCAGCGCAAATCGCTCGAGAACCTGATCCGGAACAACACGCGGCTCGGCATGAACGTGGCGCCGGCGGCTCAACTCGAGGACGGCATCCGCGCGGTCTATCGCGCCGGCATGGCGGTCGGCGCGCTGTCGGCCATGCCGTCGGAAGCTTCGATCTACGCCAAGGATATTCGTTGATGGCGGAAGTGCCGATGCGGCCTGCCGCGTTCCGCCCGCGCATCCGCTACGAGGGCTGGGTCTCGATTGCGGGCCTCGCGATCGCGTGGCAGGTCACCTCGCTGTTCTTCCCGCATTTCCTCTTCCCGACGCTCGCCGACATCGCTCGACATTTCATCGCGATCTTCACCACGTGGGATGCAATCGACGACGCACTCGAGACGTCGGCCCGTATCCTCGCCGGCCTCGTCGGCGCCTTCGTGTTCGGCAGCACTCTCGGATTCCTGATGGGCCGCTCCGAAGCCTTCGCGCGCTACGCCTATCCGCTCCTCAACTTCAACCAAGGCATCCCGGCGCTGTCTTGGGTCGTGATCTCGATCATCTGGTTCAAGGGCATCGAGTTCCGCATCTTCTTCATCATGGTGATGACAACCCTGCCGGCGTTCAGCTTCCAGGTGCTCGATTCCTACCGCTCGATGTCGAAAGACCTGCTCGAGATGACGCTGTCGTTCCGGCCGTCGCGCTACGATTTGATCCGCATGCTCGTGGTGCCGACGGTTTTGCCGGGCGTTCTCACGGCTTGGAAGGTGAATTTGGGCAATGCCGCGCGCGTCGTCGTGGTCGCCGAACTGGTCGGAGCCACTGGCGGCATCGGCTACGCGCTGTTGCAGCAACAGCAGATCTTCGACATGGCGGGCGCGATCGCCTGGACCCTCGTGCTGGTGATCTTTGTGCTCGTCGTGCAGCGCGCCATCTCCATGATCGAGGCCTGGCTGCTGCGCTATCGGCCGGCGGCGGAGCGCACGGTGTGAGCTTGCCCGAATCGGAAATCGTCTTCGAGGGCGTGAGCAAGACCTTCGAGCGTCCCGACGGCATCGCGGTCGAGGCCGTCCGCGCGCTGAGCTTCACCGTCGAGCGCGGCGAACTTGTGGCTGTCCTCGGCAAGACCGGCTGCGGCAAATCCACGATGTTCAACCTGTTGGCGGGCCTCATACAGCCATCCGCCGGCCGCGTCCGGGTGCGGGGGCGGGATCCCTACCGCGATTTCGATTGGTTCCGCGGCAAGCTCGGCATCGTCTTCCAGAGCGATCGGCTCATGCCGTGGCGCACCGCGATCGACAACGTCGCGCTCGGTCTCGAGGTCAACAAGATCGCGCGCGCCGAGCGACTTGCCATCGCCGCACAGTGGCTCGAGCGACTCGGACTCGCAAATCGTGCCGGCGACTATCCGCACGCATTGTCGGGCGGAATGCGTCAGCGCGTCTCGATCGCGCGCGCGTTCGCGATCAAGCCGGACATCCTGCTCGCCGACGAGCCGTTCTCGGCGCTCGACGAAGTCACCGGCAACGCCCTGCGCGCCGAGTTCCTTGATCTCGTGCGCGATACCGGCGCAACTGGCATCTTCATCACCCATTCGATCGACGAGGCGTTGCAGCTCGGCCGCAGGGTCCTCGTCTTCCGCCGTCCGGCGCGCATCGTCTATGCCGCGACGGCCGGCAAGGACCTCACCGCCGCCGCGCGCGCGACGGTGCGCGACGATATCTTGCGCGCCCTTGACATCGAAACCGAATAGTTCGGGGAGAAGATCGTGATCGTCGATACCCATGCGCATTTCGTGCCGGCCGCGATGCTCGAGGCTCTCAAATCCGAGCGTCGCCTTTTCCCGTCCGTCGCCGTCGCCACCGAGGGCGCCGGCATCACGCTCGCCTTCGCCGGCGGCGCCGCGACCCGGCCGGTCTCGCCCAAGCTGATCGATCTCGGCCAGCGCCAAACCTGGCTTGCCAAGCAGCGCATCGATTGCCAACTTGCCGGCGGGTGGCTCGACCTGTTCGGCTACGAATTGCCTGCGACGGAGGGCGCCGATTGGTGCCGCTTCGTCAACGAGCATATGGCGAAGGCAACGGCCGCGCTGCCCGCGCTCCAGCCGCTCGCCTGCGTGCCGCTGCAAAACGGCGCGCTCGCCGCGACCGTGCTGGAAGAGGCGCTCGGCCAAGGCTTCAAGGGCGTCATGATCGGGACCCAGCCCAAGGGCATGGGCGGCACGCTCGACGATCCCGACTTGAATCCGTTCTGGGAGGCGGCTTCCGCGAAGCAGGTTCCGGTTTTCGTCCATCCCATGTTCGTCTGCGGCGACGACCGCCTCGACGCCTATGACATGGTCAACGCCATCGGCCGCCTGGCCGACACCAGCATCGCGCTGACGCGGCTCCTCTATTCCGGAAATTTGCAGAAATATTCCGGCGCCCATCTCATCATCTCGCACGGCGGCGGCGCGCTGCCTTACGCGCTCGGCCGGCTCCAGCGCAATAACGCGATCCACCCGAACCAATATGCCGACGCGCTCGATGGCTTCCGCCGGCTCTATTTCGACACCGTTCTGTTCGATCCGCGCGCGCTGCGCTTCCTGTGCGAGCTGGCCGGGAGCGACAAAGTGGTGCTGGGCTCCGACCATCCCTTTCCTATCGGGGATGACAACCCGACCAAAGTCGTCGAGCAGGCGCCGCTCAACGCATCCGAGCGCAAGGCCATTCTGGGCGAAACGGCGAAGCGGCTTTTCCATCTCGAGGACGCCGCCGGCCTGATATAGTGGAATGAGGAGGGCGTTCGGATGGACGACGTTGCCGACCGGCAGCGCACGCGCAACCAGGGCGCAGGACCTGCGCGCGACTTCCAGGAGCATTTGAAGGCGCTCGACGCGAGGGGCCTGCTGGTCCGCGTGGACCGGCCGATCAACAAGGACACCGAGCTGCACCCCCTGGTGCGCTGGCAGTTCCAGGGCCGCGTGGCGGACGACAAGCGCCGCGCCTTCCTGTTCACCAACGTCGTCGATTCCAAGGGCCGCCGATACGACATCCCGGTCGCAGTCGGCGCGCTCGCCGCCTCGCGCCAGATCTATGCCATCGGCATGGGCCGGCCGGAAGCCGAGATCGGCGCCGCCTGGATGCACGCGATCGCCAACCCGATCCCGCCGGTGCTGGTCAGCCAGGCGCCTTGCCAGGAGGTGGTGGTGAGGGGCGATGCCCTGAAACAGCCGGGCGGTGGCCTCGCCGCTCTGCCGGTACCGATCTCGACGCCGGGCTTCGACGCCGCGCCCTATTTCACCATGACGCTGTGCATCACCAAGGATCCCGACACCGGCATCCGCAACGCCGGCACCTATCGCGCCCAATTGAAGGCGACCGACCGGCTCGGCGTGCGCATGGCGACGCGCATCGGCGGCGCCGGCGGCTATCAGCACTGGCTCAAGCACCGCGCGCGCAAGACGCCGATGCCTTGCGCCATTGCGCTGGGCGGCCCGCCGGTTGTCATTTTCACCGGGCCGCAGAAGCTGCCGCTCGATACGGACGAGATGGCGGTGGCGGGCGGCCTCGCCGGCGAAGCGATTCGCATGGTGAAGTGCGTCTCGATCGACCTCGAGGTTCCGGCCGATGCCGAGATCGTGATCGAGGGGCTCATCGATCCCGAGCTCCTCGAACCCGAGGGACCGTTCGGCGAAAGCCACGGCCACGTCGCGCTCGAGGATTTCAACATGTCGATGCAGGTGACCGCGATCACCCACAGAAAATCGCCGGTGCTGGTCTCGATCGTGAGCCAGGTGACGCCCAGCGAGTCGAGCACCATCAAGAAGGTTGCCTACGAGCCGCTGTTCCTCGCCCATCTGCGCGACGTGCTCGGGATCACGGGCGTTCGCCAGGCAGTGATGCACGAGCCGCTCAGTGACCTGCGCCCGATGATCTTCGTGCAGCTCGCCAACACCACGCCGCATACCGAGGTGTGGCGTGCGCTTCAGGGCGCGGCGACCCTCAAGGGCGACTGGGGCAAGGTGGTGATCGCGGTCAGCGAGGACATCGACCCGTCGAGCACCGACGCGGTGCTGTGGTCGATCGCCTATCGCTGCAACCCGATCGAAGACGTCCACATCATGCCGTACCGCTCGCGCGGCCATGCACCGAAATCCGGCCCGCGCAACGAAGAATCGACCATGATGATCGACGCCACCCTGAAGCACCCGATGCCGCCGCTGGCATTGCCCGCGAAGCAATACATGGAAGCCGCGCGCAAGATCTGGGAGGAGCTTGGCCTGCCCGCACTCAACCCGGTGCCGCCGTGGCATGGCTATTCACTCGGCGACTGGAACGAGGCGTGGGAACGCAACGCCCGCCGCGCCGTCGCCGGCGACTGGGAGGAGAGCGGCCGCGAGACCTATCCGCGCCGCCGCGGCGGCCTGACGCCCGAGACGCCGGTGCGCAGCGTCGAGACGCCGCCGAAGAAATAGCCGTCAGCTTTTCGCCGCCTTGGCCAGCGCGATCACCTCGGCGCGGTCGAAATCGTTGATCTCGTCGATCAGCGCGTTGGTGTAAAGCGGCGTCAGATCGGCGATCTTGAGACCGATGAAATCGGCCTCGGCGCGCCACTCGGCCTCCTGGATCGCGCCCAGCTTGGCGTCCTTGTAGGGCGGGCGGTAAAGCGTGAGCCGACGCTCGACCGACTTCACCGTGCGCTGCACCGCCTCCGCGGGCGTGACATCGCGCGGCGCGGTGCCGGGGAACATGGCGAGGAACGCGCGCGCGCCGGCTGCGGGGTTGGCCAGGATGTACTCGGTCGACATGGCAATCGATCGGCCGAAGGCGACGCAGGCGGCGCGGCTCTTGTCGATGAAATCGCGTCGCGCGGCGATGAAGAATCCGCCGATGAAGGGGATGCGCTGCGGCCGCGGCAGATAGCGCAGCTTTATGCCGGTCGCCTCGATGGTACCGAAGCCAGTGTCGAAATAGGCGAGCGCATCCACCGCCTCGCGGTCGAGCGCGACGCCGGCGCTGACGCCTTCGCCGACCACCACCCAGGACACGTCCTTGTCGGGATCGATGCCGATGTTCCGCATCACCTCGCGCGTGACCGGGTAGTCCGTCGCGCCCAAATTGGAGACGCCGATCTTCTTGCCCTTGAGATCGGCATAGCTCTTGATCGCCGAGTTCGGTTTCACCACCACGTCCCATTTGTAGGGATAGGTGTATTCGTAAAAGCAGGTGATCGGCGGCAATTCGCCCTTGGCATAAAGGGGCAACGCCACCGACGGGTTGACCACGCCGAACTGGATGTCATTCCTGTCGAGGCCGATGAAGACGCCGCTCAGCGAGCCCAAGGCCAGGCCGTCGAGGCGATAGCCCTGCTGACGCATGAACCCCAGGCGCTCGCCGATCATCACGTTCGTGAACGTCGCGTTGAGGATCTTGAGCCCGACGCCGAATTTGAGCGTCGGCAGATCCTGGCATTGCGCCCAGGCCGGCACGCCGAACGCCGCGGCGACCAGCCCCGACAGAATCGCCTCGCGGCGGCTCACCCGCATCGTATCCTCCCCGAATTGCGGCTCAGGTGTCTTGCCTGACGGTCCAGTGCACAATACGCCGTTCGCACAGGCGAATCGTCAAGTGCAGCGCGATCCCCACCGCGCCGAGCAGGATCAGGGCGGCGAAGACGCTCGCCACGTCGGTCACCGCCTGCGCCTGCACGATGGCGACGCCGATGCCCTGCTGCGCGCCGAGGAATTCGGCGACGATGGTGCCGAGGATGGCGTAGACCATCCCCATGTCCAAGCCGGCGAAGATGTAAGGCGCGGCCGAGGGCAGCTTGACAACGCGGTAGGTCTCGAGCCGCGAAGCCGAGAGCGCGCGCAGGAGGTCGAGCCGCTCCTGATCGGCAGTGCGGATGCCGGTGAAGCTGTTGACCATCAGCGGAAAGAATGCGAGCAGGGCCGCCATCGCCACCTTCGAGCCGTTGCCGAAGCCGAACCAGATGACGATCAGCGGCGCGATCGCGACCTTGGGCAGCACCTGGAACGCGAAGGCATAGGGCATCAGCACGGTCTCGACCGCGCGGAACTCGGCCATCAGCGAACCCACCGCGATGCCGAGGATCGCGCCGATGGCGAAGCCCCACGCGGCATTGGCGAAGGTGCTGGCGAGCGGCAGGTAAAAGCCGGTCGGGCTGGTCACCGGCACGGCGAGCCCCGACCACAGCGCCGCCAGCACCTTCGCCGGCGCCGGCAGGATGTAGGGTGGCACGCCGAGCCACGCGACGCAGGCCTGCCACAGCAACAGCAGCACGATCCCGCCGCTCAGAGTGAGCGCGATGCGCCCGGCGCGCGCCGCGCCGGCGCCGGCCGGCCGGCCGACATCCGCGAGCTCCAGGCTCTTGCTGTCGAGCCGCCTCACTGCGCTTCCTCCTCGGCGCCTCGGTCGAGCAGCGCGCGGATCTCGCGCGTGAGGCGCAGGTATTCGGGCTCGCCCGGCGTGCGCTCGAAGCTGCGCGGTCGCGCCAACTCGACGCGGAATTCGCGCAACACCCGGCCGGGACGCGGCGACATCACGACGACGCGGTCGGCGAGGAAGACGGATTCGGCGATGCTGTGGGTGATCAGGATCACGGTCTTGCGGCTCATCTGCCAGATGCGCTGCAGTTCGACGTTCATGCGCTCGCGCGTCAGCGCGTCGAGCGCGCCGAACGGCTCGTCCATCAGCAGAACCTTGGGATCGCGCGCCAGCGCACGGCCGATCGCAGCGCGCTGCTGCATGCCGCCGGAAAGCTCATAGGGATATTTGTCGGCGAAGGCGGCAAGCCCGGTCATGGCAAGGAGTTCGCGCACCCGGGCGTCGCCCGCGACGCGCTGTCCACCGACGCGCAGCGGCAGGCGCATGTTGTCGCGCACGGTGAACCATGGCAGCAGTGTCGCGCTTTGGAAGACGACGCCGATCTCGGGCGACGCGCCGTCGATCCGCCGGCCGCCGAGCGACAGGCGGCCGGCGCTCGGCTCGGTCAGGCCCGCGACCAGGCGCAGCACGGTGCTCTTGCCGCAACCCGACGGTCCGACGATGCAGACGAAGTCGCCGTCATCGACCGCCAGATCGAAGGCGGCAAGTGCGTCGATCGCGCTGCCGTCCACCGCACGGTATGTCTTGGCAACGCCCTTTGCGGCGATCAGCGGCGCGCGCGGCGCAGCCACGGCTGGCGCGGTGGTCATCGGCCAAAGATAGGTTTAGCCCGACGAGAGCGTCAAGCGCGGCGCCAAGGCGATGATGCGGGAACTTGACATGATCTACCACGCGATTCCGCTCGAGGACCTATGCCTACAATGGGATGTGTGCCATGAGATGATCATGTGGGACGGGCAGGCGCCCGACATGGTCCCACGGATCGGCGCCTCACCCGGCGAGCTTCCGCGGATTCACGCCGAAATTTCCCGCGACCCGCCGCCCGCAGCGCCGGCGCCGAGATAGGCATCGCGGACCCGTGAATCGTCGAGCAGCGCGGCGGCGGGGCCTGCCAAAGTGATGCGGCCATTCTCGAGGACGTAGGCGCGATCGGCGCAGCGCAGGGCTTGGGCCGCGTTCTGCTCGACGAGCAACACGGTGACGCCGAGCGTCCTGAGCTCGCGCACGATGCGAAACGTCTCCGCGACCATGAGAGGCGCCAAACCCAGCGACGGCTCGTCGAGCAACAGGAGGCTGGGCTCCGACATGAGCGCGCGGCCGATCGCCAACATCTGCTGCTCGCCGCCCGACAGCGACGCGCCAAGCTGATGCTGGCGTTCCTGAAGGCGCGGAAACAGCGCGAAGACCTTGTCGAGCGTCCGATCGTTGCGCTCGCCCAGCCGATAGGCGCCGAGCCGGAGATTTTCCCGAACCGTCATGCGCTTCAGGATGGCGCGCCCTTCCGGGCAATGGACGAGACCGCGGCTGACGATGCGGTCCGGCCGCAATCCCGCGATTTCTTCATCTTGATACGCAATGTGTCCGCGCGTCGGGCGCACGAGGCCGGAAATCGCCCGCAGGAGCGTCGACTTGCCGGCGCCGTTGGCGCCGATGATCGCGACGATTTCGCCGCGCCGGACCGCAAGATCCACGCCGCGCAAGGCCTCGACTTGATCGTAGCGCACCTCGAGACCGGCAATATCGAGCATGCGCGGAGTCATGGCGCCTCGGCCTTGCCGAGATAGGCGTCGACCACGGCGGCGGTGTGCAGCACCTCGGCGGGGGATCCCTCGGCGATCTTCACGCCGAAATTGAGCACGGTGATCCGCTCGGCCAAGGCCGCGACGAGGTCCATGTGATGTTCGATGAGCAGCACTGTCACGCCGCCGGCTCGGATCTCGCTGACGACGCGCGCGACCTCCTCGGTCTCGCGCGGATTCATTCCGGCGGTGGGTTCGTCGAGCAGCAGAAGTTTGGGCGCGCTCGCCATCGCCCGCGCGATTTCGACGAGCCGCCGAGGACCGTAGGCGAGATCCCGCGCCCGGCGGTCCGCCACTTCGGCGATCCCGAGCCGATCGAGGAGCGACAATGCGGCGCCGCGCAGCCGTTTTTCCTCGCCGGTCCAACGGCCGACGAGGCTCATGAGGCCGGCGTGGGCGCATGTGTGCTGACCGAGCAGTACGTTTTCGAGCACCGAGAGATCGTCGAACAGACGAATGTTTTGAAAGGTGCGGCGGATGCCGAGCCGGGCGCGGCGGTGCGGCAGCTCGCCCTCGATGCGGCGGCCGCAGAACTCGATCCGCCCCGCATTCGGCGCGGTCATGCCGCTCAACAGGTTGAAGAATGTGGTCTTGCCCGAACCATTGGGACCGATGATCGCATGGATGACGCCGGACTCGACCACGATGTCGAGGTCGTTGACCGCCACCAATCCGCCGAATGCCTTGGTGAGACCCTGCGTTGCGAGCATGACAGCCGTCACCGGCGCCGCGCCAGACCGTCGAGCCAGACGAGGGCGCGTCGGTCGATGATGCCTTGCGGCCGCCAGATCATGAGCACCACGAAAATGAGCCCATAGACAAACGTGTACCAACCCTCGAGAAAGCTAAAAAGCTGCGGCAGCAGCGACAAGACGACGGCGCCCAGAATCGCGCCCCAAAAGCTCTGGATGCCGCCGAAAATGACGAAAAGAATGATCGAGATGGACATGGCGAAGCCAAAGGTCGCGGGCTCGATGAAGAAGAAGTGATGCGCATAAAGCGCGCCGCCGGCCCCGGTGATGCCGGCGCCCAAGCCGAAGGCCATCACTTTCACCATCCGCACGTTGA
>DATNIY010000003.1:0-15965 GCA_035604195.1 Allostellaceae bacterium
CGGGCGCCGGCGCGCCCGCCTCGCTCAGCACGAGACGGCCGGACATGCCGAGATGCGCCAGGATGACGCCGCCATCGTCGAGATGCATGAGGATGTATTTGGCGCGGCGCCCGATATGCCGGACCTGCCGCCCTTCGACCCGCGCCGCCAGGCCCTTGGGCAGCGGTGCGCGCAGATCGGCACGGTTCAAGGCGAGGCGCGTGATGCGGCGGCCGGCAAGGCGCAAGGCCAAGCCACGCCGGACGGTCTCGACTTCGGGCAATTCGGGCATGCGAGCGGCTTTTATAGATCGCCTTCGATCGGCGCGCTATGCTTCGCCGCATGGCCGGCGGGGAGACAAGCGAGACCGATTTCGGCTTTCGCCGGGTGGCGCTCGAGGACAAGGCGGGGCTCGTCCGCCGCGTCTTCGACAGCGTCGCGGCGCGCTATGATCTGATGAACGATCTGATGAGCGGCGGCGTCCACCGGTTGTGGAAGTCCTATCTCATCGAGCGCCTGAACCCGCGTCCCGGGCAGATGCTCCTCGATGTCGCCGGCGGCACCGGCGACATCGCCTTGCGCTTCCTCGACCGCGCCGGCGCGGGCGGCGCGGCATTGGTCTGCGACATCAACGAGAGCATGGTGAGAAGCGGGCGCGACCGCGCAATCGACCGCGGGCGGCTGCATGAGATCGCCTGGCTCGTCGGTGATGCCGAGGCGCTGCCGATCAAGAGCGGCGGCGTCGATGCCTGCACCATCGCCTTCGGGCTGCGCAATGTCAGCCGCATCGACCGCGCGCTCGCCGAGATGCGTCGGGTGCTGCGGCCGGGCGGCAGGTTCCTGTGCCTCGAATTCAGCCATGTGGTGCTGCCGTTCTTGGCGCGCGCCTATGATCTCTATTCCTTTCAGGCGCTGCCGCGGCTCGGTCAATGGGTGGCCGGCGACCGTGACGCCTATCAATATCTGGTGGAGAGCATCCGCCGCTTCCCGCCGCAAGCCGAGCTCGCCGAGCGCATGCGCGCCGCCGGCTTCGAGCAGGTGGGCTTCCGCAACCTCAGCGGCGGCATCGCCGCGCTGCATTCCGGCTGGCGGCTTTGAGCCCAGGCGCCTCGGCGCGGGTCTGAGCGATGTTCGCGCTGTCGCGCGCTTTGCGCAATCTTTTCCGGCTCTTCGAGATCGTCCTCACGCTCGCCCGGTATGATGCCCTCTTTCTGCTGGAGCGCGTCGGCGGGGCGGCGTGGCTGGCGCGGCTGCTGCTGCGGCTGCTGCGCCGTCGCGATCCGCTGACGGCGCGGCTCAGACCGGGCGAGCGGCTGGCCGCGGCGCTCAACGCGCTTGGCCCGAGCTTCATCAAGCTCGGCCAAGCCTTGAGCCTGCACCCGGATCTCATCGGCGAGCCCGTTGCCGCCGACCTGGCGCAACTGCAGGACCGTCTGCCGCCGTTTCCCGGGGCGGAGGCGCGCGCCGTCATCGAGAGTGAACTCGGCAAGCCGCTCGGCGAACTGTTCAGCCGCTTCGACGAGACCGCGATCGCGGCCGCCTCGATCGCCCAGGTCCATCTGGCGCTGAGCAGCGACGGCGCCGAGGTGGCGGTCAAGGTGCTGCGCCCTGGCATCGCCGCGGCCTTCGCCCGCGATCTCGACCTGTTCTTCGGGCTCGCCGCCGCGGCCGAGCGCCTCGAGCCGCGGCTCCGGCGCCTCAAGCCGCGGGCGGTGGTCGACGAGCTGGCGCAGACCGTTTCGCGCGAGATGGATCTGCGCTTGGAGGCGGCGGCGGCCTCGGAGCTCCGCGACAATTTCACGGATGATGAGAGCTTCCGCGTGCCGCGCGTCGATTGGCTCAGGACCTCCAGGCAGGTGCTGACCCTGGAGCAGGTCCACGGCATCCGCATCGACGACCGCGCCGCGCTCCTCGCCGCTGGGCACGATGTCCGCGCCATCGTGGAAAAGGCGGCGGGTGCCTTCTTCAAGCAGGTGTTCCGCGACGGCTTCTTCCACGCCGATTTGCACCCGGGCAACCTTTTTATCGACAAGGACGGCGCCATCGTCGCGGTCGATTTCGGCATCATGGGACGGCTAGACCGCAAGACGCGCTACTACCTCGCCGACATGCTTTTGGCATTCCTCACCGGCGATTACGGCCGCGTCGCCGATGTGCATTTCGCGGCGGGCTATGTCCCGGCCGATCAATCCCGCGCTTGGTTCGCGCAGGCCTGCCGCGCCATCGGCGAGCCGATTTTGGGCCGGCCGCTGCACGAGATCTCCTTGGGCCGGCTCTTGGCGCAGCTCTTCCAGGTGACGAAGCAGTTCGCGATGGAGACGCAGCCGCAACTGCTGCTCTTGCAGAAGACCATGGTCCTGGCCGAAGGCATCAGCCGGCTGCTCGATCCCACCATCAACATGTGGGTGTTGGCGCAACCGCTGATCGAGGAATGGATGCGCGAGAACCGCGGGCCCGAGGCGCGGTTCAGGGACGCCATGGCCGATGCGCTCGATGCGCTGCAGCGCCTGCCGGCGTTGCTGCAGAGCCTGGACAAGACGGCGGCGCTCCTGACCGCAGGCGGCGGCTTGCCGCTCCACCGTGATTCCTTGGCCGCCATCGCGCGGCGCAGCGCCGCCGAGCTCTTGGGCCTGCCGCTGTGGATCGCCGCTCTTGCTCTGGTGGCGATCGCGCTGATGTTGCGGTAAGCAACGCGATGCCCGCCGATCACGCGCCACCCCTTTGATCGGCGGGCGAAAGGAAAAGCATGACGGAGCGGGAGCTTGCCGTTCGCCGGCATTATGCGCGCCAGGATCTCGGCGCGACGATCCTGGCCGCTTTGAAAGCGGCGGGGAAGGATATCGACCATCTGCGGCCGGACGACCTGCTGGCGGTCGATGAATTCCACACCCGCGGGCGCGCCGCGACCTTGGACCTCGCCCGGCTGCTTGCGCTCCACGGCAGCGAGCGGGTGCTCGATGTCGGCAGCGGCATCGGCGGGCCGTCGCGCTACCTCGCTTGGACCTTCGGCTGTCGCGTCTCCGGGATCGACCTGACGCCCGAATTCTGTCGCGTCGCCACCATGCTCGCCGCGCGCATCGGCCTCGCCGACAAGGTCGATTACCGCAAGGGCGATGCGCTCGCGATGCCCTTCGCGGACGAAAGTTTCGATGTCGCTTGGTCGCAGAACGCCGTCATGAACATCAGCGACCGCGCTCGGCTCTATGCCGAAATCCGCCGCGTGCTGAAGCCCGGCGGCCGCTATGCCTTTTCGGACGTCGTCGCCGGCGCTGGCGGCGCGCCGCATTTCCCGCTGCCCTGGGCGCGCGATCCCGCGATCAGCTTTCTCTTGTCGCCGGATGCGACGCGCCAGGCGCTCGAGGCTGCCGGCTTTCGCATCCTCGTCGTCGAGGATCAGACCGCGGATGCGATCGCGCAGAGCCGGCTGCGCGCGCCGGTTCCCGGTGGGGCGCTGCCGCCGCTCGGCCTGCATCTGCTGCTCGGCGAGGATTGGCCGTTGATCGCGCAGAACAATTTGCGCAGTCAGGAGGAAGGGCGCATCGGCCTCATCCAGGGGCTGGCCGATCGCGCCGGCTAGATCTTTTTGGCGATGCTCTTGCATCGGATTTTGCGGGCCCTATAGTGTAGATCATCAACGATTTACTCGGAGCTGCGGAGGACGCAATGCTCCATGGCCGGCGCGTTCTCCTGATCATCGCCGGCGGCATTGCCGCCTATAAGAGTCTGGACCTCATCCGCCGGCTGCGCGAGCGCGGCGCTGCCGTGCGCGTCATCATGACCGCGGCGGCCGCGCGCTTCGTCAGCCCGCTGGCGGCGGCGGCCTTGAGCGGCGACAAGGTCTATACCGATCTGTTCTCGCTCACCGACGAAAGCGAGATGGGGCATCTGCGCCTGGCGCAAGAGGCGGATTGCATCCTCGTCGCGCCCGCGACCGCGGATCTGCTGGCGCGCATGGCAGCGGGCCTCGCCGACGATCTCGCGGCGACCGCGCTCCTCGCCAGCGACCGCCCGGTGCTGGTGGCGCCGGCGATGAATACGCGGATGTGGCAGCATCCGGCGACCCGCGCCAATTTCGAGCGCCTCGAGGCGCGCGGGGTGCGGACGGTCGGGCCCAATACCGGGCCGCTCGCCGAGGGCGAGAGCGGCATCGGCCGCATGGCGGAGCCCGACGAGATCGTCGCCGCGGTCGAGGCTCTCTTGGGGCTGACGCGCGACGCGCTCGCCGGACGCAAGGCGCTGGTCACGAGTGGCCCGACGCACGAGCCGATCGATCCCGTGCGCTACATTGCCAACCGCTCCTCGGGCAAGCAGGGCCATGCCATCGCGGCGGCGCTGGCGCGTCTCGGCGCCGCGACGGTGCTGGTCTCGGGTCCGACCGCGGAGCCCGATCCGCCCGGCGTCACCATCATCCGCGTCGGCACCGCGCGCGAGATGCTGGCCGCCTGCGAGGCGGCGCTGCCGGTCGATGCTGCGGTCTGCGCCGCCGCGGTCGCCGACTGGCGCCCCGAGGAGGCGGCGCAGAAGCTGAAACGCAAGGGCGCGCCGCCTGCGCTCAAACTGGTCGAGAACCCGGACATCCTGGCGCGGCTGAGCGCGCTCGGAAACCGACGGCCGCGCCTGGTGATCGGCTTTGCCGCAGAGACCGAGAACTTGATCGAGAACGCGCGTGCCAAGCGGGCGAAGAAGGGCTGCGACTGGATCCTCGCCAATGATGTCTCGGCTGCCTCCGGCACCTTCGGCGGCGATCTCAACACCATTCACCTGATCGATGGCGGCGGCGTCGAGGACTGGCCGCCGCTCTCCAAGCGCGACGTGGCGGAGCGCCTGGCCCAGCGCATCGCCGCCGCGCTCGAAGCCAAGGCGGGAGAATGAGCGCGATCAGGGTGCCGCTCGAGGTCCTGCCCCACGGCGAGGGGCTGTCGCTCCCAGCTTATGCCACAGTGGGAAGCGCCGGGCTGGATCTCGCCGCCGCCGTCACGGCGCCGCTCACCTTGCCGCCGGGCGGGCGGGCGCTGGTGCCGACCGGGATCGCGCTCGCTCTGCCCGAAGGCTGTGAGGGGCAGGTGCGCCCGCGCTCGGGCCTGGCGCTGCGGCACGGCGTCACCGTGCTCAACAGCCCCGGCACCATCGACAGCGACTACCGCGGCGAGATCGGCGTCATCCTGGCCAATCTAGGCAGCGAGAGCGTCATCATCGCCCGCGGAGAGCGCATCGCCCAGCTCATCATCGCTCCGATATGTCGAATCGCTTGGCAGAAGGTCACGGTCCTGCCGCCGAGCGCGCGCGCCGCGGACGGCTTCGGCTCGACCGGCGCCTAGCCCATGCTGCGGCTTTCCAAGAAGCTGCTCTTCGCCATCGAGGCCGTCCTCGACATCGCCTACAACGCCGGCGCGCTGCCGGTGCAGTCGGGCGAGATCACCCGCCGCCACGGCATTCCCCGCCGCTATCTCGAGCAGGTCCTGCAGCAATTGGTCCGAGCAGGCGTGCTCGCCGGCGTGCGCGGGCCGCGCGGCGGCTATCGCCTCGCGCGCGAGCGCCGCCGCATCAGTCTGGGCGAGATCGTCCGCGTCGTCCGCTCGCTCGATGGCGGCGACGACCCGCTCAACGAGGAAGCCGGCGCCGAGCTCGGCAAGCGCGTGGTACGGCCCTTGTGGCAGGAGCTGCAGGAAGAGCTGATGCGCCGCCTCGACACCATCACCATTGAAGAGCTGTGTCTGCGCGCCCATAAAGCGGGTGTCGCCGGCGAGTACGCATCGAAGCTCGATTTCTCGATTTGACCAAGCGGAGAAGAACGTCAATGGCAGAGGCAGAACGCAATCGCACCGAATTCCGCGGCCGGGTCTATGACAGCATCATCGAAACCATGGGCGCGACGCCGCTGGTGCGCTTGAAGCGCTTCGCCGCGGCGCACAAGGCGAAGGCCGAGATTCTCGGCAAGTGCGAGTTCTTCAATCCGCTTTCCTCGGTCAAGGACCGCATCGGCGTCGCCATGATCGAGGCCGCGGAGCGCGAGAGCCGCATCATTCCGGGCAAGTCGGTGCTGGTCGAACCGACCTCCGGCAATACCGGGATCGCCCTGGCCTTCGTCGCCGCCGCCAAGGGCTATCGCCTCATTCTGACCATGCCCGACAGCATGTCGGAGGAGCGCCGGCGGATGCTCAAGATTCTCGGCGCCGAGCTCGAGCTGACGCCCGCCGCCAAGGGCATGCGCGGCGCGATCGCGCGCGCCGAGGAGCTCGTCAAATCGCTGCCCGACGCCTTCATGCCGCAGCAGTTCCAAAATCCGGCCAATCCCGAAATCCATCGCCGCACCACCGCCGAGGAGATCTGGCGCGACACCGATGGCGCGGTCGATGTCGTGGTGAGCGGCATCGGCACCGGCGGCACGCTGACCGGCGTCGGCGCGGTGCTGAAGCCGCGCAAGCCCGGCCTGCGCATGATCGCGGTCGAGCCCGAGGACAGCGCTGTGCTCTCGGGCGGGCCGCCGGGCCCGCACAAGATCCAGGGCATCGGCGCCGGCTTCATCCCGGCGGTCCTCGACGTGAAGCTCATCGACGAGGTGGTGCGCATCGGCAACGAGACCGCGCTCGCCGCGGCGCGCGAGGTGGCGCGGAGCGACGGCGTGGCCTGCGGCATCTCCTCGGGCGCGGCGCTTGCGGCGGCAGTCGAGATCGGCGCACGAGACGCGATGGCAGGCAAGGTGATCATCGTCGTGCTCCCCGACACCGCCGAGCGCTATCTCTCGACGGCGCTGTTCGAAGGGTTGTGATGGCGCACGCGGCGCTGACCGAGGCGCAGTTCCAGCGTTATGCCCGGCACCTCATTCTCGACGAGGTCGGCGAGGAAGGGCAGGCGAAGCTCATGGCGGCGCGCGTCCTGGTGGTGGGCGCCGGCGGCCTCGGCTCGCCCATTCTGCTCTACCTTGCGGCCGCGGGCGTGGGCACTTTGGGCGTGGTCGATGACGACGCGGTCGATCTCTCCAATCTGCAGCGCCAGATCGTCCACCCGACCGGCCGCATCGGCGTCAATAAGGTCGAGAGCGCGCGGGCGACGCTCGCCGCGATCAATCCCGAGGTCGCGGTCGAGCCGCATCCTCTCCACCTCGATGCGGCGAATGCGGCGGGCCTCATCGCGCGCTACGACCTCGTCGCCGACGGCAGCGACAATTTCGCGACGCGCTATCTCCTGAACGATGTTTCATACCGGCTCGGCAAGACGCTGGTCGCCGCCGCGCTCTCGCCCTTCGAGGGGCAGCTCTCGACCTTCAAACCCTATCTCGGCCCGCCGCACCCGTGCTACCGCTGCCTCTTCCGCGAGCCGCCGCCGCCCGATACCGTGCCGCGCTGCGAGACCGCGGGAATCCTTGGCGCGGTTGCCGGCGTGATGGGCACGTTGCAGGCGACCGAGGTGCTGAAGGAGATACTTGGCATCGGCGAGAGCCTTTCGGGCAGCCTTCTGATCTATGACGCGCTCGGCACCAGCTTCCACAAGATCAAGCTGCCGCGCGACCCCGATTGTCCCACCTGCGGCGGAGGTTCCTAATGCCGCCCCAGCGCAACCGCCAAGTGCGGCTCAAATCCCGACCGAGCGGGATTCCCCAAGCGGAAAATTTCGAGATCGCAGCCGCGCCGATGCCGGACCTCAAGGAGGGGCAGGTCCTGGTGCGCAACGATTATCTCTCGGTCGAGCCGGCGATGCGCGGCTGGGTCAGCGCCGTCGCCAATTATTCGACACCGGTGGGCATCGGCGAGGTGATGCGCGCCTTCGCCGCTGGCGAGGTGATCGCCTCGCGCCACCCGGGCTACGCCGTGGGCGACAAGGTGATGGGGCTCTTGGGGTGGCAGGAATACGCGGTCACCGACGGCGCCGCGATCACGCGCAAGGTCAAGGAGACCGACCTGCCGCTCTCGCTCTCGCTCGGCGTCCTCGGCCTGAACGGCATCACCGCTTATTTCGGGCTTTTGGAAGTTGGCCAGCCGCGCCCGGGCGAGACCGTCCTCGTTTCGACCGCGGCCGGCGCGGTGGGCTCCGCGGTCGGACAGATCGCCAAGATCGCGGGCTGCCGCACAATCGGCATCGCCGGCGGGCCGGTCAAGACCCGGCTCTGCCGGGAACTCTTCGGCTACGACGACGCCATCGACTACAAGGCCGGCGGATCGCTCGATGACGCGCTCGCCGCTTCCTGTCCGGGTGGCATCGACGTTTATTTCGACAATACCGCCGGGGCGATCAGCGATGCGGTGCTGCGCCGCCTCGCAACCGGCGCGCGGGTGGTGATCTGCGGCACGGCTTCGGTCGCGAGTTGGGACCCGCCGCCCGCAGGGCCGCGCGTCGAGCGGCATTTTCTCGTCAAACGAGCAAGGATGCAGGGCTTTCTCGTCTTCGACTTCCAGCACCGCTACGAGGAGGCGGTGGCGCGGCTCGCCCACTGGGTGCGCGAGGGCAGGCTTTCCTATCGCGAGGACATTCTCGAAGGGATCGACCAGTGTCCTGGCGCCATCGCTGGCCTCTACCGCGGCGAGAACCTCGGCAAGCGGCTCATTCGGCTGCGTCCCGGTTGAACCGCTAAAGCCGTTTCTTCAACCGTTCGGTGGCGGCGACGAGCTGGGCGCGGATGCCCGGCTCCATGGCGCTGTGCCCGGCATCGGGGACGACGACGTATTCGGCCTCGGGCCAGGCGCGCGCCAATTCGTCGGCGCTGACGATCGGGCAGACCATGTCATAGCGCCCTTGCACGATGGTCGCGGGGATGCCGCGGATGCGCCCGACTCGGGCAACCAGGTCATTCTCCGCTGATATCTCCTCGTGTCGGAAGAAATGCGCCTCGATGCGGGAGAGCCCCAGGGCCATGCGGTCCTCGCCAAAGGCGGCGAGCGTGTCGGGACTCGGCAGCAAGGTCGAGCACGAGCCCTCGTAATTGCTCCAGGCGCGCGCCGCCGGCATGTGCACGGCCGGATCGGGATCAATGAGGCGGCGGTAATAGGCGTCGAGCAGGTCGCCGCGCTCGGCCTCCGGGATGAAGCTCGAAAATGCCCGCCACGCTTCGGGAAAGACCGTGCGGATGCCGTAGAGGAACCAGTCGATCTCGCGCTGGCGGCACAGGAAGATGCCGCGCAGGATGAGGCCGCGGCAGCGCTCGGGATGGCGCTCGGCATAGGCGAGCGCCAGGGTCGAGCCCCAGGAGCCGCCGAACACCGCCCAGCGCTCGATGCCGAGATGGCGGCGCAGCAGCTCGAGATCGGCGAGCAGGTGTTGCAGCGTGTTGTTGGTCACCGAGCCCAGCGGCAACGACCGCCCGGCGCCGCGCTGGTCGAAGACGACGATGCGATAATAGGTCGGATCGAAAAACCGGCGATGGGTCGCGGTGGCGCCGGCGCCCGGCCCGCCATGCAGGAAGACGAGGGGCACGCCATGCGGGTTGCCCGACTGCTCCCAATACATCGTGTGATGCGCATCGAGCGGCAGCATTCCCGTAGTGTAAGGCTCGATCGGCGGGAACAGGTCCTGTCGACTCATGCGTAGCGTCCTTCAGTGCCGCCGCAGTCATAAAAGCGCCACTGGAGGAAGGCAACCGAAAGCGCTGCCTCGGAGCGCGAGCAAGCGCTCCGGCCGGAAACGTCGCCCGGGATCCTTGGGAATGCGGGTGAAGCCTATCGCCACATCGCCGGAAACGCGATCCCTATCGGCCGCGCCTCCGGTGATGTCGTCTCATCTTCAATCCCGGTAGTCATGCCCGCGATCACCGCCGTCGAAATCGGCGAAATGATCGTCAAACCGGCCGCCGAAGAAGAAGTCGTCCTTGTCGTGGTCGCGCTCATCCGCGGGACGTGGCTTCACGCAGACAAAATTGGCGGCATTGTTGGTCGCGCCCGACCCGACATAGCGGCTTTGCTGTGGATAGGGGCAAAGCGGGCGCGTGCCGCCGGTCGGAAAATTCGCAGCAACCCGCGGATCGAACAGCCCGCCGGTGGGGAAGGGCGAACTAGTATTCCCATTGCCGGCGATGATGCGATCGGGAGCGACTCCGTTTTCCACCCAGTTGGTAATCGCCGTCAGTATATTCGCGCTGAAGTTATTGGTCGCCGGACCGCCGCCGCAATGCGCCATGTTAGGCACCATGAAGAGACGAGCGAATCGCTGCGCGTCGCCGCCCATGAAGTCGTTCATCGCGTCGTACCAATGCACGATGTCGGCGCCGGAGAAAATCCCGTCATTGACTGAATCATAGATGATGAGCTTGCCGTGATGGGCCTTGAACGGCTGCATGTCCAGCGAGACGCCGGTCATGAACTCCATGGGGCTTTCGGGATAGCCCGGCGCCGAAGCGAAGATGGTCGGCGCGTCGGTATCGAAATTGTAATGGAACATGAAGGCTTCCTGCCCGGCGGGGCCGGCCACCGGGGTGACCACGGGCGGATTGTGGAAGATCATCGGTACGGCGCCGGCGCCGAGCGTCAGGTTGAACGCGTTGTTCGAAAGAGTGCCGGTCGTCTGAATGGTGCCGATATTCCATCCCGCGAAGCCGAGGCCGCCCGCGGTCGGCGGATCCCAGATTCCCGCATCCCAATACCAGCGCGAATAGAGATGCTTGCCCTTCGAGTTCTCGGGGCCGGCGAAGAGCTTCTTCAAGGCGGCGACTTGTGCCGCGGTCAAGCACGAGCCACCATGCTGCGTGTTGCCATGAGCGCCCGTCGCGCTGCAGGTGAAGGCGTCGAGCGCGGGGAAGACGCGCTTGTCCGTGCAGGCCGGAAAATTGTCGATGATGCCGTCGACGAGACCGTCGAGCCCATCGCATGCGCCCAAGATCGCCGCCGAGGCGACTTCGAGGTCCTGCGGCGGGAAGGTGTCAGGAATATAGGGCTGGCCGTTCACGTCGGTGCGCGTCGCGAGCGGGGCCAGCGCCTGTTCGTTCCACGCCTCGGTAAGCCCGGCCCGCGGCAGGTCGAAGCCGGGATTGCCGGAGATGACACCGTCGAAGAGATCGGGAAATCTCTGCGATGCGACCATGCCGTCGCGGCCGCCATTGGAGCAGCCGGCGAGGTAGGCATAGGCCGCCGCCTCGCCGTAGTAGTGGGCGATGATGAGCTTGGAAATCGTCGTGGTTTGGAAGATGCCATTGTAGCCGTAGTCGATCCGCGCCTGCTCGTCGATGCCGAAATGGGCCGAGCCGCCGGCATTGGCGTCGTCATCCGACCAGCCGAAGGGATTGGAAGGCGAATCTTCGTGCCCGCCATCATCCGCGGCCACCGCCCAGCCCTGGCTCAATTCGATGCCGGCATTGCCGCCAGGGCTCCGCACTGAGCCGTCGGTGCCGCCACCGCCCTGCATCTCGAAGCGGCCGATCCAACTGTCCGGAAGATTGAGCTCGAAGCCGATGCCATAAGTGAAATGATCGGGGTCCTGGCTGCTGACCCGCTTGTCGATGACGCCGATGACGTTGCAGTAGTTGGGGGTAAAGGTCGTGACCTCGGTCGCGCTGATGATCTGCGCATTGGGGAGCGCGAGGCTGGTGAGGCTGGCGCAGGTCACTTTGGGCGTGGTCGTAGCCGCCACGGCGAGGCGCGCGTCTGCAAGACACAACGCAACACTGATCGTAGCGGCGCTCGCCAAAAGCCATTGGGCGTGACGATGCCGTCTCGACATGGAATTCCTCCCTCGATTTCGTTGCCACGTTCGGTGTCGCCAAGGCGACGGCCGTTTGACGGCTCTTCTAGTAAAGCTTAGCACCACCGGTTTTCGCCGGCAAGATAGTTATAGTTATTGACGATAATTATCATCGAAAGTAAGCATCTCTCGGCACGCGACAGCGGTTCCCCTTAGCGAGCGAGTCCTGGAAGACCATGCCCGACAGGCCTGCTACCGTCCCGACCTCGAAAAGGTCGAAGCTGCGCCACCATTCGATGCCCGCTGCCGCCATCGACATGGGCGGGCTCGATACGGTGATCGGCTATGCGATCCGGCGCGCGCAAGTCGCGATCTTTCAGGACACCAACGAGATCCTCGGCGAATTCGGCATCACCCCGGTCAAGTTCGCCATCATCCGGCTGGTACAGCGAAATCCCGGCATCAACCAGACGACGCTGGCCGCCGCTCTCGGCGCGGACGCGCCGCGCATGGTCCTCCTCCTCGACGCCCTGGAACGGCGCGGCCTCGTTGTTCGTTTGGCCTCGACGGTCGATCGCCGCGCCCGCGCGCTGTTCTTGACGCCGAAGGGCCGAGCGCTGCACGCCAGATTGAGCCGGCGGGTCGCCGGTCAGAATCGGCGCTTGGCGCGGCGGCTGCGCGGCGACGATGCGGCCGCGCTGCTGCGCATGCTGCGCAACCTGACCGTGCCCGGCAAGGACGAAGGGCCAACGGCGCGGAACGGGTAGCCCGAAGCCGCGACGCGACCGGGCTTGCTTGATCGCGCGGCACGTTGCGCTATGGTAGGAGCCGCGCGGTGAAACGCCGGCACGAGCGACCGGCGGCGCCGGAGAAGCCGCGGGCATCCAGGGAGAGCCACAATGAAGACACGCTTCGATCGCCGCGAATTTGCCATCGGCGCCGCCGCCACCGGCGCGCTGGCGATCGCCGGTCCCGTCGGCCGCGCCCGCGCCCAGATCCCGGCGATCAAGATCGGCAGCCTGCTGCCGCGCTCAGGCTTCGAGGCGCAGATCGGGCAGCACTGTCAGCAGGCGATCGAGGTCGGCAAGTCCTTCCTGAAGGCGCGCGGCTATTCGCTCGAGGTCATCGACTCGGATACGCAGTCGAGCCCCGAGGCGGCCCGGACCGAGGCGGAAAAGCTCATTCGCGACGGCTGCAACATCCTCACGGGCGCTTTCGATTCGGCGCAGAGCCTCGCCATCGCGCAAGTCGCGGAACAGCGGGGCATCCCCTTCGTCGTCAACATCGGCGCCGATCCCGCGATCACCAACCAAGGCTACAAATTCATTTTCCGCAACTTTCCCACTGCCGTCATGCTCGGCAATCACGGGCTCGAGCTGTTCGGCGAGATCTTCAAGGCCACCGGCAAGACGCCCAAGACCGCGGTCTATATCCACCTCAACGACAGCTTCGGCGAGGCGGTGACGAAGGGCGTCCACGCGTTCCGGGACAAGGTCGGCCTGCCCTTCACGATCGTCGACGAAATCGCCTATTCGCCGCAGACCAACGATCTTTCGGCCGAGGTGGCGAAGGCGAAGGCGACCAACGCCGAGCTCGCCATGGTCATCACCCGTCTCAACGATGCCATCCTATTGGTCCGCGAGATGGTGAAGCAGAAATGGTCGCCCTGGGGGATCATCAGCCCGGGCAGCCCCGGCATGTATCAGATGCCGTTCTTCAAGGCGCTGGGCAAATACGCGAACTACTGCATCACCAACGTGCCGTGGCTCGACCCGAAGCAGAAGATGGCGAAGGAGTTCGAAGCGGCCTTCCTGAAGGCCTATCCCGAACAGATCTGCGATATCGATGCGGGCTTCACCTTCGAGGGGCTTCTCGTTTGCGCCGATGCCTACAAGCGCGCCGGCTCGACCAAGCCGCAGGCGCTGGTCGAGGCGCTGAAGGCGACGAACATCACCGACCGCGTCATGCTCGGCGGCCCCATCACCTTCGACGAGCATGGCCAGAACACCAATCTGCCCTCGGCCGCCGTCCAGGATCTCAAGGGCAAGCCGACCGTCGTGCTGCCGGCCGCCAATGCCGTGGCCAAGCCGGTCTTCCCCATGCCTCAATGGTCGACGCGCACCTAGCGCGAGGCAGCATTGGCGGTCGCCTGAACTGAGTTTCTCCCGGCGCAGCCCGGCGACGATTCATGCCCGCCTGGCTCGGCTTCGTCGTCGCGGGGCTTCTGACCGGCGCCGTCTATGGCCTGATGGCGCTCGGCCTGTCGGTCATCTTCGGGGTCATCCGCATCATCAATTTCGCGCATGGCGAGATGATGGTGCTCGGCATGTACGTCACTATCCTGGTGTGCCGTGCTCTGAGCCTCGACCCGCTCGAAGCCGCGCCGCTCATTGCCGCATTATGGTTCCTCGGCGGCTATGCGCTGCAGCGCGGGCTGGTCAATCGCTATATCGCCCGGCCGGAGCATGAGCAGTTCGTGCTGCTGCTCGCCATCGCGATCATACTGACGAGCAGCATGCTCATGATCTTCGGCCCGGACGCGCAGAGCCTGCAGACCTCCTACGCCTTCGATTCCTACGAAATCGGCGCGCTCACGCTTGACAAGGTCCGGGTCTTCGCCGCGGCAGGCTCCGTGGTGGGCGTGGCACTCCTGTGGGCGTTCTTCGGTTTCACCCGCACCGGCAAGGCGATCCGCGCCTGCGCCGACAACCAGACGGGCGCGCTGATCGTCGGCCTCAATGTGAAGCGGCTCTATGCCGTCACCTTCGGCCTCGGCACCGCCTGCGTCGGCTTCGCCGGCACGCTCATGCTGCTGTTGGTCGATGTGCAGCCCTATCTCTCGACCGACTACACGCTCTTGGCCTTCGTCATCGTCATCATCGGCGGCCTCGGCAGCATGCCCGGCGCGCTCCTCGGCGGACTCCTCATCGGCCTCTCCGAAGCGCTCTCGGCCTATTTCTTCGCGCCGTCCTTGAAAAGCCTATTCAGCTTCGCACTCCTCATCGTCGTGCTGCTGCTGCGGCCGCAAGGCCTGCTCGGAAGCCGGGCATGAGTCGCGCCAGTCTCTTCGGCCTGCCGCGCCGCACCGCGATCGCGTTCCTGCTCTTTCTTGCGGTGATGCTGGCGCTGCCGCTCTTCATCGGCGACTACCTGCTTTCGGTGTTCATCATCTTTCTCTTCGCGGCCTATCTGGGCCAAGCCTGGAACATCATGATGGGCTTCGCCGGGCAGCTCTCGCTCGGTCACGCGCTCTATGTCGGGCTCGGCGCCTATCTCGCGGCGGCGCTGTTCACGCATTTCGGCCTGCCGCCTTGGATCGGCATGATCGCGGGCATGGCGGTGGCGGGCCTTGTGGGGACGGTGATCGGCGCGCTCTCCTTCCGCTTCGGCGTGGCCGGCGTCTATTTCGCGCTCATCACCATCGCCTTCAACGAGTTCACCCGCATTCTCTTCGACCATCTCGACTGGTTCGGCGGCTCGGCTGGATTGTTCCTGCACGTCGTCACGGTGACGCACGACGATCCATGGCACCTGCGTGGCTCGCCTGCCATGTTTTACTACTTGCTGTTGGCGATGGTGCTGGCGGTGTTGGGCCTGAGCCGGCTCCTGCTGCGCCGGCGCGTCGGTTATTACTGGCTCGCCATCCGCGAGGACCCGGCAGCCGGCGAAGCGCTGGGCATCAACGTCTTCGGCTACAAGCTCGGCGCCGTCGCGCTGTCGGCGATGCTCACCGCCGTCGCCGGCGGGGTGATGGCGTTCTACAACAACAACCTCTATCCCGATAACGTCTTCACGACCGCGAGTTCGGTCCAGATCATCACCGCGCCTTTCGTCGGCGGCATCGGCACCTTGTTCGGTCCGATCCTCGGCGCCTTCGTCCTCACCGGTCTCGGCGAGGTGATGACCTCGGTGAGCGCCGTCTTCGGCATCGCCGGCCTCAAGCAATGGCTTTATGGCGCGGCGCTGCTCGCCATCATCATCATGCAGCCGGCGGGCCTCTGGCCCTGGCTCCGACGCCGCCTCAGGATCGGCGAGGGATGAGCGAGTTGCCGCTGCTCGAAGTCGAGGGCCTCACCAAGCGTTTCCGCGGGGTCCAGGCGGTCGAGGATGTGAGCTTTACCGTGCCCCGGGGCGACATCGTCGGGCTCATCGGCCCGAACGGCGCGGGCAAGACGACAACTTTCAATCTGATCGCCGGCGTCTTCCGCCCCGACCGCGGCCGCGTCGTGCTCGATGGCCGCGACATCACCGGCCTCAGACCCGATCAGGCTTGCCATGCCGGGATCGGCCGCACCTTTCAGCTCGTGCGGCCCTTCGGCGCGCTGAGCGTGCTCGATAACGTCATGGTCGGCGCCTTTCACCGCTGCAGCTCGACCGAGGCG
>DATNIY010000004.1:0-54004 GCA_035604195.1 Allostellaceae bacterium
GAGCCGCAATGCAGTGACCAGCTTCATCCCGGTGGCGCGGATTTCCGACATGCTGCTGCATCCCGGCGAGCCGTACCAATACAACGGCCACGATTTGCTCTATCCCGACATCCGCCTCGTCTATTGGTGCGGCGGCAATCCCTTTCATCACCATCAGGATTTGAATCGCCTGATCCGCGCCTGGTCGCGGCCGGAGACCGTGATCGTCAACGAGATCTGGTGGACGGCGACCGCGCGCCGCGCCGACATCGTCCTGCCGGCGACCACGACGCTCGAGCGCGACGACATCGGCACCGGTTTCCGCGACCGCTTCATCGTCGCCATGAAGCAAGCGATCCCGCCGCTCGGCCGGGCGCGCAACGATTACGACATCTTCGCGGACCTCGCCGAACGCCTGGGGCGGCGCGAGGCATTCACCGAGGGGCGCGATGCGATGGCGTTCATCCGCCACATCTATGACGAGGCGCGCGAGCGCGCCCAGGCGCGGCAGATGCGCTGGCCCGATTTCGACAGCTTTTGGGCGACGGGCTATCTCGAGATTCCCGAGACCCCCACGCCGCACGTCTTTCTCGCCGATTTCCGCCGCGATCCGACCGGGCATAAGCTGCACACGCCCTCGGGCCGGATCGAGATTTTCTCCGAGACGGTCGCGAGCTTCGGCTATGACGATTGCCGCGGCCATCCCGCCTGGTTCGAGCCGGCGGAATGGCTCGGCGGCGCCAAGGCGCAGCGCTACCCCCTCCATCTGCTGACGCCACAGCCGGGCACGCGGCTTCATGCCCAGATGGATATGGGCCGCGTCAGCCAAGGGTCGAAGATCGCCGGCCGCGAGCCGATGCGCATCAACCCCGCCGACGCCGCCCGGCGCGGCATCGCCGAGGGCGACATTGTCCGCGTCTTCAACGACCGCGGCGCCATCCTGGCCGGCGCCGTGCTGAGCGACGCGCTGCGCCCCGGTGTCATCCAGATCGCGACCGGCGCCTGGTTCGACCCGGAGCAGCCCGGCGTTGTCGGCAGCCTGGACAAGCACGGCAATCCCAATGTGCTGACTCTGGACAAGGGCACCTCGCGCCTCGCCCAAGGCCCGAGCGCGCAAACCGCGCTGGTCGAGGTCGAGAAATTCGTGGGCGAGCCGCCGCCCCTCACGGCCTTCACCCCGCCGCTCGCCTAACGCGGCGCTTTGGGCATGCACATCCTCGAGGCGACCGCTGCTTACGAGGCCTGGGCCGGCAAGCGCATCGATTTCGTCGCCGACGATCTTCGACTGAAGCACCGCCGCATGGCGGAAGCGGCTTTCTTGTTCATGCGCGCGACTTTCTATTCCTGGGTCGGGCTGTGGCGCGAGACCTGTCCCGAGCTTGCCGCGGCGCCGCGAATCCTGGCGGTGGGCGATCTGCATCTCGAGAATTTCGGCACCTGGCGCGACGCGGAAGGCCGGCTCGCCTGGGGCGTCAACGATTTCGATGAAGCCTTCCCGATGCCCTATGCGATCGATCTGGTGCGCCTGGCGACCAGCGCGCTGCTGGCGATCCGCGAAGAAAGCCTCGCGATCGACGCCGATGATGCAGCAGCCGCAATTCTCGCGGGATACACGCAAGGGATTGCCGGCGGCGCCACGCCGTTCGTGCTCGAGGAATCGCACCCCGGGCTGCGCGCCATGGCGCTCGGCGCCGAGCGCGACCCGCAGCGCTTCTGGAGCCGAATGACCGCCTTCAAGCCGGCGACGCCGCCGCCCAGCGTGCGGCTGTTCCTGCAAGATGCGTTGCCCGATTCCGCGGAGCCCATGCGCATCCTGCACCGGATCGCCGGCCTCGGCAGTCTCGGGCGGCCGCGCTACGTGGCGCTGGCTCAATCCGATGGTGGCTTGGTCGCGCGCGAGGCCAAGGCAATGCTGCCCTCGGCTTATGCCTGGGCGCTGCGACTTCCGATGAACCGCCTCTATTACGACGCGATCGTCGCGCGCGCGCTCCGCCCGCCCGACCCGTTTCTCAGGGTCAGGAAAGGCTGGCTGCTGCGACGCCTCGGGCCGCACTGCTCGCGCATCGAGCTCGACCATTTCCCCAAGCAGCGCGACGAGCGCTACATCCTGACCGCGATGGGGCAGGAGACGGCCAATGTGCATCTCGGCTCGCCCGCGGCGATCGCCGCAATCCGGCGCGATCTGAAGCGGCGCGGCAAGGCGTGGCTCAAACTCGCCGCGGAGCGCATGGCGGAGGCGACGATCGCGGAATGGAAGCTGTGGCGAAAATCAGCCCGTTGAGCATTTCCCGGCTGGATGGATGTCGTGCGTCCTTCGAGACGCCGGCTTCGCCGGCTCCTCAGGACGAGGGCTTTTCTTGGTGCCATCAAAGATTTTCTTCATGCTGAGGAGGCCGCGAAGCGGCCGTCTCGAAGCACGCATGACATCCATGCAGCCAAAAATCGCTCTATGCTCCCTGCGTCAATCTCATTCGCTCATCGCCTGACGTTTCCATAAGGCCCAGGGGCGCTCGAGCGCGCCGTCGTTCGATTCGGCCGCCTTCGCCGCCTCCTCGGCCGCGAGAAAAGTCGGCTCGCCCAATCGCAGCGCATCCATCTGCAGCGCGGCATTGAGCGCGGCATAGATCGAGCGATAGACCGCTTGCTTGATCGACGTGCCGACCATGGTGGCGCCGTGGCCGCGCATCAGGATGATCTGCTTGTCGCCGAGCGCGCGCGCCAGCGCCTTGCCGAGCATGGGCGTGCGGATCAGCATGTCGGTCATTCCGCCGGCCTCGCGGATCTCGAACACGGGCACGCCGGTGCCGAGGAATCCGCTCATGTGATAGATCGGGCGCAGCATCGCCTTGGTCGCGCCGAACGGGATGAGCTGCGGCGCGTGGCAATGCACCACCGCTACCACTTCGGGCCGCGCCCGGTAGATCTCGCCGTGGATGAAGCGCTCGCTGTAATAGCGCTTGGAGATGTCGTGAACGGGAACGCTGTCGAGATCGAAGGCGACGATGTCATCGGCCGTCACCAGGCCCGGCGCCAAGTGGCGCGACATCAAATATTTCGTCGGGTCCTTGTCGTGGCGGACGCTGATGTGGCCGAAGGCGTCGACGACATTCTGCTGGAACAGGATCCGGTTGCCGATCACCAGCTCTTCGACCAGCTCTGCGGCGGGCGGCGGGACGGCGCTGCTCGATGTGGCCATGAGATGCTCCCATGATTTTCAAGATTGCAGCTTGAGCGGGGCGATGCCGAGCTCGGCGGCGAGCTTGCCCAATTCCGCGCGCAAGGCCGGGCGGATGGGAATGCCGGAGCGGCCGCGCTCCGTCGCGGTGCGGTGGCCCTGCTGGCCGGGAAAGCGCACCTCGCCACCGCCCGGCAACGGCTTCGATGTCCGGAGATCGCGCACGATCCGATCGACATGACGCTTGAATTCCTCGACCGGGCCGAAGCTCGCGAGGTTGAGCGCCATGATCGCCTGGCCGGTGTTGGCCGGATCGGCGGCCGGAATGCCCGCCGAATCACGGCCCACCGGTGTGCCGTTCAAGGCGCCGCCCAAGAGGCTCAGCACGAGCGACAGCCCGTATCCCTTGTAGCCGCCCATCGGCAGCAGCAAGCCCTCCTCGGCCTTGAGCGGATCGGTCACCGGCGCGCCCGTGCGGTCGATCACCAGCCCTTCGGGCAAGCGCTCGCCGTTCTGCGCCGCCACGCGGATGCGGCCGAAGGAGGTCGCGGTGGTGGCGATGTCCAGCACCACCGGCGGCTCGTCGAGCGTCGGCACGGCGACGGCGATCGGATTGGTGCCCAAAAGCGGCTCGATGCCGCCCCACGGCGCCATGTGGTTGATGTTGGCGACCGCGAGATAAAGCCCGATCATGTCGTGCGCGAGCGGCATCATCGCATAAGTCGCCCCCGCCCCGGCGTGGTTGCTGCGGCGCGCGCCGACCCAGCCGATGCCGGAAGCGGCGGCCTTGGCGATGGCGAGCCGCGCGGCAAAGCCCATCACCAGATGGCCCATGCCGTTGTCGCCATCGACCAGCGCGGTCGCAGGAGATTCCCGCGCAATGCGGATAGTCGGCCGCCGGTTGATGCCGCCGGCGCGGAGGCGCTTGATGTAAACCGGCAGGCGCACGACGCCGTGGCTGTCGATGCCGCGGAGATCGGCGAACAGCATCCGCTCCGCCACCATCTCGGCATCGGTCTCGGGCAGGCCGGCAGCGGCGAAGGCGCGCGCCATGAAGCTCCGCCCCTCCGCCGCGGCGAAACGGGCGGCGGCCTCGTCCCCGCCGCTCATTTTTTTGCTGGCGGATAGACGATGTCGAATAGGCCGGCGATCTGGTCGGGCGTCATTGCCGTGGGAATGCGCTTGGTCTCCAGCGCCTCGTCGAGGATATGCTGGACGCCGTGGATCTCGCCGAGCTGAAAGCCGCTCTTCGGGAAGAAGCCCTCGACCGCCTGCTTTGCCACCGCGAGCGAGACGTTCATACCCTGGGCGAAATACTCCATTGCGCGCGGGTCCTTGTAGGCCCAATCGATGGCGCGCGCATCGGCCTCGATGAAGCGCGCGATCGCCGCGCGCTTGGTCTTGAGCGCCTCGACGCTCGCGACATTGACCCGCACCGTCTCGTCCCGCATCGCCGCGATGTCGGCGCCGCGCGCGACGATGGTGAGCTTGCCGGCTTCGACATCGGCGAGCGCCAGGGGCGGCACGGTCCAGCCCACATCGATCTGGCCGGTCATCACTTGCGTCATGGTGGCGGGCGCGGTCCCGGTTGGCACCGGCTTGGCCGAGATATGCGCCTGGGCGAGCAATGCCAGAAGCTCGAGATTGCTCGACGAGCCCGGCGAGGAGAAGCCGATCGTCTTGCCCGCCGCATCCGCCAGCGTCTTGATGCCGTGGTCCGCCCTGGCATACCAGAAAATATCGGTCGCCCCCGTCGTCTCCGCCGAGACCACGCGGATCGGGGCGCCCTTGACGAAGGCGGCGATGACGCCGAGCGTGCCGTTGGTCATGCCGATGTCGACATTGCCGGAGATCACCGGCTGGAGCGTCGCGGCGCCGCCCTCGGTGTAGATGATCTCGACGTCGAGATCGGCATCCTTGAAGAAGCCCGCCATCTTCGCGAACTCCGGGAAGTCGGCGTTCCAGAAGCCCTTCTGCCCAACGGTCACCTTGAGCGATTCCGCCTGAGCCGCGGTCGCCGCGGCGATCGTGGCAAGCGCCGCCGCGGCGAGCACTCGTTTCCCTCTCATGACCTTCCTCCCCATCGCTTGAAATTGCCCCGCCCCTCTTACCGCGGCAAATAGCGGCGGTCGATGTAATTCGCGACGGGATGATCGCCGGGCGGCAGATCGCCGACCTCGCGGATCTCGGCGAGGCCCTGAACGATATTCTGATCCGGCAAGGCGAGGCCGGGATCGAAGGGCCGCAGCTCCGTCGCGTAATAATCATAGACGAGGCCGGCGGTCCCTGCATCGACCTTGGTGCTCGCGGTCAGCGCGTCGATCGCGCCTTGGCGGTTGGCGGGATCGTAGAGAAATCCGACCGCGCGGGCGACGGCGCGCAGATAGGCCCGCATCGCATCGCCGTTGGCGGCGAGCCAATCATGCCGCGCGACGAAGGCGGTGAAGCCGAGGCCGCTCGCATAAGCCGCGTAATCGAGGATCTTGTGATAGCCGCGGCCGGCGGCCATGAGGTCGAAAGGCTGGGTCAAGGCCGCGGCCTCGACCGTGCCGCTGACGAGCGCGGCGAAGCGGTTGGGCGTGGCGCCGTCATAGACCTGATCGACGCTGCCGGCGGCAAGCCCGTGCTCGGCCGTCCAGCGATCCCAGAAGGCCGTGAGCGGGCTCTTCTTGAACGGCAGAATGATGCGCTTGCCCGCAAGATCGCTCGGCCTTTGCACCGCGGGCGCGGCCATGACCGAATAGGGAAATTTAAGCGTTTGGCTGCCGACCATCGCAATGGGCGCGCCGCTGCCGATGGCGCGCAAGGCGGTCTCGAAGGTGGTGTTGCCGATGTCGAGCGAGCCGCCGACCACCTGCTGCACGACGCTGACGTTGTTGCCGGTATAGATCGTTTCGACCGCGAGGTGCTCGTCGGCGAAAAAACCGTTCTTCTCCGCCACCATGATTGGCCAGCTCGGCGCCACCGCGGCAACGTCGCCGAAAACCAGCTTTTTTTGCGCGTCGGCCGAGGACGCCCACAGGAAGCAGGCGAGCAGCGGCAAGACGAAATGCGCGCGCATGTTTCCTCCCCGCCGCGAACATCGGGGCTGCCGCGGCAGCGCCCCTGTTTGACTTGCCTTCCTTGCCACCATAGTTTTCTCGTCCGGCAAAGGCAAAGCCGCGCCGGCGCCAAGGGCGGCGGCTCATCGCGAGGCCGCGTGAGGGAGGCAGGGATGAAGCGCCGATTTTCGCTGCTGGCGGTGGTTCTCGGCATTCTCGCCTGCGGCTCCGTCGCGCAGGCACAGGCGCTCAAGAAGATCTCGGTCGGCGACGTCGCGCCGATCGCCGCGGACTGGCCGCATTTCGTCGCCGAGGAGAAGGGCTTCTATCGCGGCGCCGGCGTCGCGCCCGAAGTGATCTATGTCGGCAATGTCGCCAACACCGTGAAGCAGCTCGTCGGCGGCTCCTTCGACATCGCGGTCTCGACCTTCGACACCGCGGTCCGGGCGATCGCCAATGGCGGAACCACCGTGATGATCGGCGCCTCGGTCGTCAAATATCCCTATTCGATCATGGTGACGCCGGACATCCGCTCGGTCGGCGACCTCAGGGGCAAGCGCATCGTCCTGCCCTTCGCCAAAGACCTCCTGACGGTGGCATGGAACCGCTGGGTCCGCGAACAGGGCATCGACCCCAAGGAGATCGACCAGATCTATGACGGCGCGACGCCCAACCGCTTCGCTGCGCTGACCAGCGGCGTGGTTCAGGCGGCGCTGCTGGGCCAGCCCTTCGACTTCAAGGCGGCCGACCAGGGCGACAAGACGCTCTTGGACATCGGCGCCTACGCCAAGGACTACGGCTTTCTCGTGATCCTGTCGCGGCCCGATTGGCTCAGCGCCCACGGCGACGAGGCGCGGGGATATTTGCGCGCGCTCGCGCAGGCGGTCGATTGGATTTACGACCCCGCCAACCGCGATGAGGCGATCGCCATTCTGGCGCGCGGCACCAAGCTCGACCCGGGCGTCGCCGGGCGGACCTACGACTATTACGTGAAGGAGCTGCAGCCCTTCAGCCGCAACCTTGCGATCCCCGACCGCATCGTCAAGGCCACCGTCGCGACGCTGGTGGACCTCGGCGACATCAAGGCGCCCGACCGGCCGCTCACCGATACCGCCTACCTGCCGCACTGAGGGCGAAGGGCCGTTCTTGGACACCCTCGTGCCCGTCCGCCGGCACGTCCCCGGCCTTCGGTGACAAAGCTCTGAAAATCCTAACAAATCGTTTTCGCGCCTTCACCTTCCCTTAACTCCTGCGGTGCTGTTGTTGAGCGGTGGCGAAGCCTTTTTGAGGCCGTCGCCACGCCGAGGCCATCCGAAACGGTGGAGGCTTCTCAACCGCGGCGAGGGATCCGATGGCAACAGTGAGCGGGTTCGTTCGACATACGTTATCGCGGTTGACGCGCGATCGCTCCGGCGCGGTCGCGGTGATGACCGCGCTCTCTTTGACAGCGCTTCTTGGCGTGGCCGGGCTCGGCACCGAGGCGAGCCTGTGGTACGTCACCAAGCGGACGATGCAGGGGGCCGCGGATTCCGCGGCCTTCAGCGCCGCCGTCGCCGCCGCCGCCGGAGTGAGCTCAACCAACGCGAAAGCCGAGGCGCAGGCGGTGACCTCGCAATACGGCTATGTCAATGGCACCAACAACGTCACCGTCACCATCAATAATCCGCCGTTGTCGGGCAGCCACACGGCCGATAGCTCGGCCTACGAGGTCATCGTCTCGCAGCCGCAGCCGCAGTTCATCTCGGCGCTGTTCCTGAGCTCGAACGCGACCATTTCCGGCCGCGCGGTCGCGACGCAGGCGACGAGCGGCGCCGGCAACGGCTGCGTGCTGGCGCTCGACAAGGGCAATGTGGTCGACGTCTCCGACAGCGGCGGCGCCACGCTCAACATCAACAACTGCAGCATGTACGTTAATTCGGACGATCCGCGCGGCGCGCTGACCATGAGCGGCGGTTCGATCATCAACGCCTGGTCGGCCTACATCGTCGGCAGGCCCGCCATCAGCGGCGGCGCGGCGCTCAACGCGACGCACGGCGTCTTCACGGGAACGTCGCCCATTGCCGATCCCTATGCCGGGACGTCGGTGCCTTCGCTCGGCTCTTGCGCCGGCGGCTACACAACCTATCCAAGTATCTCCGGCGGCACCACCGTCGCGCTGACGGCGGGCACATATTGCGGCGGCCTCAACGTCTCCGGCAATTCGACAGTGAACCTGTCGCCGGGGACCTACATCATGAACGGCGGCAGCTTCAGCATTTCGGGCGGCTCGACCATCCAATGCCCGACCTGCTCCGGCGGCAGCGGCGTGACCATCATTCTTACCGGAAGCGGCAGCAATTACGCGACCGCCAACATTTCCGGAGGAGCGAATGTCACTTTGACCGCGCCCAATTCGGGAACCTATTCCGGGCTTGCCTTCTTCCAGGACCCGAAGGCGCCAACGGCCGGCACCGACAGCTTTAGCGGGGGCACCACGCAGAATATCAACGGCGCAATCTATTTTCCGAGTCAGACGGTTGCCTTCGCCGGAGGCGCGAGCGTCGGCGGCGCGCAATGCACCCAGCTCATCTCCAATGAGATTCAGATCAGCGGCGGAACGAGTCTCGGCAGCAATTGCAGCAACTCCGGCACCAAGACCATCGGCGGCACGACCGCGACGGAACTGGTCGAATAGAGGCGCGGGACCGCATGGCCAAGACATCCAACTCAGGAAGGCATGAAATGAGTGTCCTCGCGAAATTGCGCCACGGCTGGCGGCGGCTTGCCCGTGGCGCGGATGGTGCGGTTTCGGTCGAACTCGGGGTCACGATTTCGCTCCTCACCGCTCTGGTCATTCCGATGGTCGATATCGGCATGGGCGCCTATACGCAGATGCAGGTCCAGAACGCTGCGCAGGCGGGGGCGGAATACGCGGCCGTCAGCGGCTGGAACAGCGCCAATGTCTCCACGGCGGTGACGGGCGCGACGGGACTGAGCTCGATCAGCGCGTCCCCTGCCCCGGCCGAGACTTGCGGCTGCATCACCAGCGGCTCGATCACCACCGTCACCTGCGGCTCGACCTGCGCCAGTGGCGACACCGCCGGCACCTTCGTCACCGTCAATGCGAAGGCGCAGTATACGACGCTGTTCAATTACCCGGGCCTCACCAGCCCGATGAACCTGACTGCGCAATCCACCGTGCGAATCAAGTGACGACCATGCGCTGCACCCTCGCCAAGCCAATCCTGTCGCGCCTCCTCGCGGAGACGCGCGCGGCGGCGGCCGTCGAATTCGCCTTCGCGCTGCCCGTCCTCCTTCTCGCCATGCTCGGCGTGCTCGAATTCGGCCGCGCGCTCTGGTATCAGAATGCGCTGCATTACGCCGTCGAGGAGGCCGCCCGCTGCGTCACCATCAACACCACGGTGTGCAGCTCGCCCAGCGCCACGCAAAGCTTTGCCGCCACGCGCGCCGGCCTCAATTTCTCCAACTCCGTCTTCACCGTGACGACGGCCGGCTGCGGCAACCAGGTGTCCGCGAGCTATCCGTTCCAGACGCTCACCCTGCCGGTCAGCGGCAGCAGCTCCGCCAGCTATTCCTTCACCCTGACCGCACAGTCCTGCTTTCCGTCCTGACGGCTGGGTTACTTCGGAGGGTGTCGCGGCTTCCGCGCCACCAGATCGACCAGCGCGGACATGCCGGAATGGCGGCTGCCTTCCTCGATCACGCTGTCGTGCTCGGCCAAGTGAAGGATTTCCATGTCCGCGAACGCCGCGCGAAGCATTGCGGCGGTATATAGATTTTCGACCTGCGACGGGCCGCCCGTCTGGTATTGGAGCTGCTCGGGCCGATAGCCCTGCAACATGAGCAGTCCGCCCGGCTTGAGCGCGGTCTTGATGCCCGCGAAGATCTTCGAGCGCAAGGGCGGGTCGGCGAACTGGAAGAAGATGGCCGCGACGAGGTCGAAGCGCTCGGGCTCCCAGCGCCAGGTCGCGAGATCGGCAAGTTCGGTCCTGATCGCGACGCCCCGGCGCGCCGCCAAGCGCCGCGCCTTCTCCTGCGCCGCCGGCGAGAAATCGACCGAGAGCACATCGAGGCCGCGCTCGGCGAGCCAGACGCCGTTGCGCCCCTCGCCGTCGGCCAGCGCGAGCGCCGTCTGCCCGGGCTTCAGCCGATGCGCCTGGGCCTCCAGGAAGAAATTGGGCTCGGTGCCGAAAACATAGTCTTCGCCGGAGAAGCGGCTGTTCCAGCGTTCGAGTTCCGTTTCGGCTTGCATCGTCATTCCCGCGGGCAGGTCTTGCATCGCATCGACTATAGCCGGGCTCGGCGCGCCGGCCAACGCGCCGGCTCGCCTTAGGGGCTCAGAGCGTCTCCCAGCCGGGATCGGGCGCGAAGCGATCGCCATGCCGGACCGCCAGGCGCCCGAGCGCCGCCGCCGTTTCCGCCACGCCGCGCGTGCGCGCATAGCGCAACGGCCCGCCGCGGAAGGGCGCAAACCCGGCACCCAAGACCAGCGCGGCATCGACGGTCTCCTCATCCGACGCGACGCCCTCGCGCAGACAGGCGACGCAGGCGTTGACCAGCGGCAGGATCAGGCGATCGGCGATTTCGGGATCCGGTTCCGCCGCGCGCGCGCGCTTTTGCGGCTTGCCATTCTTGTAGGTGTAGAGCCCCTTCCCGGTCTTGCGGCCGAGCTCGCCGCGCCCAACCTTCTGCTCGATTGCGGCCGGCACTTCGGCGAAGGGCTGCGGCAGCCCGTGCCGGAGGACCCTGGCCACTTCGAGGCAGACATCGAGCCCGACCTGATCGGCGAGCGCGATCGGACCCATCGGCATGCCGAAGCCTTCCGCCGCCGCGTCGATGGTCTCGGGCGCGATCTTCTCGTCGAGCAGAACGAGCGCCTCGAGCAGATAGGGCGTGAGCGCGCGGTTGACCAGGAATCCGGGCGCGCTCCGCACCAGCGCCGGCAGCCGGTCGATCGCTACCGTGAAGGCGCGGGCGGCATCGAGCGTTTCCGGCGCCGCTTCATCATGGCTGACCACTTCGACAAGCTGCATCTGCGCCACCGGGTTGAAGAAGTGCAGGCCGATGAAGCGCTCCGGGCACCGCAGCCCCGCGCGCAAATCCTCGAGCCGGAGGCTCGACGTATTGGTCGCGAGAATGGCGCCGTCCTTCATGCGTGATTCGAGCGCGGCATGAATCTCGCGCTTCAGATCGAGATTCTCCGGCACCGCCTCAATGACGAGATCGGCCTGGGCCGCGCCGACGCCTTTCGGATCCGGAACCAGCCGATCCATGGCATCGCGCGCCGCGAGGCTGCCGCCGGCGCGACGCTGGAACAACGCCGCCGCCCGCCGTACCGCCCTGCCAAGCGCTTGCGGATTGGTGTCGGCCAGGGTGACGCTGAGCCCGCGCAAGGCGCACCAGGCGGCGATGTCGCCCCCCATCGCGCCGGCGCCGAGGACGTGAACATGGGCGATGTCGTGTCCCCCCTTGGCGCCCGCCTTGAGCTTTTCGCGCAGGAAGAACAGTCGGACCAGATTCTGCGCCGTCGGACCGACGAGGAGCCGGGAGAAAGAGGAAATCTCCGCCGCCTGCATCGCCGCGGGATCGCCGCCAAGACTCTCCCAGAGATCGATGAGCGCGTAAGGCGCGGGATAATGCTCGGCCGGCGCGCGCCGGCGCGTCTCCTTGTGCATGCGGTGCGCCGCGAGGCGCCGCGCCAAGGTCGTGGTGAAGATTCTATGCCGCCATCCCGGCCGGCGCGGCGCATGCGTGCCGGCGAGAACGGCGCGCACCGCCGCCGCGACATGGCGCTCTTCGGTCACCACATCGACCAGCCCGGCCCGACGCGCGGCGCGCGCCTGCTTTGGCCGGCCGGTCAGCATCATGGTCATGGCATCGAGCGGATCGATCAGCCGGGTGAGCCGCGCGGTCCCGCCGAGGCCGGGATGGAGACCGAGTTGAATCTCGGGAAAGCCGAGGCTCGCGCCGCCAAGCGCGATGCGGTACCGGCAGGCGAGCGCCAGCTCGAGCCCGCCGCCGAGGCAAAAGCCGTGCATGACCGCGACCGTCGGCACCGGCAGCGCGGCGAGCCGATCGACAACCGCATGCGCGCGCCGCAGCTTCGCCTCGACCGCGCGCGCATCCGAAGCGGCGCGGAAGATCCCGAGATCGGCGCCGGCGATGAACCCGCTGCGCTTCATGGAGCGGATGACGACGCCCTTGGGCGGCGCGCGCTCGATCTCCGCAAGAATTAGGTCGAGCTCCTCGAGCATCGCCTCGTCGAGGCGATTCGTGCTGGCGTCGGGCTGATCGAGCAGCAGCCAAAGGACCCCCTCGGCATCGCGCATTTGCCGCCAGCAGCCGGAAGCTGCCTCGCCCTGACCCTGGCCCTGCCCGTGCCCGAGTTCGAGCCGGCCGCCGTCGATCGCCGTCCAAACCGCCGTGCCCATTTCTACACCGCCTCGAGCAGCATGGCGCCGCCCTGTCCGCCGCCGATGCATTCGGTCGCGATGCCGCGCCCGCCGCCGAGACGCCTGAGCGCATGGACCAGATGCAGCACGATGCGCGCGCCGCTCGTGCCGACGGGATGGCCCAAGCCGATGGCGCCGCCGTCGACATTGAGCCGGGCCTGATCGATGAGGCCGAGCGCCTGCTCGATGCCCAGGACCGTCCGGCAATAGTCTTCGTCCGCCCAGGCCTTGAGGCAGGCCAGCACCTGCGCCGCAAAGGCTTCGTTGATTTCCCACACGGCGATGTCGGCGAGCGACAGCGCATGGCGCGCCAGCAGCGGCGTTGCGGCGCGCGTCGGGCCGAGGCCCATGACGCGCGGATCGAGCCCCGCCCATTCGCTGTCGATGAGGCGCGCCAGCCGAACGAGGCGGTATTTCTCGACCGCCGCGTCGGATGCCAGGATCACCCAGGTTGCGCCGTCGGTGATCTGGGCGCTGTTGCCCGCGGTCACCTTCCCGAAGGGCCGCTCGAAGGCTGGCTTGAGCTTGGCGAGGGCCTCGAGCGAGGAATCGGCGCGCACGCCGTCGTCGTGGTCGCTAGGCGCGCCGTCGCGGTCGAAGATCGGCTCGATCTCGCCGAGCCATCCCGCGCCTTGCGCGCGCGCCAGGCGCAGATGGCTTTCGACCGCGTAGCGGTCCATGTCCGGGCGGGTGACATCGAAGAGATAGCCGAGGATCTCCGCGGTTTGGCCCATGTTGAGCTCGACCACGGGATCGGTGAGGCCGCGCTCGAGCCCGATCACCGGCTTGAGCATGCCGAAGCGGAAGCCCATGAGCGTCTTGAGCCGCGCCACCGGGCCGCGCGACCGGCCGAGCGCGCCGAACCATGAAGCGGCCTCGTGGCGGAAGAACAGCGGCGTCCAGCTCATCGCCTCGGTGCCGCCGGCGAGGATCAGATCGGCGCGGCCCGCCTCGATGGCGCGAAAGCCGGCGTCGATCGACTGCATGCCCGAGCCGCAATTGCGCTGGACCGTCCAACCGGGCACGCTCTCGTCGAGCCCGAGGCGGAGCGCCGCGACGCGGCCGGGATTGAGTTCGTCGGCGATGGGATTGACGCAGCCGAGGATGACCTCGTCGATGGCGTCGGGCGCAAAGTTCTGGCGCAACAGCAGCGGCCGGCCGCAGGCGACGGCGAGATCGACCGGGCTGAAGGGGCCGGGCCGGCCGCGCGCCTTGAGAAAGGGCGTGCGCGCGCCGTCGACCACATAGACCGGACGGCGAGCGGAGCCGGGCATGTCTAGCGCGCTCGCCATCAGTCGCCGCTCTCAGCGATGCGCTTGCCGCCGCGGCGCGAGGCCCGGCGATGGCCGCTCACCTCGGCGCCGGCGCCGGGCGCCAGGCGCAGGAAGAAGGGAATCGAGACCAGCGCCAGAACACCCGCCGCGACGAAAGCGGCCCGGTAGTCGTCAGCCGCCGGCACGGTGCCGGCCGCGCCGCGCGCCATCACCACCACCTGCAGCAGCAGCGCCCCCAAGGCCACGCCCATGCCGTTGGAAAACTGCTGCATCATGCTGGAGAAGCTGGTCGCCGCGCTCATCCGCGGCGGCGGAATGTCGGCATAGGCCATCGAATTGAGGCTGGTGTATTGGAGCGAGCGGAAGAAGCCGCCGACCACCAGAACGGCGAAAATCAGAGCAGCCGGCGTCGCCGCGGTGAAGAGCGCGCAGGCCAGGATCGAAGCGGCGCAGATCACACCGTTGCCGATGAAGACCGTGCGGAATCCGAATTGCCGCAACGCGAAACGCGCCGTGGTCTTCATCGCCATCGAGCCGGCCGCGGCGCCGAAGGTCAGGAGCCCGGAGCCGAAGGCGGTCATGCCGAATCCCACTTGCAGCATGAGCGGCAGCAGAAACGGGATGGCGCCGGTGCTGACCCGGAACAGCGAGCCGCCGGATATTGTGACTCCGAAGGTGGGAATGCGCAGCAGCGAGATGTCGATGAGCGGGTGCGGGTGCCGCCGCGCGTGCAGCACCGCCAACGCCCCCACCGCCAGCCCGCCGCCGAGCAGCACGCGGGTGAGCGTCGCGTCGCCGCCGGGATTCCCGATCAGATCGAAGCCATAGACCAGGCAGCCAAGCGCGGTGCCGGTGAGGACGAGGCCGAGCCAGTCGAGCGGCGGCGTCTCATCCTCGCGCTGATTCTCGATCAGGCGCCAGACCAGGAACATGCCGAGCGCGCCGATCGGCAGGTTGAGGAAGAACACCCAGCGCCAGGAGAAGTAGGTCGTGATGAAGCCGCCGACCGGCGGGCCCAGGACGGGTCCGATCATGGCCGGCACCGTCAGATAGGCCATGGCGCGGACGATCTCCGACTTGACGACGCTGCGCAGCATCACGAGCCGCCCCACCGGCACCATCATCGCGCCGCCGATGCCCTGCAGCACCCGCGCCAAGGCCAACTCGACGAGGCTGTTGCACAGCCCGCACAGCATCGAGCCTACGGTGAACACGGCGATCGCCGCAAAGAACACGTTGCGCGATCCGCAGCGATCCGCGACCCAGCCGCTGGCGGGAATGAACACCGCGAGGCTCAGAATATAGGCGGTGACGCCGATGCTGAGATGAACCGGGCTCTCGCCGAAGGATTCCGCCATCGCCGGCAGCGCCGTGGTGATGATGGTGCCGTCGAGGTTCTCCATGAACAGCGCGCAGGCAACGATCAGCGCAACGATCATGGGCCGCGAGACGCGAGAGAACATCGAGATCGGTCCGTGCGCCGAAGTCTGAGGAGCAGCGAGATGGCCGGGTTGGCGCTGGCTTCAACTATACCACCTCCGGGCCGCCGCCGCGGCAGCGCCGTGGCGACCGGACGCGGCCGGGAGCGGCGCGAATTTGGCTGCCCAGCTGCCGTTCAAATCTGGCATGATGGAGACAGTCGGGAACGACCGCCCACCCCGTTTCCCGGAGACGGAAGATGACCAAACTCGCCTGGCTTCCCCTGCTTTTCCTGTCGTTGCCGGCGTTCGGCCAGACCGACAAGATGCCGCAATCCGAACCGCCCGGAACGGCTCGGACCATCGCGCCCTCGCGCGACATAATGCTGCATCACCAGCCGACGCCCGGGATCGTCGATCAGCGCGAGACGCAGCAATTCGGCGCGCCCGAGGTGCATCGCGTACACACCAAGGAGCAGTCCGAGATCGACGATATCTATGCCGACGTCATGCGGCGGAGCAACCCGCCGGAGGCGAAGTAGCCCCGCGCTCACGCTTTCTCGCGCGAGCCCATGCGGGCGAGGCGCGGCAGGACCTCTTGGCAGAAATAGGGCAGCTCGTCGGCGTAATTCACCAGCGACACCGCGATCCCCTTGAACCCGGCGGCGCTGAGCTTGCCCAGCTCGGCCGCGACCGCGTCGAGATTGCCGACGATGGGAACGCCGCCGAGCCCGTTGGCGAAATGGTTCCGCATCTGCACGAACTCGCCGGGATAGGTCGTGGGCGTGATGTTCTTCATGGCCAGGATGTTGTCGACCGCGGACCAATCGGCGTGGTCGAGCACGCAATGGCGGTAGTAGTCCTCGGCCTCCGCGGTCGTCGGGCGGCAAGTGACGACGCCGACCGTGTAAACGTCGATCTCGCGGCCGCCGTCTTTCGCCAGCGCCTTGACTTTGCGGATGTGCTCCGCCGATTCGCCGAGGGTGCCGCGCGTCGTCGACGAGAACAGCGCATCGCAGTTGCGGATGGCGAAGGCCTGGCCGGTCTTTGACGCGCCGGCGTTCATGATCACCGGCCGCGTTCCGCCAAAGGGCTTGGGCTTGGAGCGCACCTTCTTCAGCTTGATGAATTGTCCGTCGAAGTCGAGATCGTCGGGCTCGGACCACATCATCTTGATGGCGTCGATCCATTCCTGCCCGTATTCGTAGCGCAGCTCGTGATCGCGCTGATGGACGCCGAACATCTCGAACTCGCCCTCGTTCCAGCCGACGACGATGTTGAGACCGAAGCGGCCCTCGCCGATTTGATCGGCGGTGACGAACTCCTTGGCGGCGATGACGGGATGGATGAGCGGCGCATGCACGGTTCCGAAGACCGTGAGGCGCTTCGTCTTGGCGAGAAGGCCCGTGGCCCAAGTCACGGTCTCGAGCGTCGCGCCCTGGTAGTCGGTGTCGCCGCCATAGCCCTTCCAGCGGCCGATCGGCAACATGAACTCGATGCCGGCCGCGTCCGCCATTTGCGCGAGCCGCAGGCAATCCTGCCAGCTGCCGGACCAGCGCTCCGGCACCATGGTCACCGCGCGGCCCGATGAGCAATTGGCGCCGAACAGGCCGAGCTTCAGCGCGTTGGCGCTGTACATCGACACGCGGTCGCGCATCGCGACGCTTTCAGCCGGCAAGGCCCCTCCCTCCCTGGCTATCCCGCATCAAACACCAACGCCGCTTCCTGTCAACCGGCGGAATGCCGGCGAGCGCTTTGGCGCTCGCCGATACGACGGAGGCGTCAGCCGCGACGCTTCTCTACCTCGGCGATGCAAACTCAGCGTCTATTTGAGGGAGTCGAAGCCCGACCGAGCAAGCGGCCTAGCGAACCAGTTCGCCGCCTGCTGCGATACACTCTTGCAAATGATCAGGCAGGGCGAACATCGACGTTCCCGGCTCGATGCAGCGGGGAGGTAGCACTATGATTTCACGCTGGTATGGGCGGGGAGGTAGCACCGTCACTACACTCTCGGATGGGATCTGCGCGGCCTGTACGACGGGCGTGACTTCGCCGCTCTGCGGAGCTGCCGCTACGACCGGCGCGACCGCACTGCTCTGCGGAGCTTCCGGGGTGTAACCGATAGCCATCATGCAATCGTCATAGGTCGCAGCCTGAGCAAAGCTTGTCCCGATGGCGTTACCAATCGCAGCCCCTGCGACGAAACGCGCTGAACCTTGTGCGTAAAAATCCCCGGAATTCATGCCGCGAGCCATAAGCCGGCAACGCGCACTGTCTTGGCTGAGCTGGGCTGGAGTCCCGCCCGGCTTGACCCCAAACTGATCCACGCAGCCTGTGACAGCAACCACTAGCGCGGCAGCTACGAGCAAATGTCGCATCTCAGCCTCCAAGGCTTCTGCAACCATGGATTGTGAGACCGAATGTTTTCCGGAATCCTAAAGACCACGGGAGGCGTCGTTTTGCCACGGGCGACTGCCGTCAGGCGTCGTAAGCCCTGCGGGCGGCGTTAACCGTTCGCTGTTAAGCAAATGTATTCACGATCAGTCCGGGTGGTTGCCGGTTCTGCAGGAGTGGCTCGACGAGCTTGACCAACACTTTTCCGGCTTGCTGCGGCCCGTCCTAGCGTTGCCGAGGTGGCGCTGAATAGGCCGAGCGGGATGCCGTGGCCGCACTTCACCGCAAACCGAAATAGGCCCGCCGGAGCGCGTCATTCTCGTGCATCTCGCTCACCGTTCCGGCGAAGCCGATGCGGCCGCCGTCGAGGCTATAGGCGCGGTCGGCAAGCTCGAGAAACTTGACGTTCTGCTCGGCGATGAGCAGCGTGACGCCGTGGCCGCGGAACTGCGCGAGAATGCGGATCACTTCCTTGACGAAGAGCGGCGAGAGGCCCGCCGACGGCTCGTCCATGACCAGAAGGCGCGGATTGCCGGCGAGCGCCTTGGCGATGCCGAGCATCTTGCGTTGGCCGCCCGAGAGGCTGCTCGCGAGCGCGCTGCGGCGCTCGCCCAAGGCGGGAAAGACCGCATAAAGCTCCTCGGCGCGCGTGCGGATCTCGCGCTTGGGCAGGAATTGCGCGCCAATCTGAATGTTCTCGTCGATGGTGAGGCCGGCGAAGACGGCGGTCTCGGACATATAGACCATGCCCTTGCGGACCCGCCGGTCGGTGCGCAGATGCGTCACGTCTGCGCCGCCGAAGAGGATGCGGCCGCTCCACACCGGAATGAGGCCCATCGCCGCCTTGAGCAAGGTCGACTTGCCGGCCCCGTTGGCGCCGAGGAGAACCACGGTCTCGCGTTCGTAAACATCGAGCTCGACGCCCCACAGCACTTGCACGCGGCCATAGCCGCCATCGATGCCGCTGATTTCGAGGAGCGGCTCAGCCGGCATCGTCCGCTCCCAGGAAGACCTCGACGACGCGCTTGTCGCGGACGGCGTCGGCGAGCACGCCTTCGAAGATTTCGTGACCGGCATTGACGACGATGACGCGGTCGGTGATCTGATCGATGAAGCCCATGAGGTGCTCGACCACCAGGAGCGCGATGCCGGAGCGGGCCAGCTCCTTGAGGCGCAAGGCCACGCGCTCGACCTCGGCCGGGTTCAATCCGGCGGCGAGCTCGTCGACCAGAAGAAGCCGCGGCCCGGTGGCGAGCGCCCGCGCCAGATCGAGCATCTTCTGCTGCGCGCCGTTGAGTTCGCCGGCGCGGCGCTCGGCGAATTCCCCGAGATCGAGCGAAGCGAGCAGCGCGCCGGCCTCGACCGGACCGCTGGCGCTTCGGCCATAGGCGATCGCGACATCGACATTCTCGCGCACGGTGAGGGTGAGAAAGGGCTTCGGCACCTGGAAGGTGCGGTTGATGCCGAGATGCACCAGGCGGTGCGGCGGCAGCCCGCCGATCGACCGCCCGGCGAAGCGGACCTCGCCGCCATCCGGCGCATAGAGGCCGGAGACGACATTGATGCAAGTGGTCTTGCCCGAGCCGTTAGGGCCGACGAGCCCGAGGATCTCGCCCGGCGCGAGCACGAGGCTGAATTCGTCGAGCGCGCGGAAGGCGCCGAAGCGCTTGACCAGATGATCGATGACCAGGAGCGGCTCAGGGGACATCGATGCCCCAGCGGCGCAGCAGCGAGGCGAGCCCATTCGGCAGGAACAGCACCAGCACCATGATCAGCAAGCCGTAGATGAGCTGGAAATACTGCGGCGTGGTGATGCCGATGGTGTTGTAAATGCCGTAGAGGATGATGACGCCCAAGAGCGGCCCGAGCACCGTCGCCGGGCCGCCGAAGAGCGCGAAGACGATGGCGAAGATGCTGAATTCGCTGCCGAACACGGTCTCGGGATAGAACACCGAGACATACCAGGCGAAGACGCTGCCCGCGAGCCCGGCGATGAGCGCCGAGATGAGCCAGGCGATGACGCGCTCGCGCACCACGTTGATGCCGGCCATGCCGGCGCTGATCGGGTCCTCGCGGATCGCCTGCAGCGCCATGCCGAAGCGCGAATTGCGCAGATAGACGACGGTCATCAGCGTCGCCGCGAGGATCGCCAAGGCCACGCCATAGGCGAGCGTCGGCTGGTAGATGCCGTTCAAGGCGATGCCATAGGGCCCCTTGGTGATGTCCTGGAGATCGGGATTCGAGACCACCTGCAGCACGGCCAATGCCGCGGCGAGATTGGCGATCGAGAAATAGGCGCCGGAGAGACGCAAGAGCGGCGTGAGCAGCAGCCCCAGCAGCACCGCGGCCGCACCGCCCGCCACGAGCGCCAAGAGCGGCGGCGTCGCCAGATGCACGACCATGAGCGAGAAGCCATAGGCGCCCGTGCCGAAGAAGCCGACATAGCCGAACGGCAAATAGCCGGTGAAGCCGTAGATGACGTTGACGCCTTGCGCCAAAAGCATGAACACGACGAAGTTGAAGAGCAGCAGATGATTGCCATAGAGCGCCGGCAGCACCGCCATGGCGCCGACGACCGGGACGACGATGGCGAGCGCGTGGCGCCACAGCCTAGGCACGGCGCACCTGCCGGCCGAGAAGGCCGCTCGGCCGCACCAGCAGAATGGCGATGAGCAAGAGATAGGGCAGCAGATTGGCCCAGGAGCTGAAATAGCTCTGCATCAGCATGTAGGAGATGCCATAGAGCACGCCGCCCAGGACCGTGCCGAGCGGGTTGCCGAGCGAGCCGATGACGATGACCGCGAAGGAGACGATGGTCACGTCGACGCCCATCGCCGGGGTGATGCTGCCGAGCATGAAGGGCGCGAATAGGCCGGAAATTGCCGCGAGCGCGATGCCGACGCCGAAGGCGATGGCGGAGACGCGATGGACGTTGATGCCGCTGCTCAGGGCTTCCTCGCGCTGCACCATGACGGCGCGCGTGAGATAGCCGAGGCGCGTGCGATAGAGATAGAGAAAGATCAGGAACACGGCCAGGGCGCTGACGATGGCGCTGACGATCCAGGCCGCGGGGAAGGTCTGGCCGAAGAGCGTTACCGGGCCGGGGGCGACCTTCCGCCCGGCGAACCAGCTTTCGACCGCGGCGACCGGCCGGCCGAGCTCGATGCCGGGGATCGAGCGCTCGCTGGTGCCGAAGGCGATGGTGGTGAGCGCCTCGATCACCTGCGAGAAGCCGAAGAACAGGATGATCGAGAGCATTTCGGGATCGCGCGCCGCCAAGAGCCGCGGCACCAGCAGGTAATAGAGCGGCAGCCCCGCCATCATGAACAGGAACAATGCGATCGGTATCGCCGGCAGTGGATTGACCGCGAACAGATTGAACAGCCAGAAGGCGAGAAACCCGCCCAGCATCAAGAAGTCGCCATGCGCGAGATTGACGATGCGCATGACGCCGAACACCAGATTGAGGCCAAGCCCAATCAGCGTGAAATAGAGACCGAAGAGCAATCCGGCGAGGAGCGAATAGATCAGCATGGGACGCCGGCGCCGCGCCGCACTACGCCGGCCGCCCCCTCACCCAACCGTCACGGCGCCGGATAGATCGCCTTGCCGGTCGCCACGTCGTGCGGATAGACGGTGACGAACTTGATGTGCTTGTCCTTGTCGAGGGCCAATTGTCCCAAAGGCGTGATCTCGCCGATTTGCGCGCCCATCTCGTCGATCGCGAAGGTGCCGTCGAGCGTGCGCAGATTGCCGGAGAGGCTGGCGATCGCGTTGCGCAGCGCAAGCTGATCGAGGCTGTCGGCGACGGACAGCGCCTTTTCGAGGACCAAGCCGGTGGTATAGCCGGCCACCGAATTGAAGCCGAACTCGACCTTGCCGTCGGTGTATTTCTTGTCCCAGGCCGCCTTGTATTGCGCGAGGTTCATGCCGAAGCTGGCCTGATAGGCGATCTCCGAGGACGGCACGTAGGTATAGACGTATTGCAGTCCCTCCCCGCCGACATTCTTCTCCAGCACATTGGTCTCGAGCCCGGGATAGATGCAGAACACCATCTTGAACTTCGTGCCGCTGTCCTGAAGGTTGCGCAGAAAGGCGATGTCGTTGCCGTCATAGCCCAGCTCGATCACCGCATCGGGATTGGTCGCGCGGATGTTGTTGATGAGCACGGTGTAGTTCGAAGTCTTGGTCTCCACCCCCTGGTCGTAGACGATGTCGATGCCGGCCTTGGCCTCGGTGATGAACTTGCGCACCGCATTGGCCTGGGTGGTGGTGAAGTCGTTGGTGGAATAGAGCAGCGCCACCCGCTTGATGCCCAGGGCCGGCCCGTCATGGGTGATGAAGTCGGCAAGCGGCTTCGGCCAGATGGTCGAGACCGGATCCGACATCAGCGCGATGTAGGGGTTGTCGGCGGTGAAGAAATTGGCGCCGGTGCCGGTCTGGTCGATGAGCAGCATCTTGTGGTTGCGCGCGATCGGCACCGCCGGGGCGGTCAGCACCGAGCCCGAATCGGTGATGAGGATATCGACCTTGTCCTGGGTGATGAGCTGATCGTAGAGCGTCGCCGCGGTGGCGGGATTGCTCTGATCATCGTAGGCGACGAGCTTGACCGGAATCTTCTTGTTGAAGGCTTTGACGAAGACGCCGCCTTCGGCGTTCGCCTGTTCGGCCCAGAGCTTGAGTCCGTAGTGGACCGGCATGGAGATGACCGCGAAGGGGCCGGCCGACGCGTAGAGCGTGCCGAACTTGATTTCCTTGGGCGCCTCCGCCGCTTGCGCGGCGCCGCAAAGCGCGACGATCGAGGCCAGTCCCAATCCGCAGACGAGCTTTTGAAACATTGTGCATCCTCCCTCGCTGTCGCATGGCGATATTGCCGCAATAGTGGCGCGCGGCGGCAGGGCCGGTCAACCCGGCATCCCGCAATAGGATTTGGGCTCCATGCTCACGCCTCCCCCTGGTCAGGCCCGGCATGGCCGCTCACGCGCGCGAGCAGCGCGTCGGCATCCACGGGCAGGCGGTTGGCGCGCCAAGCGACGATCTGGTCCGGCCGGATGAGCACGAGATCGGCCTCGTAAAGGTCGCGGATCTCCTCGCCCGGAAGCTCCAGCACCGAGAGCGGCATGCCGCGGCGGGCGGCGGCGCGCACGAAAGCGTCAGCCTGCGGCGCCGCCGGCCCAAGCCGCAGCAGGTTGAAGCCGAGGCCGAAGCGGTCAAACAGCGAGTCCTCCTCCGGCAGCCAAAGATGCGGCGCGCGGCCGCCGGGCGTGGCCGTCGGAACATAGACATTGGCGTCGTCGGGCGGCGGCGCCGTGCCGTCCGACAGGATCAGCGGCGAGCCGTCATAGCGCGTGCCGAAGGTGATGCCGGGGATGTTGAACTCGGCGCGCGCATGGCGGTTCAAATATTCGCCGGCGTCCCGGCGCGCCGCCTCTCCGGCCGGCGTCTCCTCCTCGATCTCCGGCGGCGGCATATAACCGCCGATCGAATCGGCGAAGCGCCGGGCATAGAGGGTATTTCGCTTCGCCACCGGCTGGCGCTCCAACTCGTAACTCGCGAGCAGCCCCGCCCCGCCCCAGCCCTCGACCAGCGCCTGGAGCTTCCAGGCGAGATTGACCGCGTCCTCGACCGCTGTGTTGTAGCCGAGCCCGCCCGTCGGCGTGAAGAGATGCACGGCATCGCCGCCAAGCAATACGCGGCCTTGGCGGAAACGCTCGGCGACGAGGGTCAATCCCGCCGTCCAGGACAAGTGATTGATGATCGCGATTTCGCATTCCCGCCCGAGCGTCGGGAAAAACATCGCGCGGGCCATGGCCTCGGTGATCGTGCGCTCGGCTTCCTCGCGCCGGAGCTGGGTCAAGAAGACGAACTCCCCTTGCCCGTCGAGCGCGATGAGGACGCCGCGCCGCTCGCGGTTGACCGCCCAATACTGCCAGGCACGCGGCGCCTCGATCACGCGATAGAGCTCGGGCGAGCGCAGATAGATCGCATGCATGCGTCCGCCCATGAAGTCGCGCAGCACGGTTTCGCCCTCGTAATTGATGCCGAGCTGCTTGCGCACCAGGCTGCGCGGCCCGTCGCAGCCGACGACATAGCGCGCGGCAAAGCTGCGGCGCTCGCCGCCGGCGACGCGCTCGGCCTCGACGGTGACCTGGTCGACCGCCTCGGCAAGGCCGGTGACGCGCCAGCCATAGCGCAGACTGACCGCCGGCAAGCGCTCGGCATGGGCGTGCATGATCCGCTCGATGTACATCTGCGAGCAGCGATGCGGCAGCTCCGCGGCGCTCCACGAGCCCGAAAGCTCCTTGGCGAGATCGCGCGCGCGGCTCGAGGTCGGCAGCGCGAAGCGCGCGAGCTCATGCTTGCTCAAGCGGGTGAAATAGGCGACATCTGTCGGATAGTCGGGCGGCAGTCCTTGCGAGCGCACCGTCTCGGCGAAGCCCAGGCGGCGGAAATATTCCATGGTGCGGGCTTGCGTCGCGTTCGCCTGCGGATAGGGCGAGGTCGCGGGCTTGTCGTCGAACAGCAGAGTCGAAACGCCGCGATGGCCGAGTTCGCTCGCCAGCATCAGTCCGCACGGGCCCCCGCCGACCAGGATGACCGCGGCGTCGAGCGCGCTCATCTGCCGTAGCCGAAGGCGGTCGGGATCGCCGTGACCAGCCCGGGCACCAAGGTCACGGCGACGAGCACGACCAAAAGCGCGCCCACCAGCGGCAGCACCTCGCGGAAGATCGCGCCCAAGGGCGCTCCGGTCAGACTGTTCATGACGAAGAGCAAGAGCCCGTGCGGCGGCAGCGCCAGACCGATCATCATGTTGAGAATGATAACCACGCCGAAGTGCACCGGGTCCAGCCGCAGCGAGACCGCCAGCGGCACCAGGAGCGGCACCAGCACCAAGAGCATGGTGATCGCATCGAGGACGCAAGCGAGCGCCAGGAAGATCACGTTCACCGCGGCGAAAAAGGTCAATGGCGCAGGATGCCAGGCGGCCAGCATCGCCTGCAGCGCCTGCGGCACCTGCTCGGCGGCAATGACGTAATTGAAGACGAAGGCGCCGACGATGATGAGCCCGACCGTCGCCGTGTTGCGGACGGTCTGCGCCAGCACGGCCAGCAGATCCTTGAGCCCGGCGCTGCGATAGACCAGATGCGCCAGCGCCAGCGCGTAGAATGCCGCAATGGCCGCCGCTTCCGTCGGCGTCGCCACGCCGGTGTAGATGATGCCCAAGAGGATGACGGGCAATGCCAGGGCCGGCGCGGCGCGGACGACAATGCGCGGATAGGCCCGCCATGGCACGCTCTGACCGCGCGGCAGGCCCTTGCGCCGTGCCAGATAGGCGATGGCGGCCATGAGCGAGACGGCCATCAGCGCCGCCGGCAAGAGCCCGCCCAGGAATAACGCGCCGACCGAGGTATTGGCGATGAGCGCATAGAAGATCATGGGAATCGACGGCGGCACGATCGGACCGATGGTGGCCGACGCCGCCGAGACCGCGGCGGCGAAGCCCGGCGAATAGCGCCCGTCGCGCATCATCATGCGGGCGATCACCAGGCCCGGACCGGCGGCATCGGCGACGGCGCTGCCGCTCATGCCGGAGAAGATCAAATTGGCGACGACGTTGACATGAGCGAGGCCGCCGCGGGAGCGCCCGACCATGGCCGAGCCGAAATCGAAGAGCCGCTCGATGACGCCGCCGGTGTTCATGGTGTTGGCGACGAGAATGAACATCGGCACGGCGATGAGGATATAGCTGTTGTAGAGGCTGTTCATGGTCTGATCGACGGCGAGGCCGATGTCCTGCCCGGTGGCGAAGAGATAGGCGAAGCCGGCGGCGAGCATGGCGAGGCCGACGGGCGCGCCGAGCACGGCCAGGCCGAGAAAGACTCCCATCAGCACGGCGAGACCCGGCGACATGCGCGCGCCTAGAGGTGTTCGCGCCAGCGCCGGCCCGCGAGCCGCGCCAGCTCGATGCACGCGCGCACCGCCACCATGAACACGAACAGCCCGAAGCAGGCATAGACATAATCGAGCCGGATCATCAGCACGGCCGTGTGCTCGCGCCAGAGGAAGGCGATGTAATCGACGACCGTCGGCAGCGCCGCGGCGAAGAGCCCGCCGACGACCAGCGTGCGCAACAGCGCCGCGGCGCGTTGGCCCCGCGGCGGCAGCAGGCGATAAACCAGGTCGAAGGTGATCTGCTCGCGCTCGCGCAGGATGAAGGCGTTGGCCCAGAAGATGACCCAGATGAACAGGATGACCGAGACCTCGTCGGCCCAGGGGATCGGCCGGTCGAGCGCGTAGCGCATGAAGATCTTGTAGATGAAGACCGCGAAGACGCAGGCGAAGATGAGCGAGCCCGCAAGCTGCGCCGCCCGCCCGAGCCAGGCGATCGCCCTCGCCATCGGGGCTCGCAGCGCTAGTGCGTGTCTTGGACGCGCTGCATCATCGCGCGGTCCCAGGGCTTGGCCAGGTCGGCGGTGGCGTAGACCTTGTCGGCATTGGCCCGGAACGGCGCGAGATCGACCGTCGTCACCGTCAGCCCTTTGGTCTTGAGGCCGGCGAGAATCTGAGTCTCGTCGGCGCGCCGCGCGTCGTCATTGGCGCGTTGCGCGGCCTTGGCGGCGGCTTCGACCTTCTGCTGCTGCTCCGGCGCGAGCTTGTCCCAGACCGGCTTGGCGATGTCGATGAACACCGGCTGCACCATATGCGCGGTCAACACGACCTGCTCCGAGACCTCGTAGAATTTCGCGGCGTTGAAGATCGACAGCGGATTGTCCTGGCCATCGACCGAGCCGGTCTTGAGCGCGAGATAGGTCTCGGCCATCGCCATGGGCACCGGCGTCGTGCCGATCGCTTGGCCCAAAAGCTGCCACTCCGGGCCCGATGGCACGCGCAGCTTGACGCCGGCGAGATCCTGCGGGCCCTTGACCGTCATCGCCTTGCGCAAGGCCAGCTGGCGCGTGCCGAGATAAGCGACGGCGAGGATCTCGATGCCCATCTTGTCCGCGACCTTCTTGCGGTATTCCGCGCCCAAGGGGCCGTCGAAGACTTTTCTGAGATGCTCATAGTCGCGAAAGAGATAGGCGCGGTTGAAGAAGCCCAGCTCGGGGATCTGGTCGGCGATCTCGAAGGTCGTGCCCGTGCTCATATCGAGATTGCCGCGCTGCATCGCGGGAATCTCCGTGCCTTGGCGGAACAGCATATTGCCGGGATAGACCTCGACCTTGAATTGGCCGGGCGCCGATTGCTCCAGCGTCTCCTTGAACACGGTCATGGATTTCGCGAGGAAATCCGCCGGCGGCGCCGAGCTCGAGAAGCGCAGCGTGATCTGCGCCTCGGCCGCCGGAGCGAGCCACAGCGCCGCCGCCAGCGCGATCATGATTCCCGCGAAGTTTCTCCCCCGTCTCACTGCCGCCATGGTCCCCTCCGGCAAGACTGCGTCGAGCATCCGTTGTCCGATAGCCTAGCGCGCTGCGCCTCATAAAGAACCGAATTTGTGCGGTCGCGGCCCCGGTCATTTGCCGGCGGCGCGGAGCCGGCGAAGAATGGACGCCGGCAGTCTTTGTTTCAATGCGAAGAATCCGTTCCACGGATCGCGCCGCAGCCGCTCTTGCCAATCGGGCAAGGTCTTGACGGTGAAGCGATCGGAGTGCCAGCCCTGCTCCACCTCGGCCCAGGCAAGGGGCATCGCGACCGGCGCCGTGGGCTTGGCCCGCGCCGAATAGGGCGCGATCGCCGTCGCGCCGCGCTGGTTGCGCAGATAGTCGATGAAGATCTTGCCGCGCCGCGCCGCTTTCGACAGCGTCGCGGTGAACTCGGCCGGAGCGCGGCGAGCGAGATCCTGGGCGACCCCGCGCGCAAAAAGCTTGATTTCGTCCCAGCCGTAGCGGGGCGCGATCGGCAGTACGACATGGAGCCCCTTGCCGCCGGTGGCCTTGATGAAGCTATCGAGCCCCATCTCCGCCAAGAGCGTGCGCAGCGTCAGCGCCGCCGCGCCGACGCGCTCCCAGGCCAGCCCCTCATCGGGATCGAGATCGAAGATCACGCGATCCGGCCGCTCGAGGCTCCGCCGGGTCGCGCTCCAGAGATGGATCTCCAGCACATCCATCTGCACCAGCGCGATGAGGCCCGGCAGATCATTGGCGATGAGATAGGTGCCGCGCCCTTCCTTCTCCGCGATCGCCACGCGCTGGAGCGGGCCGAAGGCGCCTTCGCTTGGATGCTTCTGGTAGAAGCATGTCTTGGCCGGCCCCGACGGGCAGCGCACCATGGTCAAGGGACGGTCGCGCAAATGCGGCAGCATTGCCGCGGCGACGGCGACGTAATACTGCGCCAAGTCGCGCTTGGTGACGCCCTCATCGGGATAGAGCACTTTGTCCGGGTGACTGAGGCGAACGCCCGCGATCTCCACTGCCACATTGGGATCCGCGCGCGCCGGGCCGCGCGGGTCGGGCTTACGCGCGGATTTGCGCTTGCGGGATTTCTCGAGCGGCATCGGCGAGCGAGCCTTCATGCGGCGGGCCCGGGTAACCCCAAGCCCCGCCCCTTGGTATAATCCCTCTCTGGCGTGGCAATGTCAGGAGCACGCAGCATGAGCAGCCCATCCACGACGCGGCCGATCGATCCGCGCCGCATCGCCATCATCGGCTTCGGCGAGGTCGGGCCGATCTTTGCGCGCGGCCTGATCGCCTCGGGCCGCCACGATGTCGCGACCTACGACATTCTGCTCGACGACCGCGCCCCCGGCGAGGCGATGCGCGAGAAGGCGCGCGCCGCTCAAGTCGCGGCGGCGCCCTCGGCCGCGGCCGCGGCAGAAGGAGCCGCAATCATCATCTCCGCCGTGACGGCCGCCTCGGCGCGCGACGTCGCAATCGAGGCCGGAAGCTATCTGCGGCCCGGACAGACCTTCCTCGACATCAACTCGGTGGCGCCGGAGACCAAGCAGGCGAACGCGCTTGCCGTCGAGCGCGCGGGCGCGTATTACGTCGAGGCGGCGGTCATGGCCCCGGTTCCGCCCTATGGAATCAAAGTGCCGATCCTGCTGGGCGGCAAGACCGCGCCGGAACTCGCCGCCATCCTGACGCCGGCCGGGATGAATCTCGAGATCGGTCCCGCCGAAATCGGCCGGGCCTCGGCCATCAAGATGTGCCGGAGCATCATGATCAAGGGTGTCGAGGCGCTCGCCGTCGAGTGCTTGCTGACGGCGCGGCATTACGGCGTCGAGGACCGCATCATCGCCTCGCTCGATCAGACCTTTCCCCTCGATTGGGAGAAGCTCGCGGGCTACCTCATCGGCCGCACCGTCCACCATGGCCGCCGCCGCGCCGCGGAGATGCGCGAGGTCGCGGCGACCGTCACCGGCGCGGGCTTGGCGCCGCTGCAATCCGCGGCGACGGCCGAGCGCCAGGATTGGGTTGCGGACCAAGCCGCGGCAGCGCCGGAGCTCCGATCGGTCAAGGATGCGGAGTGGCGCCAGACGCTCGACCGGCTGCTCGACCGGCTGCGCGCCGCGCGCTCATCGCAGGCGGCGGAGTAAGCTCCGTCACGCGGCGAAAATCTCCTTGAGGCGCGCGACAAGCTGGGCGTGGCGCGGCGCGTCGGCGACGCCGACGGCGTGGCCGACGCCGAGATAGCGCTCTGCGACCTCGGCCATTCCGAGCAGCTGCTTGCCCGTTCCCGATAGCGCGACGCGCCCCATCTCGATGACATAGGCGCGGTCGGCGATGGCGAGGCTCAGCTTGGCGTTCTGCTCCGACAGCACGATCGACAGCCCTTGCGCGCCCAAGCCGGCGATGAGCCGGAAGATCTCGGAGACCAGCACCGGGGCCAATCCCAGCGACGGCTCGTCGAGCACCAGAAGCCGCGGCTTCGCCATCAGCCCGCGGGCGATGACCAGCATCTGCTGCTGGCCGCCGGATAGATTCGCGACCGGCTCGTCGAGGCGCTCGAGCAAAACCGGGAAGCGGTCGCAGACTTCCGCGATCCGCTCCCGGACTTGTGCGTCGGTGAGCCGGCGCAGATAGGCGTAGGCGCCGAGCCGCAGATTCTCCTCGACGGTCATGCCGGCGAAGACCTGGCGGCCTTCGGGCACCTGCGCGATGCCCAGCAGCACGCGGGCGCGCGGGCTGAGGCGGTCGATCCGCCGTCCCTCGAACAGGATTTCGCCGGCGCGCGGCGCCAACAGGCCGGAGATGGTCTTGACCAGCGTCGATTTGCCCGCGCCATTGGCGCCGACCAGCGCCACGATCTCGCCGGTTCCGACCGTGACGTCGATGCCGTGGATGACGTCGATGCCGCCATAGCCGGTGTACAGCCCCTTGACCTCCAGCATCAGGACGTTTCCTCTTCCTGGCCGACATAGGCGGCGATGACCCGCGCGTCCTGCTGGATCTCGCGCGGCGTGCCGTGGGCGACGACGCTGCCGGCGTCGAGCACGATCACCTCGTCGGCGACGCCCATGACCAGGGACATGTTGTGCTCGACCACCATCACGGTGATGCCGCTGTCGCGCACCGCGCGCAGCAGCTCGGCGAGGCCGGCGGTCTCGGCGTCGTTCAATCCCGCGGCCGGCTCGTCGAGGAGGAGAAGGCGCGGCGCGGCCATCAGCGCGCGCACCACCTCCAAAAGCTTCTGCCCGCCCATCGGCAAATCGGTGGCAGCCACGTTGCGGAAAGGCGCGAGCCCGACGAGATCCAGGAGCGCATCCGCCTTCGCGGTCAAGCCGCGTTCCTCGCGCCGCGCCGGGCCGAGCCAGAACATCTGCTGCCAGGCCGGCGCGCGCAAATGCAGGTGCGCGCCGGCGAGCGCGTTCTCGAGCGTGGTCATGCCGGGGTAGATCCGCGCCGTCTGGAAGGTGCGGATGAGGCCGGCGGCGGCGATCCGCCCCGGCGACTTGCCGAGCAGCGACGTTCCATAGAAGCGGACGTCGCCGGAATCGATGACATAAAGGTTGGTGACGAGGTTGAAGACCGTGGTCTTGCCGGCGCCGTTCGGCCCGATCACCGCGGTGAGGCTGCCGTCCGGCACGGTGAAGCTGACATTGTTGACGGCGCGCAGCCCGCCGAAGCTCTTCACGAGGTCGCGCAGCTCGAGCGCCGCGACGCTCATCGCGGCCCGGTCTCCGCCACCGGCTCGGCGCGCGGCTGGCTCTTCAAGCGGCCGAGCAAGCGCCGGATCCCGCCGGCGGCCATACCAAACATCCCCTCCGGCAGCCACAGGAAGCACAGCACCAGGATCAAGCCCTCGGCGAAGGTCTTGTAGATGGCGAAGGGCTGGAAGACCGTCGGCAACAGAGTCAGCAACGCCACGCCCAAGAGCGGCCCGATCAACGTGCCCTCGCCGCCCGCCACCAGCATGGCGATCATTTCGAAGGAGCGGTTGGTGCCGACCATCTCCGGCGACAGGAAATGAAAGTAGAAGGCATAAAGGCTGCCGGAAAGCGAGCCGAGGGCAGCGCTGAGCACGATCGCGGCGAGCTTGTACCGCGGCACGTTGACGCCCAGTGCCGCCGCCGCAGTCTGGTCGGTCCGCACCGCCTTGAGCGCGCGTCCGAAGCCCATCCGCATGCCGCCATGCAGGACGAAGACCAATACGATGATCACGCCGGCGACGAGATAGTACATCTGCAGCGGCGTCGCGAAGACGTAGGAGCCGACCGAGAAGGACGGAATTCCCGCGAGGCCCGACGGCCCGCCGGTCAGGTCCGAGAGCCCGATGGTCAAGGAATCGACCAAGAGCCCGAAGGCCAAGGTCGCCAGCGCCAGATAGTGGCCCCTGAGCCGGAGCGTGACCAAGGAAAGCCCGATGGCCGAGACGATCGACACCGCGACGCCCGCGATGATGCCGATGATCGGCGAGATGTCGTATTCCGTCGCCAAAATCGCCGCGGTGTAGCCGCCGATCGCCATGAATCCGGCCTGGCCGAGACTGACCTGCCCGGTGAATCCCATGAGCACGTCGAGGCCGAGCACGCTGATGAAGAGGATGCCGGTGATGACCAGCGAGTTGACCGTGCCGCGGTCCGAAAACCACAGCGGCAGCAGCAGAACGAAAGCGATGGCGAGGACGCCGAAGACGATCCCGCCGCGCCCTTCGATGCGCACGATGGCGCGATGGATGCGCTGCTCGTCGCGCACGTCCTGGCGCCGCGCCGGGCCGTGCGCGAACAGTCCGTTGGGCCGCCATAGCAAGGTCGCGAGCAACAGGATCAGGGCGAGCGCATTGGCGAAGAGCGACGAGACATAGCCCGCGGCAAGCTGCTCGGCGACGCCGATCACCAACCCCCCAGCCACGGCGCCGACGAAGGAGCCCAGCCCGCCGATCGCGACCGCAATGAAGCCGAAATTGGTGAAGAAGCCGCCGGTATCGAATTCGAGCGAGGTGATCGGCGCCACGACGATGCCGCTGATGCCGCCGATGAGCGCCGACATGATGAAGCTCAACAGCGTCATGCGCGGCACGTCGATGCCCATCAGGCGCCCGGCCATGCGGTTCTCGGCGCAAGCCCTGAGCGCCATGCCCAGATTCGTGCGCTGCAGCAGATACCACAACGCGACGATGATCGTGAGGGTCGCCCCGGCGACCCAGAAGCCCTGCGTCGGGACGCGGATGCCCAGCAGCAGCACCGGCTGCTCGCCGGAAAACGGCGGCAGCGCATAAGGCTGGCTGCCCCAGATCACCAGCAGCAATCCCTGGATGAGCGTGAGCAGCCCGGCGGTCAGCACCAGCATGCTGCTGACCGGCAGCCGCGACAGGCCCGAGACGAAGGTGAGTTGGCCAAGAACGAGGCCCCAGATGCCGGTGCCAAGCGCCGCCCCCACCACGGCGAGCGGCAGCGGCCAGGCGAGCTCGACCTGCAGCGTATACATGATGAGCGCGCCGACGACGCAGAACGCGCCCTGCGACAGGTTGATGACGCCGGTGACGCGGAAGACCAGCGAGAAGCCCAATGCTACGACGGCGAAAACGCTGCCCTGCAGCAGGCCGCCGATGACGATTTGAATAGCCTCGTCCACGCTGCCCGCCTACACGCCTGCCTGCCCTGTGGTTCGCGGCTAGGGCAGCGGAACGCCGGTTGGCTTGCTCACCACCTGCCAGGTCTTGGCGGTCGGGCTCCAGCGCGTGATCACCGCGTTCGAGACATCGAGGCCGCGCTGCGGCACCTTGACGTAATTGTAGATGCCGTTGACCCCGACATGATCGGCCTGGTGGGCGATGAAATCGCGCATTTGTGCGGCCGTCGCCGAGGTGCCGAGTTTGCGTAGCCCCTCGACGGCCAGCAGCGACGCGTCCCAGGCGAGTTCCGAGGCGATATCGGGCTTAAGGCCGGCGGCGGCGAAGGAATCGTAGAACTTCTTGTGCTCCGCCGCGACCTCGGGCGGCAGCTGATTCGGATCGGTCACGATCCATTCCGCGGCCGGGATAAAGAGCTGCTTGGGCAGAAAATCCGCATACTGCGTCATCTGCGCGTAGGTCATGTTGCCGTCGGTCGTCGCTGTCGGCACGTCGAGTCCCGCCTGCACCAGGCCGCGGAAGATGGTCGCGATCGGCGACCCGGTGCTCCAGGCGATGAAGCACTGCGGGTTGGCCGCCTTCACATTCTCGAGCTGCGCCGACACGCTCACATCGGTGATGTTGAAATGCGCGATCTGGACGATCTGCATGTCCTTGTTCTCGGGCAAGGCGAGGATGCTCTTCAGCCCGTTCTCCGCGTCCTGTCCGGTCGCATCCGTGCTGAACATCAGGGCGATCCGCGTCCAGCCCTTGAGCCGGAAATAGCGAATGAGCGCATTGGCGAGATCGAGGGTCGAGACGCTCGAGGTGAAGACATAGCTGCCGGCCTCGGGATGAATCCCCGGCGAGAAACAATACTCGACCGGACCGTTCTGCATCAGCGGTGCCATGGCGCGGCAGGTGGCGACGAGCGAGGAGCCGAGCAGCACGGCCGGCTTGGCCGCGAGGACCTGGTTGACGAGCAGGACGCCGGTCTGGGGGTTCGATTCATCGTCGTGGAAGACGAAGCGCAGCGGCTGGCCCTTGATGCCGCCGGTCGCGTTGACCGACTTCTCCGCCAGTTGCATCGCCTGCTGCTCGCCCTTGCCCAGGAAGGCGGCAGCGCCGGTCAGCGGCAGGATGACGGTTACGTCGAAGGGCTCTGCCGCCTCGCTCGGAGCTGGCCCGATCGCGGCCGCGAACAGCGCCGCAAGCGCGGCCGAAGTCATGATGGAAGCGATCCTCATGGCTGGTGCTCCTCTCCCTGATGGTCGATTTGTTTGAGGCAAGGTATTCGCTCGGCGGGTGGCCCGGCAAGCCTTTGATTGGCTTCCCCTCCCGCCGCCGCCGCCGTGACGAGCCCCGGCCGTGCCCCCTACTCGAGCGGAATGCCGGTCGGCTTGCTGACGACCCGCCAGGTCTTGGCCTCGCTGCTCCAACGGGTGACGACGGTATCGGAGACGTCGAGCCCGCGCTGCGGGCTCTTCTCGAAGTCGTAGATCCCGTTCACCCCGGCGAAGCCCTTAAGATGCACCAGGAAGTCGCGCACCTGAACGGCCGTGGCGTCGGGCCCGAGCGATTGCAGCGCGTGGATCAGCACCATTCCGGGCTCCCAGCCGAGCTCGGAGGCGATGTCGGGCTTGGCATTGGCGTCGGCAAAGGCCTTGTAGAAGATCTGGTTCTTTGAAGCCACCGCCGGCGCGAGTTGCTTCGGGTCGGTGACGATCCACTGCGAGGCCGGGATGTAAAGCTGCCGCGGCAGGAAGGCGGCATATTGCGTCATCTGCGTATAGGTCATGTTGCCGTCGGTGGTCGCCGTCGGAATGTCGATCCCGGCCTGCACCAAGCCGCGGAAGATGGTGCCGATCGGCGACCCGGTGCTCCAGGCGATGAGGCATTGCGGGTTGGCGGCCTTCACATTCTCGAGCTGCGCCGAGACGCTGACATCCGTGGTGTTGAAATGCGCGGTCACGACGACCTGCATGTCCTTGTTCTCGGGCAAGGCCAGCATCTGCTTCACGCCGTTCTCCGCGTCCTGACCCGAAGCGTCCGTGCTGAACATCAGCGCGACGCGCTTCCACCCCTCGCTGCGGAAATAGCGGATGACGGCATTGGCGAGGTCGAGCGTCGAGACGCTGGCGGTGAAGACGTAGCTCCCGGCGTCCGGATGAATGCCGGGCGAGAAGCAGTAATCGACCGGGCCGCTGTTCATCAGCGGCGCCACCGCGCGGCAGGTCGCGACCAGGGAAGAGCCGAGCATCACCGCGGGCTTCTTCCCGGCGATGTCGGTGGCGAGCTGAACGGCGATTTGCGGGCTGGTCTGGTCGTCGTGGAAGACGAAGCTGACGGACCTTCCCTTGATTCCGCCGGCGGCATTCGTCGCCTTCTCGGCAAGCTCCAGCGCCTGCTGCTCGCCCTTGCCCAGAAACGCGCCCGGGCCGGACTGGGCCAGGATGACGTCGATGGCGTAGGGCTCGGCCGCCCCGACGGGAGGCGACGCGACGACCGCCGCCAGCGCCACCATGCCCACCATCGCCGCGATCTGCGATTGCAGCTTCATGACTGGTCGCCTCCCCCCTCTCACGCGCCCGTTCGAGGCAAGGTATCCGCTCCGCGGGCGGCCCGGCAAGCGGTCGATTGGCCGCTGATCCCGACCCTCCCACTGCGCCGGAGCCGCGCGCCTCGACACAGCGGGCCAGTGCCCTTATACTTCGGAACCTAACTGATTTGTCGGCGCGATCCTGATGAAGCGCACCGCGAAGGCCGAGGCCGATGAGTTCAGCGATCCGCTCGAGTTCAGCGTCGGCTACCTCGTGCGTGCCGCCCAGCGCGCCTTCGCCCGGGATCTGCAGCGTTCTCTCGCGCCCTACGACATCCCCATGGGGATGTGGTATTTCCTGCGCGCGCTCTGGCAGGAGGACGGCTTGACGCAGCGCGACTTGAGCCAGCGCGTCGGCGCCACGGACCCCACCACGGTGGAGCAGCTCAGGAACATGGAGCGGCGCGGCTTCATCGCGCGGCGGCGCAGCGCCCGGGACCGGCGCAAGATCCACGTCTTCCTGACGCAAGAGGGGCGCGCCCTGCGCCGTCGGTTGCTGCCCTATGCCGCGGAATTGAACGACGCGGCGGTGCAGGGTTTGAGCGCGGGCGAAATCGGCTTCCTGCGGCTGGTGCTCGCCCGGATGAAGCAGAATCTCGACGCCCGCCAGACCGCGGCGCCGCTTGACAGGGAAGCGGGCCCGGCGGTTTAATATTTCGGCGTCGAATTAATGCTTCGGCGCCGAAGCAATGTGTCGGGCGGCGCGGCGCGCCGTCACGCCGGGAGTTCAGCCCTGTCGGAGCCGCTGTGGATCACCGAGGCGGAGGTTGCGAGCCTCGTTGACATGGACGAGGCGATCGCCGCGCTCGAGGCCGGCCTGCGTCTCGAGGCCGCGGGCGCCGCCCTCAACATGGTAAAGACGCACGTGCTTTGGGAGGGCGGCCATACCTTGCATGCGATCGGCGCGGTCTTTCCCGATGCCGGCTTCGCCGCCACCAAGAGTTGGGCCCATGCCGGCGGCGCCAGTCCGCTTCTCCTGCTGTTCGACAGCCATGATGGCGCGCTCAAGGCGGTGATCGAGGCCTTCGCGCTGGGCCAGCTCCGCACCGGCGGCATCAGCGGCGTGGCGACGCGTTGGCTGGCGCTGCCCGAGGCCGACGAGATGGGCCTCATCGGCAGCGGCCACCAGGCGCTCGCCCAGCTCGCTTCGGTGGCGGCGGTGCGGCGCCTGAAGCGCGTCCGGGTCTTCAGCCCCAACCCCGAGCATCGCGCCGCTTTCGCCGCCCGCGCCGCCGAGGAGCTCGATCTTCGTGTCGAGCCGGCGGCCTCGGCCGAAGCGGCGGTCGAAGGCGCGCCGATCGTGACCCTGGTCACCCGGGCGCGCGCCCCGGTCATCGCGGCGCCCATGATCATGGGCGGGGCGCATGTCAACGCGGTCGGCGCGATCAGCCCGGAGCGGCAGGAATTCGGGCCCGATCTTGTCGCGCGCGCGAGCCGCATCGTCGCCGACAGCGTGCCGCAGGTCCGCGCCTTGTCGCGCGAGCTGATCGACGCCTTCGGCGATGATGACGCGCTCTGGGCACGACGGGTCGAGCCGCTGGCGAAAATCGTCGCCGGCGGGCAGGCCCGCCCGGGCGATGCCGACGTTACCCTCTTCAAGGCGATGGGCATGGGAATTTCCGACCTGTCGCTCGCCGTGCGGGTTTATGATCGGGCGTGCGCCCAAGGGCTCGGCCGGAAGCTGCCGCCGGTCCGGCGCGCCAAGCCGCGGCTCAAGAGCCAGAGGGCCGCAACAGGAGGTCAGAGATGAGCGAGCAGTCCTTCTTCAACGACCGCACCGGCAAGCCCCCCGTCGCGCCGGAGTTGTGGACCGCGGTGGTCATCCCCAAGGAGACGATCGACGCCGAAGTCGAGCGCCTGGCCACGCTGCCGCGCCCGGCCAACGGAAGGCGGCGCTCGCTCATCCGCCATCCCGAGAATAAGCTCAGCAATGGGCTCGCGCCGGGCATCGAGGTCGCGCTCGACGTGCTGCTCCCGGGCGAGCGCACGGTGCCTTACCGGCAGAACTCGACCCAGGTCAATTTCGTGATCCGCGGCGGCGGCCATTCCGTGATCGGCGGCAAGCGCTTCGACGTCAAGCTCCATGACGTCTGGAACACGCCGTCGATGCACGCCTATTGGCACGGCAATGACGGCAAGGATCTGCTCGTGCGCCTCACCTACTCGAACGCGGCGCTGCTCGAGATGATGAACGTGCATTTCGTCGAGGAGAACCCGCCGCCCGTCGAGGCGGTGAAGGAGCAGGACCTGACCGAGGAGGACAAGAAGCGCCGCGTCAGCCCTTACGGCACCTTCAAGCTCACCGAGGACGGCGCGTATCTCATGCCCTATGAGGCGCTCATCAATCCGCCGGCGGTGGAATCGAAGGCCCTGCATTGGCCGTGGCAGCAGGTCAAGGCGCAGCTCGACAAGCTCGAGGCGTTGGGCAAGGACTATGTCGGGCGGCGGCTCTATCTCCTCTACAATCCCATGACCGGCCGCACCAATGGCTGCACGCCCTCATTCTTCGCCACCATGACGATCAGGCCGCCCAAGATCGTCGACCGGCCGCACCGCCATAGCTCGGCGGCGATCAACTATTATTTCCACGGCACCGGACGCTCGACGGTCGAGGGCAAGGTCTATGAGTGGAAGGCCGGCGATCTCATGCTCTCGGCGCCGGGCTGGGCGGTGCATAACCACGCCTCGCATGACGATTACGTCTATGAGCTGACGATTCAAGACCAGCCGCTCAACATCGCCATGGAGTCGATCTTGTGGCAGGAGAGCCTCAAGCTGCCGCTCGCGGTGCTGGGACAGCAGGCCGGCTTCGGCACCAACCGGAAGGCGGGCTGAGGCGATGATCGCGCTCGAACCCGGCTTCCTCTGCGGCTCCTATCCGCCGCTGGTGACGCCGTTCCGCGACGGTGCGGTCGATTACGAGACCTATGCAAGCCTGGTCGAGCGCCAAATCGCCGAGGGCTCGCACGGCATCGTCGTCACGGGGACGACCGGCGAGCCCTCGACCCTCACCAATGCGGAGCGCATCCGCCTCGTCGAAGTGGCGGCGCGCGCGGCCAAGCGGCGCATTCCCGTCGTCGCCGCCACCGGCGGGCAAAGCCACGCCGACAGCATCGAGCTCACCGAGGCGGCGAAGGCGGCGGGCGCCGCTGCAGTGCTCATCGTCACGCCTTATTTCATCCGCCCGCCGCAACGCGGGCTCATCGAGTATTACGTCGATCTCGGCCGGCGCACCGAGCTGCCGGTGATGATCTATCACATCCCCGGCCGCGCCGCGGTCAACGTCACGGTCGATACGGTGGCGGCGATCGCCGAGCGGCTGCCGCGGCTCGTCGGGCTGAAGCACGCCTTCAACGATCTCAATTTCGTCAGCGAGCTGCTGATGCGGCTGGGCTTCGAGTTCCGCATCCATGTCGGGCTCGAGGATCTCTCCTTCCCGATGATGGCGGTGGGCGCGTCCGGCATGATGAACGCTGCCGGCAACATCGTGCCGCGCAAGGTGGCGCAGCTCTATGAGCTCACCGCCGCCGGCAAGATGGCGGAGGCGCGCGCGCTGCATTTCCAGCTCTACGAGCTATTCGCCGCGATCTTCTACGACACCAACCCGATCCCGATGAAATACATGATGAAGCGGCTGGGGCTGCTGCCCAACGAGGAGCACCGCCTGCCGATGGTCCCGGCGACGCCGGAACTGGCCAAGCGGCTCGATGCGGTGCTGGCCCGTGCCGGCCTATTGCCCGAGGGTCGCGCCGCCGCGGAGTAGCTATTCCGCGATCATCGCGCCGCCGTCGATGACGATGGTCTGCCCGGTGATGTAGCGCCCGGCGGGCGAGGCCAAGAGCAACGCCGCGCCGGCGATGTCGGCCGGATCGCCGATCCGGCCCAGGGGCGTCCGCGCGAGGCGGCGATTCATGCGCTCCTCGTCCTGCCACAACGCACGCGCGAAATCGGTCATGATGACGCCGGGCGCCAGGCAGTTGACGCGGATATTGTGCTTGCCCCATTCGGCGGCAAGGCTGCGCGCCACCTGCATGTCGGCCGCCTTGGAGATGCCGTAGGCGCCGATGCCGAAGCTGCCGCGCAAGCCGGCGATGCTCGAAACGATGACAATCGCGCCGTCGCTGCGCGCCGCCATTTGCGGCAGCACCATTGCCGCGAGCCACAGCACGCTCCGCACATTGCCCGTGATCACCCGGTCGAAGGCGCCGTTGTCGATCTCCGCGAGCGGGCCGAAATAGGGGTTGACGGCGGCGTTGCAAACGAGGATGTCGATCGCGCCGAAGCGGGTGCGCGTGCCCGCGACCAGCGCCTCGAGCCGCGCCTTGTCGCCGATGTGGCAGGGAATGGCGGCGGCGCTGCCGCCCGCGGCGCGGATCGCCGCCGCGACTTCCTCGCACGCCGTGCCGTTGCGGCTCGAAATCACGACATTGGCGCCGGCGCCGGCCAACGCTCCGGCGATCGCCCGGCCGATGCCGCGCGAGGATCCCGTGACGATCGCGGTCTTGCCGGCGAGATCGAAGAGTGCTTGTGGCCGGATCATCGCCGCTTCTCCATCGGAATGAGGAACCAGAGCCAGGCCATGGTCTCCACCAGGATCATGCCGGCGAAGGCCACCTGATAGGCCGCCACCGGGTAGCTGCCGGGGGCGACCGGCGGGAACAGGTCGATCACCGCGCCCAGCGCATATTGCGCGGCAAACGCGCTGACGAACACCACCAGATTCATCGCCGTGCTGGCGCGGCCGCTGAGCGCGGGGGAAACATGGTTGGACAGCACGGGATAGCTGAGAGTGACGACATTGCCGAGCGCGCCCATTCCGACCATGACGATCCAGCGGCCCGCGCCGGACGGCAGCAGCAAGGGAAGCTGGCACAGCAGCGACAGCGGCACGCCGATGCCGACGATCTTGGTGAGGGCAATGCCGCGCCGCCCGAGCCAGTCGGCGACCGCGCCGATGGCGGCGAAGGACAGGGTCATCAGCGTCGTCAGAACGAGCAGGCTCGTGGCGATGCCGGCGGAACCGAGCAAGCCCACATCCTTGAGCCAAGGGCCCGACCACAGGCCTTGAAAGGAGAGGCTGCAACCGGTGACGGCGCCGGTGATCGGCGCGACCCGCCAGAACAGCCGGTCGCGGAGCACGGCGGCAAGGCCGCTCAACTGCTCGGCGAGACTGCCGCGCTTGGCGTCGGCCCGGCGGTCCGGAACCGCGGCCAAGGTCCAGACCGACACCGCCAAACTCGCGACCGCGGTGCCGAGCAGCAAGCCGCGCCAGTCGGTCACGCCCAGGATCAGCTCGCTGGGGAGCGAGGCCGCCAGCGCGCCCAGCCCGCCTATGGTGAGGGCGAGCCCGTTGAGCGAGGGCCAGCGCGAAGCGGGAAACCATAGCACGATCGCCTGGAAGCAGATCATCAGCGCGCCCGCCGCGCCCACGCCCATGATCGCGCGGCCCAACAGCAAGACGCCCATCGTTTCGCCAAGCGCGAACATGAGGAGGCCGAGCGTCGCAATCGCCATGAGCGCGCCCTGCACGCGGCGCGGCCCGTAGCGGTCCATCAGCAGCCCTAGCGGCACCTGGACCAGTGCCGCGGTGAAGAAATAGACCGAAGTGAGGAGGCCGAGATCGCGCGCGGACAGGCCGAGATCGGCAATGAGGCGTGGCGAGAGAATGGCGTTGAGCGAGCGGTAATAGTTGCTGAGAAAGAAACCCGCGGCCAAGGGCGCGACCACGCGCAGCATCAGCCGCGCCGCGCTCGCTTCGGCCGCCTTGGGCCGCGCCGACCCGGCCGCTCTTGCGCGCACGTCGGACGCTTCGGCGAGTCAGGCGGCGCTGCGCGCGCCGCTTCGGCTCAAGAGCCCCGCCGCGATCAAGCCGGCACGGATGCGCGCGATCTCCACTTGCGGCAGCTTGACGAGCGGCGGCCGGACCACCGCCCGCTTCTGCTTGCCGAGAAGAACGAGCGCCTCCTTCATGCGGTTGTGCATGTCGACGAAAGGATCGGCATAGAACGCCTCGGTCATGGGCTGGATGCGGTCGTTGAGGCGCTTCGCCTCGCCGAGATCGCCGGCCTCCACGGCGCGGAAGAGCCGCGCCTGCAAATCGGCGATGACGCTGCCGGCACCCGACAGCAGCCCCTTGCAGCCCAGCACCAACGAACTCATCAGCCACGCGCTATTGGTCGAGAGCACATGGACCGGCGGATCGAGAGCTTGCAAGGTGCGGATATGGCGCTCGTGCAGCGGCACCGTCGGCGTCCAGTCCTTGATGGCGCGGATCGTCGGAACCGCGGCGACGAGCTGCAGCAAGGTCTCGAGCGGATAGCCCTGGCCGCCCTGCAACGGATACTGAAAGGCGATGAGCGGCAGGTCGGAGGCATCGGCGATGCGCTTGAAATGCGCGATCGCCATTTCCGGGCGCTGGCCCAAGGCGAATGGGCCGGGCGGAAAGACCAGGAGCGCCGCGGCGCCGCCGTCCTGCGCCATGCGCGCGATGCGCGCCGCCTCGAGGCTGCCCTCGGCATAGACGCCGTTGATGAGGGGAATGCGGCCGCCGATCTCGTCCACGGCAATGGCCAAGACGCGGCGCTGTTCTTCGAAAGCGCAGGATGCGACCTCGGAGGCATGCGCGTTGACGGTGATCGCCGACACACCATCGACCGAAGCCACGTCGCTCAAATGGCGCCGGAACTCGGCCTCGTCGATCGAGAGATCCTCGAGGAACGGCAGGAGACAGGCGGGAATGACGCCTTTCGGAACATAACCGGCGTGCCCTGACATGGAGCCTCCTTGGCGAGCAGCGACCTTTTTTTCAGATTACCACGCGGGGCCGCAGCCGGCGAGGCTCGGATGCCGCCGGACGCCCCTTGCCGCGCCCTTGCAGATGCCCCTCGCGGTGGCCGCCGAGGGTGCTAAGATCGGCGCAAATCGTGCGATCAGAGCACCAAGCAAGATCGGGCACGCCGAAATCAAGCGGAGGATGAAATGGCACAAGTCACGCAAATCGCCACGTCGGACAAGAAGATCGCCGGCGTGCTGCCGGAGCATCGCGATCTCTACTACGACGGCAAATGGCAGAAGCCCTTGGGCGGCTATTCGGAAACCTGGAACCCCGCCACCGGCGCGAGCCTCGGCCGCGCGGCCGAGGCCAATGCTGAGGATGTCGATGCCGCCGCGCGCGCCGCGCACAAGGCGTTCCGCGAATGGCGCAAGACCAAGCCGCTCGATCGCGCCGCCCTGCTGAAGAAGGCCGCGGCGGCGCTGCGCGAGCATGCCGATGAGCTGGGCATGCTCGATGCCGCCAATTGCGGCAATCCGGTCAAGGAAATGCTGAGCGACGCGCGGGTCGCGGCGGTGCAGATCGAATACTTCGCCGGCCTGGTGACGGAGATCAAGGGCTACACCCAGCCGATGGGCGAAGGCGTGGTCAACATGACCATCCGCCAGCCTTACGGCGTTTGCGCCCGCATCACCGCTTACAATCATCCCCTTATGTTCACCGCCGGCAAGATCGGCGCGCCGCTCGCCGCCGGCAACACGGTGATCATGAAGCCGCCGCCGCAGGCGCCGCTTTCGGCCTATCGGATGATGGAACTCCTCGACGGAATCTTCCCGCCCGGCGTGCTCAACATGGTCACCGGCGGCAGGGAATGCGGCGAGGCCGTGGTTGCGCATCCGCTCATCCCTATGGTGACGCTCATCGGCAGCGTCCCGACGGGCCGCGCCATCGCCAAGGGCGCGGGCGAGCGGCTGAAGCACACGATCTTCGAATTGGGCGGCAAGAACGCTTTGGTGGTCTATCCCGACGCCGATCTGAAGCGCGCGGTCAAAGGCGCGGTCTCCGGCATGAACTTCACCTGGTGCGGCCAGTCCTGCGGCTCGACCTCGCGCCTCTTCATCCACGAGCAGGTCTATGACCAGGTGCTCGCCGGCGTGGTCGAGGAAGCAAAGCGCTTCAAGCCGGGCATCCCCACCGAGATGGAGACGACGATGGGCGCGATCGTCTCCAAGGCGCAGTGGGACAAGATCATGAGCTATATCGAGCTCGGCAAGAAGGAGGGCGCGCGCCTCGTCGCCGGCGGCAAGGCGCCGGACGATCCGCGGCTCGCCAAGGGATTCTTCGTCGAGCCGACGATCTTCGCCGATGTGACGATGGCCATGCGCATCGCCAAGGAGGAGATCTTCGGCCCCGTCCTCTCGGTCATCAAATGGCGCGATGAAGAAGAGATGTTCGAGCAGGTCAACAGCGTCGAATACGGCCTGACCGGCTCGATTTACACCTCGAGCCTCGCCAACGCCCACCGCGCCGCGAGCCGGCTCGAATCCGGATTCATCTGGGTCAACAATTCAGGCGCCCACTTCCTCGGCGTGCCCTTCGGCGGGTACAAGCAATCCGGCATCGGCCGCGAGGAATCGATCGATGAACTGTTGTCCTTCACCCAGATGAAGAACATCAACATAACGCTCTGAATGAGCGGCCCGCCCGTCGCTCCCCGTCGGGGGCGGGACGGGCGGGTGTGGTTTCGGCGGCATAATCGGGCGCCGGAGCGCCGCGCGGGAGAAATCTCTCGGGAGCATTCGGAATGAAATCTGCGGCGTGCGCATTGGCCGGGCTTTGTCTGTGGACGCTTGCGACGGCAGGAGCGGGCACGGCCGAGGCAGCCGACGGCGCGCAGCTTTTCCGGAAATATTGCTCGGTTTGCCACGATACCGAGCCGCGCAAGAACAAGCTTTGTCCCTCGCTCGCCGGCGTCATCGGCCGCAAGGCGGGCAGTCTCGACAACTACAGCTATTCTCCGGCGATGCAGCATGCCGACATCACCTGGGACGCGAAATCGCTCGACAAATACCTCGCCAATCCGCGCGCTTTCATTCCCAACAACAAGATGCTGTTCGTCGGCGTCAAGAGCGCCGAGGAGCGCCACGCCATCATCGATTATCTGGCGACGCTCGCGCCCGGCTCCTGAGCTACCGATCGGCGCGCTGGATTGATTTTCGGCGCCGAGCCAATGGCCGACGCCGCCACAGACTCCGCCCCTCGAGCCACTGCCAGAGCGCAAGAGCGGCGAGGCCGAGGACGAGTTCGCGCCCGCGCTTCAAGAGCGACAGCGCGAGCGCGAACTCGGGACCGATGCCGAGCGCCGCGCCGAGTAGGACGTAGCCGCCTTCCTGGACCCCGGCCGCGGCAGGAACGAAGAAGGCGGCGCTGCGCAACGCATAAGTCAGACTTTCGAGAACGATTAGAGTGGCGATGCCGACCGGCACGCCCATCAAGGCAAGAGCGATCCCGGCTTCGCCGATGCCCACGATCCAGGCGAGGCAGTGGAGCGCCATGGCCCGCCCGACCGCGCCACGGTCGTCATAGATGCCGCGGATGTGTTGGTGCAGACCGGCGAGCGCGCCGAGCGCCGACCAGCCTTGCGTTGCGGCCAGCCGTAAAGTGATGCGCTCGAGCGCATGAAAGAGCCCGAGGCGCTGCGCCAGCGCGAAGCCGAGGACGAGCGCCGCAAGCACCAGGGCGCCCACCGACGCGCAACGGACGAGCCAATCGACCGGCCGCTGCACCAACAGGATGCCCAGCCCAAGCAAAGTGAAGACGAGCTGCGCGCAGATCTCCACGGTGAGATCGACCACGGTCGATGCCGCGGCCAGGCTGAGTTCGGTGCCGCGCCCGACCATGGCGCGAATGCTGATCACCTCGCCGACCGCGGGCACCATGCCGAGCATCTCGCCGCCGGTATCGCGCAGCCAGCGGAACCAGACGAAGTCGATCGCGCCGGCGCGCGGCCGGCGCATCAGCATGCGCCAGGCAAGAGCGCACAGCGCGAGCGGCGCGAAATGGAAGAGCGAGATCGCAGCGAGTCCGCTCCAGCCGGCGAGCTGCAAGGCCGCGCCGACGGCGGCCACGCCATGCCAGGTCACCAGCAGCGCCCCCGTCATCACGCCGAGCACCGCCAGGATGGTGACCCCCGCTCTCATGCCGCCGCCTCGAGAATGCCGGCGAAGGAGGTCGCCTCGATGCCCTGCGCCGCGAGCGCCGCGCGGACATCGGGATCGGTCAGGGCCTCGAACTCGCCGCGGCCGTCATAGTCCGCCGGCCATGCGCCGGGTCCGGCCCAGCGCCCGGTCGCGGCATGGACATAGAGCTCCGACACGCCCTCGGGCAGATGGGTGACATAGCCGCGCACGCGCTCCTTGCGCATGACGCCGCTGTCGCTGAGCCCAAGGATCCAATCGTTGCTGGCGATGCCGGCGGCGTCGAGCCGCCGCCGCAAGCCACGCGTCCGCCGCGCCTGCAAGAGCCAAGTGAAGAGCCGCGGCAACAGCCGATCGCCGGTTGCGCGCCAAGCCAGGATGGGCGGCTCGTAAGGCACGCGGACCGCGCGAATGCCGTATTCCGGCGCCAACCGCAGCAGGAGCTGCCGCACCACCGGGTGCAGGTGGAAATGATGATGCGCATTGACATGGTCGAAGCGCAGGCCGGTGCGCCGGAACGCCTCGAGCTGCGCCCGCATCTCGGCCTCGACCTGACGGCGCGCCGCGGCCCGGCAGAAGATCGTGACGCCAATGCTAATGAGATTCTGCGAGAACCGGCCGTCGGGACCGACGAGGTCGGGAACCTGCTCCGGCGGCAGGCAGGGCGTGCCGTCCACGAGCACGAGATGGAGGCCGACCCCGAGCCGCGGCAGCCGCCGCGCCCGCGCAACCGCATCGTCGGCCGCCGCCGCCGTCACCATCAGACTGGCCGCGGACAAGATGCCGCGGCGATGGGCATGCTCGACCGCCTCGTTGACGGCAACGGCCAAGCCGAAATCGTCGGCGGTGACGATGAGCCGCTTCACGACGCGGCACCGGTCCCTTCCGGCATGGCGTGGAGCGGGATGAGCCTGCCGCCGCGGCCGATCAGGAAGTCGCATTGCCGCCAGCGCACGGTGCTGCCGAGGAAGCTTGCCGCCCAGATGGCGAAGCACAGGCACTCCCTCAGCGGCACCAGCCACGGACGCGGCGGAGCGGGAATGCGGAAGCGCGCGCGCACGAGATGATGGAGCACGATCCTGAGCAGCACCGCCGCGGCGACGACGATCCCGCCGCCGAGCCCCGGATGCGGCAGCAGCAGCAACGCGATGAGCGGCAAGGGTTGCATCACGCCGGCAAGAAAATGCTCGCCCGGCTTGACCGTGCGCACGGTTCGCGCCCAGCGCAACTCGTGGCGGATGAGCGAGCGGACGTTCTCGGCGACGACGATATCGACGAGATATGCGGCGAGCCGCACCCGGTAGCCGGCGCAGTCGATGAGGCGCCCGAGCAGGAAGTCGTCGGCCAAATGGCCGGCCAGCGCGCCGAAGCCGCCGATCGCCGCGAGCGCATCGCGCCGCACCGCCGTGACCGGGCCGAAGCAATAGGCCACCTCGCGCATGCCCGCATCCACCGCCGCCGAAGCAAGAAACCAGTCGTTGATGAAGAGCGCGCCCATGTCGGAGACGACGCCCCCGACCGAGGCGCCGCGGTAGAGACAGGTGACGGCGCCGGTGGCAGGCTCGGCGAACGGAGCCACGACCGTAGCGACGCAGTCGCGGCCGACGCAGGTATCGCTGTCGGACACGATGACGATGTCGTGTTTGGCGCCGCGGTCCATATTGACGAGGTTGCTGACCTTGCGGTTGGTCCCGTGCTGCGCGCCGTCGATGACCAGGCTCAGATCGCGCTCCGGAAACTCGGCGATCAGGCGCCGGACGACCGGGATCGCGCCGTCCGAGGCATCGGCGACGCCGAAGACCACCTGTAGCTCCGGATAGTCCTGCTCGCAGAACGAGCGCAGGCACTCGTAGAGCTTGGGTTCGGCGCCGCACAGCGGTTTCAGCACCGTGACCGGCGGAGCATGGCCGATAGCTGGGTTAGCGGGTATGCGCCAGCGCGCCACGACGAAAATCGCCGTCACCAAATAGCCGATCGAAGCCGCGGCGATGATCACACCCAACAGATAATCAAGCGGCAGGGCGAGAATAAGTGCGGACGAGGAGAAAGAATCCATGATACCGACCAAGCGAGGGTGTCGACGAATCCGCAGGCCGCGGGAGCAATGCGCCCGCACTTCCTACAGTCAATTCTCGTCAACGCTTGGTTCGGTGGCGATTGTCGCCCTTCATTGTGCCTTCCCCCAACGCGCAAGTTTTATCGTTGGAGAATTCGTAGAGCGTTCGTGCCAAATGGTCAATAAAATACTGGAATAATCCTCGCGCCTGCCACGCCTTTCCTTTGATGCTCGGAAGTAATACAGTTCAAGAGCGACGCGTCATATGCGGTGGATTTCGTGGCGGGCCTACTCCCCCACGCAATGCAGGACCAGCTCCCGCCGATGCGGGGCGTGGCGATGCTCGAAGACGTAGATCCCCTGCCAAGTGCCGAGCAGCATTCTGCCCTCGGCCACGGGGATCGAGAGTTGAGTCGGCAAGAGGGCGCTGCGGATATGGCCGGGCATGTCGTCCGGCCCTTCGTCGTCGTGGCGATAGCGGCCATGCTCGGGCACGAGAGCGCGGAAGAAGCTGGCGAGGTCGTCCCGCACCGCCGGCGCCGCATTCTCCTGAATGAGCAGCGAGGCCGAGCTGTGCCGGATGAAGAGGGTCAACAAGCCCTGCCTCATCCCCTGACCCGCGGTCCAGCGGGCGACCTCGGAAGTCACCTCGTAAAGTCCCTGGCCCGTGGTCTCTACGAGCAACCGTCCCTGCGCCATCGGCATGGCGACGCCTCCATCGCGTGGTCTCAGCGGCGGCCGCGGCCGCGGTTTCCTGAGCCATAGTGAATTTTGGTTAGTGCCCTAATTTGAAAATTGCACGATAGCCATCCGAGGGGGATGCGACTCCGCACCGACGCCTATACCATAGGTGTGGATCAGATGGCCGATCACTTCCTTGTGGCGGCGCTCTTTCCGGGCGTTGAGCGCGCCGTTGATACGGTCTCGCACCACGCTCATCCCGAAAATAGCGTTTCGCGACGCGAAGGATGCCACCCGTGGATGCACGCGCATTAGCCTTCGTCGAGCCCCCGTGCGTCGATGAGGTCCGTCGCCGACTGCGAGTGGCGGTCCTGGTCGACCTCGCCTGGAGCCCCTGTGCCGGCGGCCACGTCAAATGCTGGGAGCGGCTCGCCACCGCCGCCGGCCGCTTCGCCGACCAACTCGACCTCACCGTGCATTTCTCCGGCCCGGCGCGCGAGGTGCGGCCGCTCGGCAAGAGCGTCCGCTATGTGATCGAGCCGCCGGTCTTCAGCACCGCCCGGCTCGGCTTCCTGTCGCATGTGCCCGACCATACCGATCTCGCGCCGTGGCACTCGCGCCTCGCGCAGAAGCTTCCCCGCTACGATTTGATCCACACGACCGACGCCTATTTCGCTTACGCCAGGACGGCGCTGCGCGTTGCCCGGCGATTGGGCATCCCGCTCGTCAACTCCATCCATACCAACACCCCGGAATACGCCCGTCTCTTCACCGCGCAAACGGTGGAGCGCCTGGTCGGCCGCGGCGGCGCCCGCCGCCTGCTGATCGAGCGGCTCGGCGTCGACGAACGGATCGAGCGCCGGATGCTGCGCCAGCTCGCCGCCTATCAGCAGCGTTGCGCCTTCGCGCTGTTCTCGCGGCCCGAGCAGCGCGACGCGGCGATGGCGGAGCTCGGCGGCCGGGCGGGCATCCTGCGCCGCGGCATCGATCGCGCCTTCTTCAATCCGGAAAAGCGCGACCGGGCCTGGCTCGCCGCAGCGCACGGCGTGCCGCGCGAGCGCCTGGTGATCTTCTCGGCCGGGCGGATCAATCACGGCAAGAACGTCCTGTTTCTGGTCGACGCTGTCGCGGCGCTGGCGGCGCGCGGCGTCGATGCGCATCTCGTTTGGGCCGGCGACGGCGATCTGCGCGAGACGGTGCGGCAACGGCTGGGAGCGCGGGCGACCTGTCCGGGAACCGTCGATCCCGCCCATGTCGCGCGGCTCCATGCTTCGGCCGATGTCTTCGCGCTGAGCTCGCGCGTCGAGGAACTCGCCAATGTGACGCTCGAGGCGCTGGCCTCGGGCGTGCCGGTGCTGGTCGCGGCGGAAAGCGGCATGGGTCGCGCCGTCATCGACGGCGAGACCGGCTTCGTGCTGCCGACGCGCGAGCCCGGACTCTGGGCCGATGCCATGGCCGTGCTTGCCGCCCAACCGGCGCGGCGCGAACGGATGGGGCGCGCGGCGCGGCGCTATGCCGAGCGCGCGCTGCCGGACTGGGGCGAGGTGCTGGCCGAGGATCTGCTGCCACGCTGGCGCCAGGCGGCGGGACTGCGCCGCCGCGCCGCATGAAGGTTGCGCGCATTCTGGTTCTCGTTCCGCATCCCGACGACGAAGTCGTCTGTTGCGCGCTCGCCATCAGGCGCGCCGCCGAATCCGGCGCGCGCGTGTTGGGGCTCTATCTCACCACCGGCGTGCCGGCGCGCGAAGCGCTGTGGCCGTGGCGGCGCACAACCTACGACAGGCGCGTTGCCCGGCGCCGCGCCGAAGCGCTCGCGGTCGCCAGGCGGCTCGGGATCGAACCCGTTGGCTTCACCGACTGGCCATCGCGCCGCCTCAAGGGCCACCTCGCCGAAGCGCATGAACTCATCGCGGGCACGCTCGCCGCCGAGCGCGTCACCGAATTGTGGGCGCCGGCCTGGGAGGGCGCGCATCAGGATCACGATGTCGCCAACTTCCTGGCGGCGCGCCACGCCGGGCGCCTGCCGCTTTGGGAGTTCGCCGCCTATAGCTTTGCCGGCGGCCGTGTCGAAACGCAGCGCTTCTTCGCGCCGCAGGGCGAGGAAGAGGTGCTGACGCTCACGGTGGAAGAAGCGCGCTGGAAGAGCGAACTCCTCGCCCTCTACCGCTCGGAGCGCGGCAATCTCCGCCATATCGGCGTCGCCGTCGAGAGCCGCCGGCCGATCGCGCGCTATGACTACACGCGCCCGCCGCATGCCGGAAGGCTCTTCTACCAGCGCTATCAGTGGGTCCCGTTTCGCCATCCCCGCATCGATTTCGACCGGCCCGAGGCGGTGTGCGCCGCGCTGGCGGCGAGTTCCCTCGCTGGCCCGGCGGCGATTGTCGACGGCTAATCCGCGGCGCGGGCGCGGTCGACTTCGCGCTGGCGGCCGAGTCCGGCGGCGACGAGCGCGAGCTCGGGCCGGCGCTCGAGCCTCCGGCGATAATGCGCCACCACCGCCGCGACGAGCCCGCCATCGAGCCCGAGGAATTCGTCGCCGAGCTCGATCATGCGCAAATTGGGCCACGCCCGGGGCCGCAAGCGCGCGATCTCCGCGACCGCTGCGGCGGCGGGGCGTTCGGGCCAAGCCTGAATCAGGATGAGGGCGAGCGCCGCGGTCGAGCGCGAGATGCCGGCCTGGCAATGGACGAGAAGATGGGCGCCCGGCGCCGCCGCGAGCGCGCGGCCGAAGCCCAAGAGCGCCGCGATGTCCTGCCGAGCGACGGCGCGTTGGTCGGGCAGCTCCTCGATGATGTCGTGGAAGCGCAGATCGAGCCGCCGATGCGCGCCGAAGGCGCCGAAGGCGGCGGGCTCCGGCCAGCCGGGATCGAGGATCGAGAGCACGTGCGTCACTCCCGCGGCCGCGTGCCCCTCGAGTTCGTCGATGCCGCAGATGATGCTGCGGAAGCCGGAGAAATCCGTCACGCCCGTCCTCGCCCGCGCCGGCGACCCGCCGCGGGTCTCGGGTGGATGGTATAAATCGGGGAGTCGTCTGGCAATTCCCCTGATTCCCTTGCCCTTTGGCGGGTGGCGGAAGAGCGCTCCGGCTTGACAGCGCCTGGACCCGCGCTATTGTCCGACGCTAGCGCCCCGAACCGACCGGGTCACGTCCATGGCCAAGACCAACACCGTCCTGATCAAGCTCGTCAGCAGCGCCGACACGGGATACTACTACGTCACCCGGAAGAACCCGCGCAGCAAGACCGAAAAGCTCGAGCTCAAGAAATACGACCCGGTCGCGCGCAAGCACGTCGTCTTCAAGGAATCGAAGATCAAATAAGACGCCGACCGAACCGCCGGCATGCGCGCGGCGGAGCGGGCTTACGCCACCACGCCGGCCTTGGCCTGCGCGGGCGCGTCGCTCGAGCAGGCGACGACGCAATTCCGCCCGCGCGACTTCGCGGCGTAAAGCGCCTCGTCGGCGCGGCTCAAGAGCGAGGCCGCGGTCTCTCCGGCATCGCGGGTCATCGCGACCCCGACGCTGATCGTGATCTGCAACGACACCGGCGGGTCGGCGATCACGATGGGCCTATCGGCGATCACCGAGCGCAAGCGCTCGCCGACCGTGATCGCCACGTTGAGCGGCGTCTCCGGCAGCACCACGACAAACTCCTCGCCGCCGTAGCGGGCCACGAGATCGAAGGCGCGCACGTGGCGCGACACGCGCGCGGTCACCTCGCGCAGCACCTCGTCGCCGACGGCATGGCCGTGGGTGTCGTTGACCCGCTTGAACCAATCGATGTCGAAGATCAGCAGCCCCGGGCCATCGGCGCCCTCGGCCACGCGCGACAAAAGCCCGTCCAAATGCGCGGACAGATAGCGCCGGTTGTAGAGTCCAGTGAGCCCGTCGGTGAGCGCCAGCGACAAGCTCTTCTGGTAATTCTCCTGCAGGCGGTCCTGGAGGCGCTTGCGGCGAACCTGCGTGCGCACCCGCGCGATCAGCTCGTTGCGATCGAGGGGCCGCAGCAAGTAGTCGGTCGCGCCGAGGTCGAGACCCTTGGCGACGCGCGGCATCTCCTCGGGGTCGCCGATCAGCACGATCGGCACGAGACGGCTCGCCTCGTTGGCGCGCAGCTTGCTGACGATGCGCAGCGCATCGACCTTGCCGGCCATGCTGAGAATGACCAGGTCGACCGACAGATCGCAATTCTGGACCATCTCCTCTGGCGACGCCGGCCGCACCAGCTCGCTCGCCATGCGGCCCACCATTTCGGTCAGCCGGGCCGCGGCGAAGGCGCTTTCCTCCCAGAGGAAGATGCGCGCCGGGCCCTGCACTTCCGCCGGCTGGTTCTTCTCCATGAGCGCGTTGAAGCGCCCGTAGATGTCCTCGCGATGGCGCCACTCGTCCATCATGCGGCGCAGCCGGACGAGGGAGCGGACGCGGGCGAAGAGCGCGGTGTCGTTCACCGGCTTGGTCAGGAAGTCGTCGGCGCCGGCCTCGAGGCCGCGCACGCGGTCGCTCGGTTCCGAGAGCGCCGTCACCATCACCACCGGAATGTCGGCGGTGCGTTGGTCCGCCTTGAGGCGCCGGCACACTTCGAACCCATCGAGCTTCGGCATCATCACGTCGAGAAGAATGATGTCCGGCAGCTGCTCGCGCGCGATGCCGAGCGCGGTCTCGCCGTCATTGGCGGTCAGCACGTTGAAGTATTCGCTCGAGAGCTTGGCCTCGAGCAGCCTCACATTCATTTCGATGTCATCGACGACCAGGATGCGTGCCGACATCGCTTGTCCTCAACTCAGAAAGCGTTCGACGGTCTGGAGAAAACTCACGACGGAGATCGGCTTGGCGATATAGGCCTCGCAGCCGCCCTCGCGGATCTTCTCTTCGTCGCCCTTCATCGCGAAGGCCGTCACCGCGATGATCGGGATGGACTTGAGCTCGTCGTCCTCTTTGATCCACTTCGTCACTTCGAGGCCTGAGACCTCCGGCAGTTGAATGTCCATGAGGATGAGATCGGGACGGTGTTGGCGCGCCAGCCGCAGCGCCTCCATGCCGTCCTTGGTCTGGAGCGTCTCGTAGCCGTGCGCCTCCAGCAGATCGTGGAAGAGCTTCATGTTGAGGTCGTTGTCCTCGACGATGAGAACCCGCTTGCCCATTGCGAGATCCTTGCTTCGAAATGCTGACGTTTGCGTAGGTGGCACGAGACTCATGGTAAGGCCAGAAACGTTAAGAACCCGATGCCCGTTCCGCGCCGGACGCGAGCGCAAGGCGAGTCCTGCGGAGCCGCGGTCGATAACTGATATATTGCTTTAAGTTAACAATCCGTTATCGCTAGATGCGATGCGCATCGGGGTCGACATCGGCGGGAGCAAGATCGAGGCCGCCGCGCTTGACCGCGACGGTGCGATTCGGCTGCGCCGCCGGGTGGCGACGCCCGCCGGCGATTATAGCGCCACGATCGCCGCGGTGCGCGATCTCGTGCTCGACATCGAAAAGCGCCTGGGGCGAATCGCCGCAATCGGCATCGGCATGCCCGGGGCGCTCTCGCCGGCGACCGGACTCGTCAAGAACGCCAACTCGACCTGCCTCAACGGCCGCCCCTTCGACCGCGATCTCATGGCGGCGCTCGACCGGCCGCTGCGTTTTGCCAATGACGCCAACTGCTTCGCGCTGTCCGAGGCGATCGACGGCGCAGCGCGCGGCGCGCGCGTGGTGTTCGGCGTCATCCTCGGCACCGGCGTCGGCGGCGGCATCGTCGTCGACGGCAGCATCGTTACCGGGGTCAACGCGATCGCCGGCGAATGGGGCCATTCGCCGCTGCCCTGGCCGGAAGACGACGAGCGCCCCGGCCCGCCCTGCTATTGCGGCAAGCACGGCTGCATCGAGTCCTTCCTGTCGGGACCGGGCCTCGCGGCGGCCCATCGGGCGGCGGCCGGCGAGGCGGCGGAGCCCAGAACGCTCGTCGCGCGCGCCGCCGCCGGCGATGCCGCGGCGG
>DATNIY010000005.1:0-52429 GCA_035604195.1 Allostellaceae bacterium
GCACCAGCACATCACCCGCGAAGCCGGCCAGCGCATGGCGGGCGGCGAGAACGGCATGGGCGGTGCCCAAGGCCTCGCTCTGCACTGCAGTCTCGGCCGGGCAGACCGCTGCGGCAACCTCTTCCATCCCGGGGCCGACGACCACCACGATCCGCTCGGGCGCGAGCGGCCCGAGCGCGGCCAGGACGTGGCCGATCATCGGCCTCTGGGCGATCGGGTGGAGCACCTTGGGCAGAAGCGAACGCATCCGCGTGCCCTTGCCGGCGGCAAGGATGATGGCGGCGAGCGACGGCGAACTCATTTCCGGACTATGCAATGGGGGAACCGGCCTGGCAAACCTGCCATAGCAGCATATCCCAGATGAAGTAACGAGTTATGAACGAAGATTGCACCCTGCGCCGGCGCCGCCCGCTGCCTTGACAGCCCACCCGGCTGCCGCCTAAATCCGCGGGGGCGGGCGCGTAGCTCAGTGGGAGAGCACCGTGTTCACACCGCGGGGGTCGTAAGTTCAATCCTTACCGCGCCCACCATCCCGCCAACACCGCAATCTCTTGCATTTCCAACGCACTCGCTCTGTCGGAGTGGCAGCGGCCGATCGTGCCCGCGCACCCGGAGAGGGTTCCTCGAACTTCCGCCCCTTGCATGACCGCGTCCTGGCGCGCCGCATCGAGCAGGATGCGAAGAGCTCCGGCGGCATCATCGTCCCCGATACGGCCAAGGAGAAACCGATGGAGGGCGAGATCATCGCGGCCGGTCCGGGCCTGCGCGGCGAGGACGGCAAGCTTCATCCGCTTGACGTCAATGTCGGCGACCGCGTGCTCCTCGGCAAATGTCGGGCACCGAGGTGAAGATCGACGGCGAAGAGCTGATGATCATGAAGGAGAGCGACATCGTCGGCGTGGTCGAGGGCAAGCCCGCGGCCAAGCGCAAGGCCGCCTGACCGTTTTCAGTCCGTGCCTCCGCTGCCTCGCTATTCCGCGTCCGGCTGCTTGTCCGGCTGGGCGCGATCGAAGGCATCGAGCTTCATGCAATTGCCGAAGATCCCCTGGATCGCCGGATAAGGCGTCATGTCGAAGCTCGGATAACGGCGGGCGTTGAAGACCTGCGGCACGAGACAGATGTCGGCGACGGTCGGCATGTCGCCGTGGCAGAATTTGCCGGCCTTGCCGTCACCGGCGAGGATGCGTTCGATGCCGTCGAATCCGGTCTTGATCCAGTGGTTGAACCAGGCCTCGACCGTCTTCTCGTCATGGCCCAGGGGCTTGGCGAGGTAGCGCAGCACGCGCAGATTGTCGATCGGGTGAATGTCGCAGGCGACCGCCTCGGCGAGTGAACGCACCCGCGCCCGCGCCGCGGCATCGCCGGGCAAGAGCGCGGGCTTCGGATGGGTCTCTTCGAGATACTCGATGATGGCCAAGGACTGCGTCAGGATCTTGCCGTTGTCATCGAGCGCCGGCACCAGCCCCTGCGGATTGAGCGCGAGGTAGTCCGCGTTGCGCTGCTCGTTCTTGCGCAGATGGATCGAGGTCTGCTCGTAGGTGATGCCCTTGAGATTGAGCGCGATGCGGACGCGGAAGGCGGCGGAGGAGCGGAAATAGCCATAGAGCTTCATGGCGCGGACCTTCCTCGGGAACCCCGAATCGGGTCCCCAGTCTCCCCGCCGCAGGCTTTGCGTCAAGCCTTGCCCGGCCCGAGCACGCCGCGCCGCATCTGGTCGAGCTCGATCGATTCGAAGAGAGCGCGGAAATTGCCCTCGCCGAAGCCTTCATTGCCCTTGCGCTCGATGAGCTCGAAAAAGATCGGGCCGATCATGTTCGCGGTGAAGATCTGCAGCAGCAGGCCGCCGCCGTTGGCCGGCGCGCCGTCGATCAGGATGCGGTCGCGCTTGAGCCGCGCCAGATCCTCGCCATGGCCGGGCAGCCGCGCCTCGACCTGTTCGTAATAAGTGTCGGGAACATCCAAGAACCCGACGCCGCGCCCGCGCAACGTCTCGACCGCGGCGTAGATGTCGCGCGAGGCCAAGGCGATGTGCTGGATGCCCTCGCCGTGATAGGCCGCAAGATATTCGGCGATCTGCGATTTGTCGTCGGCGCTCTCGTTGATGGGAATGCGGATCTTGCCGCAGGGGCTGGTCATCGCCTTCGATTTGAGGCCGGTGAGCTTGCCCTCGATGTCGAAATAGCGGATCTCGCGGAAGCCGAAGAGCGTCTCGTAGAAGCGCGCCCATTCGTCCATGCGGCCGCGATGGACGTTATGCGTCAAATGGTCGATGCCGAGGAGCCCGGCGCCAGCTTCCGCTGCCGCGCCCGCCGGCGCCACGAAATCGACATCGTAGATGCTATGCTCGCCATAGCGGTCGACGAGATAGACGAGGCTGCCGCCGATGCCCTCGATCGCGGGAATGTTGAGCTCCATCGGCCCGACCTTGCCCGCGACACCCTTGGCGCCGAGCGCGACCGCGCGCTCATAGGCCTTGCCGGCGTCGTGCACGCGAAAGGCGATGGCGCAGACCGAGGGCCCGTGCAGCCGGGCGAAGGCCTGGGCGAAGCTCTGCGGCTCGGCATTGACGATGAAGTTGATGCCGCCTTGACGGTAGAGCGTCACGTTCTTCGAGCGGTGCCGCGCCACCGCGGCAAAGCCCAGGCTCTCGAAGCTGCGGCCCAACGCCGCAGCGTCGGGCGCGGTGTATTCGACGAACTCGAAGCCGTCCGTGCCCATCGGATTGTCCCAGAGGTCGGAATTCGCCGCGGCCGCTTGCTGCGAGACGCTCATTTTGATCTCCCCGCTGTTCCGCAAAGCCCTTGACGGATCGCCCAGCACCTGGGCATTTGGTTACAAGTGAAACCAAATCCAAGGGGCGCCGCGGCGCCGCGCGATGAGCCGGTGCTGGCGCTTGAGCATTTTGTCCCCTTTCGCCTCTCGGTGCTCAGCAACCGCATGACCCGGGCCGTGGCGAAGGTCTATGCGCTGCGCTTTCGTCTCTCGGCTCCGGAGTGGCGCACGATGGCCGTCCTCGGCCGCTACGGCGCCATGTCGGCCAACAGCGTCGTCGAGCGCACGGCGATGGACAAGGTGCGCGTCAGCCGCGCGGTGGCAAAGCTCATGGCCAACAGCCAGATCACGCGGCGCGCCGATCCGCGCGACCGTCGCCGCGCCATTCTCGATCTCACGCCCAAAGGCCTCGCCGTCTATCGCCAGGTCGTGCCCTTGGTGCTCGCGACCGAAGCCGACCTGCTCCGCGATCTCTCCGCCGCCGAACGCGCCGCGCTCCTGGATGCCATGAACAAGCTCGAAGCCCGCACCGCCGGCATTTCCCATGCCACCGCCGACGATGCATGAGAAGCGGCTGCCGGGCGCGCGTTTCGCGCTCCGCTGCGGCGTGCTATAAACATCTTCTCCGCCGAAGCGCAGGGGAGCGAGAGCGCGGCTGTGAGCGGCCCGACGATCCTGGTCCTGAACGGACCCAATTTGAACTTGCTGGGCATTCGCGAGCCGGAGATCTATGGCCGGGACACCCTCGCGGACATCGAGGAGGCGTGCCTCGAGCGCGCGGCCGGTTTGGGGCTTTCGCTTGATTTCCGCCAGTCCAACCACGAGGGCCAGCTCATCGATTGGATCCAGGAGGCGCGGGAAACCGCCGACGGCCTCGTCATCAATCCCGGCGGCTATACGCACAGTTCGCTCGCCATCCACGACGCGCTCAAGGCCGCGGAGCTGCCGATCATCGAGGTCCATCTCTCGAACATCCATCGCCGCGAGGCGTTCCGCCGTCATTCCTTCGTCAGCCTCGCCGCCACGGGCGTTATCTGCGGATTGGGGGCACATGGCTACGTTCTGGCGCTCGAGGCGATGGCGCGGCTGGTCGAGCAGGGCGCTTCCCGCGACTGACAGGGTGATGGCAGTTTAATGGCCAAGGGCAATTTGACCGTGGACGCCGATCTCGTGCGGACGCTCGCGGCCCTGCTGCGCGAGACCGGGTTGCGCGAGATCGAATACGCGCTCGGCGATCAGCGCATCCGCGTCGTCGGCGATGCGCCGGCGGCGGCCGCGCCCGTGCCGACAGCGGCGCTGGAGCCCGCTCCGGCCAAGCCCGAACCCGCGGGCGCGGTCAAGGCGCCGATGGTCGGCACCGCCTATCTCGCGCCGCAGCCGGGCAGCGCGCCCTTCGTCGCCCTCGGCGATAGCGTGCGCGAAGGCCAGGTGCTGCTGATCATCGAGGCGATGAAGGTGATGAACCAGATCCACGCGCCGCGCGCCGGCCGCATCGCCGAGATCCTGGTCGCCGACGGCGCGCCGGTCGAGTACGGCCAAGCGCTCATCGTGCTGGCGTAGCGCGCGCCGCGATGTTCGAGAAAGTGCTCATCGCCAATCGCGGCGAGATCGCGCTGCGCATCCACCGCGCCTGCCGCGAGATGGGCATCCGCACCGTCGCCGTGCATTCGACGATCGACGCCAATGCCATGCATGTCCGCCTCGCCGACGAGAGCGTCTGCATCGGCCCGCCGCCGGCGCGCGAGAGCTATCTCAACATTCCCGCCATCCTCTCGGCCGCGACCATCACCGGCGCCGAGGCGATCCACCCCGGCGTCGGCTTTCTCGCGGAGAACGCCGATTTCGCCGCCATGGTCGAAGAGCACGGCTTCGCCTTCATCGGCCCCTCGCCCGAGCACATCCGCCTCATGGGCGACAAGGTCCGGGCCAAGCAGACGGCCGAGGAGCTCGGCATTCCCGTGATCATCGGCTCGCCGCCGGTCGAGGACGCGGCATCGGCGCGCGCGGCGGCCGAGCGCATCGGCTATCCCGTGCTCATCAAGGCGGCGGCGGGCGGCGGCGGGCGCGGCATGCGCGTGGTGCGCGAGCGCGCCATCCTCGAGGCCGCGTTGGCGGCGGCGCAAGCCGAGGCCAAGGCCTATTTCGGTAACGGCGCCGTCTATATCGAGAGCTGTCTCGACCGGCCGCGGCACATCGAAGTGCAGATCCTGGCAGACGGCCAGGGCGGCGTCATCCATATGGGCGAGCGCGACTGCTCGATTCAGCGAAAGCACCAGAAGCTTCTGGAGGAGACGCCGTCCCCGGCGCTCAATTCCGCCGAACGCTCCGAACTCGGCCGCGTCGCTGCCGCGGCCATGGCGCGGCTCGGCTACCGGAGCGCCGGCACGCTCGAGTTTCTCTACCAGGACGGCAAATTCTTCTTCATCGAGATGAACACGCGGCTCCAGGTCGAGCATCCCATCTCGGAGATGGTGACCGGCATCGATATCGTCCGCGAGCAAATCCGCATCGCCGCCGGATCGCCCTTGGGCTATCGGCAGGAGGACGTGCCGTTCACGGGACATGCCCTCGAATGCCGCATCAACGCGGAAAATCCCCTGACCTTCGCCCCCTCGCCCGGCACCATCGCCAGCTATCACGCGCCGGGCGGGCTCGGCGTCCGCGTCGACAGCGCCCTCTACCAGGGCTACGCCGTGCCGCCGCACTACGACAGCCTGGTTGCCAAGCTCATCGTGCACGGCACCGGGCGAAACGAATGCCTGATGCGGGTGCGGCGCGCGCTCGAGGAGTTCGTGATCGACGGCATCGAGACGACGATCGCGCTGCACCGGCGCCTCATTGCGGCGCCGGACTTCATCAACGGCGACTATGATACGCACTGGCTCGAGCGGTTCCTTGAGCATGGCGCGCACGCGCAGTCATGACCGCGCTCACCCCGGCGCTGCTGCTGCGCGCTTATGCCGCCGGGATCTTTCCGATGGCCGAATCGGCCGACGATCCCGAGTTGTTCTGGGTCGATCCCGAGCGCCGGGGCGTGCTGCCGCTCGACGGGTTCCATCTCTCGCGCCGCCTGCGCCGGACGCTGCGCATGGAACTCATGACGGTCCATGCCGACCAGGATTTCCCCGCGGTGATCCGCGGCTGCGCCGAGCCTGCGCCCGATCGCCCGACCACCTGGATCAACGACGAGATCGTGCGGCTTTATACGGCGCTGCACCGCAACGGCCACGCCCATAGCCTCGCGGTTTGTCACGACGGCAAGCTGGCCGGCGGCCTCTACGGCGTGGCGCTGGGCGCCGCCTTCTTCGGCGAGAGCATGTTCAGCCGCATGACCGATGCGAGCAAGGTGGCGCTCGCCCATCTCGTGGCGCGCTTGCGGCTCGGCGGCTTCGAATTGTTGGACACCCAGTTCGTCACCGTGCATCTGCAGCGGCTGGGCGCGATCGAAGTCTCGCGCGCGGACTACCACCGGCGACTCGAGCGGGCGGTCGCCAAGCAGGCCTATTTTCCGGTCGAGCCGCTCGACGGCGCCGCCGTCGTGTCGCTCCTGCAATCCAGGACGTTGATGTCGTAGATTGGATCCTCGAGCGCGGAAATGGCCGGGCTCGAGGCGAACATCCAGCCGCTGAAGACCGCTTGCGGCGCAGCGGCGCCCGGTCGCGCCTCGTCGATCATTAAGAATGCAGCGGTCTCCGGCGGCTCTTCCGGCGGCCGCTTGACGCAGGCCTTCACGGTGATGCGGAGCGTGCCGAAGCGCACGGTCTGATCGACCGGCGCGTCGAATTTAGAGACCCGCGCCGTGGTCTTGTCGAGGCCCTGGAGCACCGCCGCCGTCTCGGCCGAGGCCGGCAGCGCGGCGAGCAGGCAGGCCGCTCCGGCAAACCTCAGGAGCGACTTCAACCTTCGTCCTTTTTGTATGGATTAACAATAGCTTCTATCAGATCGTTGAGAACCTTGCGGAACTGCGCCTCGTCGCAGCCCATCAGCACCGCGTCGGCCAGCGCTTCCTCAGCCATGACACGAATTTCCTCCAGATTCTCATTGAGAACCTTGATCTTTTCAACGCACGATACCGGCTCGCCTTGGGGCGTGCGCCAGATCGGCAACTTCGGACCCTGGCTCATTCCGCCTCGTCCGGCTTCAGCGCGGCAAAGCGCAGCCGCACGTAATCGACCGTCCAGATTCCATCGGCATCGCAAAGACGATCTGCAAGTGCTTGTTCGATCGAATTGTTGAAAGGATCGCGCTCGCCCGGCGGCAGGAGCGCGAGAAAGCTCTCGGCGAAAGCGTCGAGCCAGTCCCCCAACCGCCCCGGCAGCCGCGTCGGCCGCGGGATCAAGTCCAAGCGCAGCACCCGGAAGCCGCGGGCGACGAGCCGCGCGCGGTACTCCTCGGGTGCCGGGAAGTACCAGGGATCTGCGACGCTGCCGTCGAGGCCGCGCCGCGCCAGCGCCGCGAGGAGAGCCGCACGAATCTGCGCGACATTGCCAGCGCCGCCGCATTCCGCGACGAAGCGCCCGCCCGGTTTGAGCGCCCGCCAGACACCGTCGATCACTGCATCGGCATCGCGCATCCAATGCAGCGCCGCATTGCTGAAAACGGCATCGAATTCTGCCGTGAAGCACAGGCACGCACCGTCGAGGATTTCGGCCTCGAGCCCGCGGGCTCGGGCCGCCGCCACTTGCTCGGCGCTGGCATCGACGCCGAGAACCGAGGCGCGCTCGGCGATCAGTGCGGTGAGCGCGCCGTCGCCGCAGCCGAGATCGAGAATGCGCTCGCCCGGTGCGGGCGCCAGAAGCTCCAGCGCCGCCTGACCGAGCACCGGCACGAAGGCGGCGTTGCGGCGATAGCGTTCGGGGTCCCAGCGCTGGGCTTGGCTATTTCGGCGCATTGGGCGCGGCGCCCCCCTCCGGCTTCTTCTGCTGACTTTGCTGGCTGAAGATGTATTGGCCGATGAGGGATTCGAGATTCATCGCGGGCTCGGTGTGCTCGATCTGGCCGCCGGGCTTGATCATCTCCTCCTCATTGCCGGGCTCGAGCGAGACATAATTGTCGCCGAGCAGCCCGGTCGACGCGATTTGCGCGACGGTGTCCACCGGCAGCTTGACCGCGGGATCGACGCTCATTTTCACCACGGCCAAATAGGTCTTGGGATCGAGTTCCTGGGAGATGACCGAGCCGACCTTGATGCCGCTGATGCGCACGTCGCCGCCGTCGCGCAATCCGTTCACGCGGGTGAAGGCCGCGCTGACCTCATAGCCGCTGACCGCGCGCACTGTGCTCGTGGTGTAGGCGAAAAACAAGAACAGCGCGGCAACCACCAGGACGACCGCGCCCATGACGGTCTCGACGGCGTTGCGTTTCATTGCTCATCCTCAATCCGGAATCCAAGCCTCGTAATCGCCTGTGGCGCGGGGCCGTTCGCCGCCGCGCAACACCGAGCCGGGCGGGCGATAGGCCTGCGGCGTCCCCGTCAGGTTCGGCTGATGCTCTTTCTGCCAGGGATAACGCAGGCGCTCGGCATCCTTGGGCACTTCGTCGATGGTGTGATGCAGCCAGGCATGCCATTCCGGCGGGACCCGCGATGGCTCGGCCTCGCCCTTATAGATGACCCAGCGGCGCACGCGGCTCGCCCGCCCGCCGCCACGGAGAAGCGGCCGGTGGCTCTTCTCCCGGTAATACCGATTGCCCTCGCTGTCGGTGCCCACAAGCTCGCCCTTGAGCCAGGTGAACAGTCGGGTGCCAATGGTCATGCGCGTTGCTCCGTCCGCCGATCCGCGCCTGCGCACGGCAGCGTTGTCGCGTTGGCTAGAGGAAAAAGCGGGCGAACTATGGCAGGGCGTGCCGCGGTCGTAAAGTCCTGTGGGCTGCGCTCGCCGGTGGCGGCGCGACCAATTGCGCGCCGCGATTCGACGCGAAGGCTGCACGCCACTGCACCGCTCTCCGGACATCGCCGCACCGGCGGCAGCGAGCGAACGCGTGCCGTTCCAACGCCTCGTCGCGGCGGCGACAACGCCGCTCCCCGCCGGCACAGGGCCAAATTGGCGGAAATCAACATATTGTGAGGATCGCAAAAAAATTTCACAAAATCTAGTTGCCGGGCGCTGCGGTTTGAGTCAACATCTCGCCCCTCGACAGAGCGTTACCCCCTAGATCCTGTGGCCGTGTGACCGGCCGCGGTAAGCGGGCAGCGCCCGGGGGAATGTTGAGGTTGGCGGGGGCCACTATGCGCATCGAGCGTAAGTTCACCGGGGCTGGGGACGAAGCCTATCGAGGCATCTCCTTTCGATCGACGACGAGCGAGATTCGCAACCCCGACGGCTCGCGCGTCTTCCATCTCGCCGACATCGAAGTGCCCGCCGACTGGAGCCAGGTGGCGTGCGACATCCTCGCCCAGAAATATTTCCGCAAGGCGGGCGTGCCGGCGAAACTCGTGCCGATGCCGGAGGCCGATGTTCCCGACTGGTTGTGGCGGCGCGTCCCGGACGAGACCGCGCTCGAGAAGCTGCCGCCGGCCAAGCGCACGGAATCGGAGCGCAGCGCCAAGCAGATCTTTCACCGTCTCGCCGGCACTTGGACCTATTGGGGTTGGAAGGGCGGCTATTTCGACAGCGAGGCCGATGCGCGCGCCTATTACGACGAGATGCGCTACATGCTGTGCCGCCAGATGGCGGCGCCGAATTCGCCGCAATGGTTCAACACCGGCCTCCATTGGGCCTATGGCATCGACGGCCCGGCGCAAGGTCACTTCCATGTCGATTACAAGAGCGGCGAGCTGAAGGCATCCGAGAGCGCCTACGAACATCCGCAGCCGCACGCCTGCTTCATCCAATCCGTCGCCGACGACCTCGTCAACGAGGGCGGCATCATGGACCTCTGGGTGCGCGAGGCGCGGATCTTCAAATACGGCTCGGGCAGCGGCTCGAACTTCTCCAAGCTGCGCGGCGAAAACGAGCGGCTTTCGGGCGGCGGCCGCTCCTCGGGCCTGATGAGCTTCCTCAGGATCGGCGACCGCGCGGCCGGCGCGATCAAGTCCGGCGGCACGACACGGCGCGCGGCTAAGATGGTGACGGTCGACATCGACCACCCGGACATCGAGTCCTACATCGACTGGAAGGTGATCGAGGAGCAGAAGGTCGCGGCCCTCGTCGCCGGCTCGAAGCTGGCGCAGAAGCACCTCAGCCTCATCATGGCCGCGACTTCGAGCGACGAGGCCAAGGCGCTCGGCGCCGGGCGCTTCGATCCGGCGGCGAATGGCGCGCTCAAGCGCGCGATCCGGGCGGCGCGGCGCGCAATGATCCCGGAGAACTACATCCGCCGGGTCATCCAATTCGCCGAGCAGGGCTACGCCTCCCTGCATTTTCCGGCCTATGACACCGATTGGGACAGCGAGGCCTATCTCACGGTCGCCGGCCAGAACTCGAACAATTCCGTACGCTTGACCAATGAGTTTCTCGAGCGGGTGCGCGATTCCGGCGAGTGGCAGCTCATCCGCCGCACCGACGGCAAAGTGGCGAAGACGCTGAAGGCCCGCGATCTCTGGGAAAAGATCGCCTATGCCGCCTGGGCGAGTGCCGACCCCGGCGTGCAGTTCGACACCACCATCAACGAGTGGCACACCTGTCCCGCGAGCGGGCGCATCAACGCGTCCAACCCGTGCTCCGAGTACATGTTCCTCGACGACACCGCCTGCAACCTGGCCTCGCTCAATCTGCTGGCCTTCCGCGGCAAGAACGGGCGCATCGACACGGCGGCGTTCGAGCACGCGGTGCGGCTGTGGACGATGACGCTCGAAATCTCCGTGCTGATGGCGCAGTTCCCGTCGCGCGAAATCGCGCGGTTGTCCTACGACTTCCGCACCCTGGGATTGGGCTACGCCAATATCGGCGGCCTGCTCATGGCGCTTGGCCTGCCCTATGACAGCGATGCCGGCCGCGCGCTCTGCTCCGCCTTGACCGCGATCACGACCGGCGTCGCCTACGCCACGTCCGCCGAGATGGCCGGCGAACTGGGTGCCTTCCCCGGCTTCGCCAAGAATCGCGACGCGATGCTGCGGGTGATCCGCAACCACTGGCGCGCGGCGCATGGCGCGGCCGAGGGCTATGAAGCCTTGTCAGTGACGCCGGTGCCGCTCGATGCCGCCAATTGCCCCGACCCGGCGCTGGTGGAAGCGGCGCGCCGCGCCTGGGACACCGCGCTCGCGCTCGGCGAGACCCATGGCTATCGCAACGCCCAGACCACGGTGCTGGCGCCGACCGGCACGATCGGCCTGGTGATGGATTGCGACACCACCGGAATCGAGCCTGATTTCGCGCTGGTCAAGTTCAAGAAGCTCGCGGGCGGCGGCTATTTCCGCATCATCAACCGCGGCGTTCCCGAGGCCTTGCGCACGCTCGGCTATGGCGCCGCGGAGATCGAGGCGATCACGCGCTATGCCGTGGGTCACGGCACGCTCAAGGACGCGCCCAGCGTCAATCATCGGCAACTCAAGGCCAAGGGCTTCACCGATGCCATCATCGAGGCGCTCGAGGCCGCGCTGGTCTCGGCCTTCGACATCAAATTCGCCTTCAACAAATGGACGCTCGGCGAGGAATTCTGCAAGACCACGCTCGGCTTCACGCCGGAGCAGATGGCCGATGTCGGCTTCGACATGCTGGCGGGGCTGGGCTACGGCAAGGCCGAGATCGAGGCGGCGAACGTCTATTGCTGCGGCGCCATGACCCTCGAGGGCGCGCCGCTCCTGAAGCCCGAGCATCTGCCGGTGTTCGACTGCGCCAATCCCTGCGGCCGCATCGGCAAGCGCTGCCTCTCGGTCGACAGCCACATCCGCATGGTGGCGGCGGCGCAACCGTTCATTTCCGGCGCCATCTCCAAGACCATCAACATGCCGAATTCCGCCACGGTCGAGCAGTGCAAGGACGCCTACATGCTGTCCTGGCGCCTCAGCCTCAAAGCCAATGCCCTCTATCGCGATGGCTCCAAGCTGTCGCAGCCCTTGGCATCCTCGCTCGTCGCCGACGAGGATGACGAGGACGCCCTACCGGAACTCCTGGAGAAGCCGGTGGCCGAGCGGGTGCCGCAGGTGGCCGAGCGCATCGTCGAGCGGATCATCGAGCGCATCGTCCAGCGCGAGCGCAGCGAGCGCCGCCGCTTGCCGCAGCGCCGCAAGGGTTACACCCAGAAGGCGATCGTCGGCGGCCACAAGGTCTATCTCCGCACCGGCGAGTACGAGGACGGCAGCCTCGCCGAGGTGTTCATCGACATGCACAAGGAAGGCTCGGCCTTCCGCTCGCTGATGAACAATTTCGCCATCGCGATCTCGATCGGCCTGCAATACGGCGTGCCGCTCGAGGAATTCGTCGAGGCCTTCACCTTCACCCGCTTCGAGCCCTCGGGCATGGTCGACGGCAACGACGCCATCAAGATGGCGACCTCGATCATCGACTATCTCTTCCGCGAGCTCGCCATCTCCTATCTCGGGCGCAACGATCTGGCTCATGTCCAGCCCGCTGATCTGATGCCGGACACGGTGGGCAAGGGCAGCGTCGAATCGAACCTGCCGGAGGGCGGCAGCGTCCGGCCGGAGGTGGCGCTGGTGCAGCGCGTCACCTCCACCGGCTACGTCCGCAACAAGCTCACCGTGCTCCAGGGCGGCGCCGGACAGGGCGGCACCGGACAGAGCGCCGTCGGCAGCCATGGCAGCGCGGCGCTCGACCTCGCCGCCGAGATCACCGTCGCCAATCTCGCTGCCCAGATCGACGCGGGCGCCGCACTCGCACCATCCGACAGCCGGGCCGAGCAGATTCGCGCCGCCCGGATGAAAGGCTATGAGGGCGATAGTTGTGAGGAATGCGGCAACTTCACCCTCATTCGCAACGGGACCTGCCTCAAATGCGATACCTGCGGCAGCACTAGCGGCTGCAGCTGATCGCAGCGGGCGCCAGCTAAAGCCTCCCGGTTGGCACCCTGCACGAGGCAGAAATTGGGGGTGCGATGCAAATCGCACCCTCTTTTTTTGTCTTTTTTTTTCCGAGTCGCGGGGATGGCCTGGTTAACGGCCCCCTATCACGCTATGCCCTCGCCTGCCGGCGAGGGACCACGCGCAGTTGACTGGCCGGCCGTCGCTTGATGGCCGGCTTTTTTTCAACCGGCCGGCTTGGCGCCGAGCAGGGGTGCGAGCGCGTCCGCCGGCAACCTCGCGAAGCCCTCGGGCGGTGCGAAGAGCTGCGGGTCCTGCGGCCCGATCTCGACATGGCTGAGCTCCATCGCGATGGCGAGCGGCTTGCCGCCATGGGCGCGGGTGACGGCGAGATCGAGCTTCATCAGCATGCCCATGCCGCTCACCCATAGGTAGCCCCGGGCGCGGCTGCCGTCGGCGGCCTGGTGGTCGATGCGGTATTTGGTCGTGCGGATGCCCGAGATCGTCTCATGGGCCACCGGCGAGCGCAGCAAATCGGGAGCGGCGAGATCCGCCATCAGCGGCGGAAACGGGAACGCGACATAGGTCCTGAGCCCCGGCAGCACCAATTCGCCTTGCGCCGTCACGGTGTCCAGCAGGAAGACCTCGCGCATGCCCATGAGCTCCTGCTCGTGGCGCTGATGGCCGGGGGTGTGGAAGAGCAGGCCGGTATAGGTGTGCGCACCGACGGTGACGATGCGCTCGGCGCGGAACGGCACGCTCGCATCTCCCACCATCGCCGCCGCGGCGGGCTGAAGGAAAGCCGCCAACATGATTGCAGCAAGAGGCAAGAGGACTCGACGCATGGCCAGAACCTGGCGCGGAAATGCGGCGCTTTCGCGGCGGGGTGGATCGCCGCCGGGGTAAAGCGCTATTCTCCGGCGATGGCGCGGCAAGACCAAGAGGCGCTTTAGGGCATGGCCGACGGCGGCGATCGTCTCACCGTCCGCGTCGTCGAGCGCCTTGCGGAAGTCCCGGCCGCCGCCTGGGATGCCTGCGCCGGCCCTGACCACCCCTTCGTGTCGCACGCCTTTCTCGAGGCGTTGGAGGCCAGCGGCTCGGCCACGGGCGAGACCGGCTGGCTGCCGCAGCATCTCCTGCTCGAGGATTCGCGGGGACGGCTTTTGGGCGCGGCGCCGCTTTATCTCAAGGGCCACTCCTACGGCGAATATGTCTTCGACCATGGCTGGGCCGCCGCCTACGAGCGCGCGGGCGGGCGCTATTACCCGAAGCTGCAATGCGCCGTGCCGTTCACGCCGATCACCGGCCCGCGGCTCTTGATCCATGCCGACGCCGGTCCCGATGCCGCCGATCTGCTGGCGGCGGCGATGGTCGAGGTGGCGCGGCGGCACAAGGTCTCGTCGCTCCACGTGACCTTCCCGACCCGTGCCGAATGGGAGGTTTTCGGCGCCGCCGGCTTCCTCCAGCGCCTCGGCCAGCAATACCATTGGGAAAACGCCGGCTATCGCGACTTCGAGGATTTCCTCGATGCGCTCGCCTCGCGCAAGCGCAAGCAGATCCGGCGCGAGCGGCGCGACGCGCTCGCCGGCGGCATCGCGATCGAGACGCTGACCGGAAGCGCGATCGAGAGCCACCATTGGGACACGTTCTTCCGCTTCTACATCTCGACCTCGGACCGCAAATGGGGCTCGCCCTATCTCACCCGGGAATTCTTCGATCTCCTGGGCGAGCGCATGGCCGACAAGGTCGTGCTGGTGATGGCGCGTCAGGGGCGGCGCTATGTCGCGGGAGCGCTCAATTTGCGCGGGACGGATACGCTTTATGGCCGTAATTGGGGCTGCCTCGGCGACTTTCCCTTCCTGCATTTCGAAGCCTGCTACTACCAGGCCATCGACTTCGCCATCACGCACGGCTTGAAACGCGTCGAGGCCGGCGCGCAAGGGCGCCACAAAATCCAGCGCGGCTACCTGCCGACGCCGACCTACAGCGCACATTGGATCCGCGATCCAGGCTTCGCCCGCGCCGTCGAGGACGCCCTAAAGCGCGAGCGCCGCGCCATCGAGAGCGAGATGGAGGTGCTGGAAGAACAGCTCTCGCCGTTCAAGCGCGAGGCGGAATAGAAAGCTCACTAGGTCATTGACTTAGCTAAGCCATTGACTTATGCTCGTGTTCGAATGGGACGAGGCGAAGAGCGCGGCGAACCTCAAAGAGCGAGGCTTCGATTTCGCTTATGCCGCCAGGATCTTCGAGCGTCCGACCCTCGAGTCCGAAGACGAGCGTGCCGATTACGGCGAGCGGCGGATTCGGGCCATCGGTCGCATCGAGGAGCATGTCCTCTTTGTCGTTTATACCTGGCGTCGCGAGGTCCGGCGCATCATCTCCGCCCGCCAGGCCAGCAGGAAGGAACGGAATGCCTATCGTGAGATACTCGGCTGAGGAGGCGCGTCGGCGCGGACGGGTCAGGCGCAAAGTCATGAAGGCGGCGAGCGAGACTCTCATCGCGCGCGACGCCGCCGCGGATCGCACCGACACGAGTTCCGAGGACATCGCCGCCGGCGTGCGAGCCGGACGATGGCGCGTGTTGCAGCCGCTCGATGTCGCCGCCATTCGGGCGAAAACCGGGCTCTCGCAGGCGCGCTTCGCCCGCGCCTTCCAAATCAGCCCGCACACGCTGCGCAATTGGGAGCAAAGGCGACGCGTACCCGAGGGCCCGGCGCGCGCATTGCTGCTCGCGATCGATCGCGACCCGAAGACGCTGATGCGGGCGCTGCAGGAATAGGCGATCGCATGGAGGGCCGCTTACGCGGCCTTCTCTTGCCTATTCGACCAGCACCGGCTCTTTCGGCGCCGGCGCGCGGGGCGGGGCTTCGATGAAGGTGAAGGCCAATTTGTCGCCGTCGCGCCGCACCTGGACGATGCCGCCCTTGGTGAGCCGGCCGAACAGCAATTCCTCGGCCAGCGGCTTCTTGATGTGCTCCTGGATGATCCGCGCCAAGGGACGCGCGCCGAACAGCCGGTCGTAGCCTTTCTGCGCCAGCCACTCGCGCGCGCCTTCGTCGAGCTCGATCGTGACGTTGCGGTCGGCGAGCTGTTCCTCGAGCTGGAGGATGAACTTGTCGACGACGCGGCCGATGGTTTCGCTCGACAGCGCCGAAAAGGAGATGACCGCGTCGAGCCGGTTGCGGAATTCCGGCGTGAACATGCGGTTGATCGCCTCCTCGTCCTCGCCCGTGCGCACCTCGCTGCCGAAGCCGATCGCGGGCTTCGCCAGCTCCGAGGCGCCGGCATTCGTGGTCATGATCAGGATGACGTTGCGGAAGTCGACCGACTTGCCGTTGTGGTCGGTGAGCTTGCCGTAATCCATCACCTGCAGGAGGATGTTGAAGAGATCGGGATGCGCCTTCTCGATCTCGTCGAGTAGCAGCACGCAATGCGGATGCTGATCGACCGCGTCGGTCAGCAAGCCGCCCTGGTCGAAGCCGACATAGCCCGGCGGCGCGCCGATGAGACGCGACACGGTGTGCCGCTCCATATACTCGGACATGTCGAAGCGGGTGAGCTCGATGCCGAGCGTGCGCGCCAATTGCCGCGCGACCTCGGTCTTGCCGACGCCGGTGGGGCCCGAGAAGAGATAGGAGCCGATCGGCTTTTCCGCCTCGCGCAATCCCGCGCGCGCCAGCTTGATCGCCGCGCTGAGCGCGTCGATCGCCTTGTCCTGGCCGAAGACCATCGTCTTCAAGTCGCGATCGAGATTCTTCAGCACCTCGCGGTCGTCGCGCGAAACGCTCTTGGGCGGAATGCGTGCGATGGTCGCGACGATCGCCTCGACCTCGCGCGCGGTGATGGTCTTGCGCCGGCGGTTCTCGGGCAGCAGCATCTGCGCCGCACCGACTTCGTCGATCACGTCGATCGCCTTGTCCGGAAGTTTGCGGTCGCCGATGTAGCGGTGCGACAGCTCGACGGCGGCCCGGATCGCGTCGGCGGTGTAGCGCACCTTGTGGTGGCGCTCGTAGTAGGGCTTGAGGCCACGCAGGATCTTCACGGAATCCTCGACCGTCGGCTCGTTCACATCGATCTTCTGGAACCGGCGGACGAGCGCGCGGTCCTTTTCGAAGTAGTTGCGGTATTCCTTGTAGGTCGTCGAGCCGATGCAGCGGATGACGCCGCCGGCCAAGGCCGGCTTCAGCAGGTTCGAGGCGTCCATCGCGCCGCCGCTCGTCGCGCCCGCGCCGATGACGGTGTGGATCTCGTCGATGAAGAGGATGGCGCCGTTCATCGCCTCGAGTTCGGCCAGCACCGCCTTCAGGCGCTCCTCGAAATCGCCGCGATAGCGCGTGCCGGCCAAGAGCGCCCCCATGTCGAGCGCGTAGATGGTGGCATTCTGCAGCACCTCCGGCACTTCGCGCTGGACGATGCGGCGCGCCAGCCCTTCGGCGATCGCCGTCTTGCCGACGCCGGGGTCGCCGACATAAAGCGGGTTGTTCTTCGAGCGCCGGCACAGGATCTGGATGGTCCGCTCGACCTCGTGCTCGCGGCCGATGAGCGGATCGATCTTGCCGTTCCGCGCCTTCTTATTGAGATTGACGCAATAGGCGTCGAGCGCGTCGTGGCCGCGCTTCTGCTGCTTTTCGTTGCGCTCCTCGTCCTCGGCGCCGTGGACGCGGCGGGTCTCCGAGCGGCCGGGCGCCTTGGCGATGCCGTGCGAGATGTAATTCACCGCGTCGAACCGCGTCATGTCCTGCTCCTGCAGGTAATAGACGGCATGGCTCTCGCGCTCGGCGAACATGGCGACCAGTACGTTGGCGCCGGTCACCTCCTCGCGGCCCGAAGATTGCACATGGATAGCCGCGCGCTGCAGCACGCGCTGGAAGCTCGCGGTGGGCTTCGCGTCCTCGACGTGATTGGAGACGAGATTGTTGAGCTCGTGATCGACGTAGGTGTAAAGCTCCCGACGGAGCTTCTCGAGGTCGACCGTGCAAGCGCGCAGCACCGCGACCGCATCCTGATCCTCGGTCAGCGCCAACAGAAGGTGCTCGAGCGTCGCGTATTCGTGGCGGCGCTCATTGGCGAAAGCCAAAGCCCGGTGGAGGGTCTTCTCGAGATTCCGCGATAACATGCGCACTGATCCTTTGCGGGTTTCCTTCAGTCCTTTTCCAAGGTGCACTGGAGCGGATGCTGATGCTGGCGCGCGAAATCCATCACCTGGGTCACTTTGGTTTCCGCCACCTCATAGGTGTATACGCCGCAAACTCCCACGCCGCGCCGGTGCACATGCAACATGATCCGGGTCGCCTCCTCGCGGCTCTTGCTGAAGAACCGCTCGAGGATATGAACAACGAACTCCATCGGCGTATAATCATCGTTCAGCATCAGGACCTTGTACATCGAGGGCTTCTTCGTCTTGGGCTTCGCCTTGACGATCACCCCGGTGGTCGGTCCCTCGCTGCCGTTCCGTTTCTCTGGCTCGCTCATTGCCGCAGAATTGGGTTCATCCGGGTCCAACCTTGACCATGATATTGGGTCCCGGACCGTCGGGGGAAGCCCTTTTGCGATGGGTCTGTGCTTTGCGCGCGCGGAACCGTCGCGGCCGCTCACGCTCGGGCGCGGCACAAGGCAAAAAAAGACCCGGCCAAGGCCGGGTCCTCGCCGAGCGCCGCTACGGCGTAGGTTACGCCGCCACCTTCGTCAGCTTGGCGATCGTCGCCTCGACGCGGCCGCCCAAAGGCGCAAAGGCTTCGTTGGCGCAGGTAACGCCCATCTCCGAAAGCTTGCTCGACTGCTGCAACAGGCTTTCGACGCTGGTCCGGGCGAGTTCGCTATTGAGTTGGATCACCTCGTCCAGCGTCTTCGCGGTCAAGAGCGCCGTCGCGGTCTGGCTGGCGCTCGCCAGCGCGGTTCGCGCATATCCCAGGACCTCCTCGGTCATCGCGTTCCATCCTTCGGCGAGCGCGAGGTTCGATTTGGTGAGCGCGGCAAAATTCTCGCGCGACAAATCGGCGAAGTCCTCGAGGCTCAGCGCCGAGAACAGCGGCCCGGCCGATCTCCAGGCCGACGCGCCCATTGAGTCGGCGGCGGCCGGCGCGGCTTCGGTCGCGAGCGCGGGAACCGATGTCGCCTTCTTCGATTTCGTTGCCATGATTAACTCCTCATCTCCTGCGGGCTCGAGCTCGAACCAGATCACAGCGAAATCCGAGCATGCTGCAACGCAGCATATAATATATGGCGAAGTTTCTGCCTATTACAAGCTGTTTTGTGCACTGCAATAGGCCGGGCGCGGGCGCCGCGCCTGGGTTCCTCAGGGAATTCGCCGGAGATGCCGGGGTGGGCTCGCTCGCAACTTGAGCAATTGTTAATAATACCTCTGATACATCAAAGGAAAACCTGGACAGGGATTCCGCGGATTTATTAAGCTCCACAGTCTGCTGGCGACGAGTCGGGGCGGGGGATGATGGTGATTGGTCAGAAAAGGGCGGTGCGGCGCGAAAGAATCGTTCGGCGAGCGCTGGCGATCGCCGGGGCGGCAGCTTTGTGTCTTTGGAGCGGTCAGGCCGCCCTCGCCCATTACTCTTCCTTCGTGATCGATGCCGAGACCGGAAAAGTGCTGGTCGAACACGAGCCCGACACCCTCACGCCGCCGGCGTCGCTCACCAAGATGATGACGCTGTACCTCGTCTTCGACAATCTCGAGAAGGGAAAGCTCTCGCTCAATCAACAGTTTGTCGTCTCGCGTCATGCCGCGGCGCAGGCCCCTTCGAACCTCGACCTGCAGCCCGGCGAGTTGCTTCCCGTGCGCGACCTCATTCTGGCGATCGTGACCCACTCGGCCAATGATGCCGCGGCTGTCCTGGCCGAGGGCCTGGCCGGCAGCGAGCCCGGCTTTGCCGAGCGGATGACCGCCGAGGCACGCCGCCTCGGCATGACCAACACGGTCTTTCACAATGCCTCGGGCCTCCCGGCCGATCCCCAGAATACGACGACGGCCCGCGATCTCGTGACCTTGGCGCGCGCCCTCTATCAGAATTTCCCCGGGGAATACCATTATTTCTCGACGGAAGAGTTCACCTTCCACGGGCGGTCCTACCCCAACCACAACCATTTGATGCAATCCTTCGAGGGCATGGACGGCATCAAGACCGGCTACATCAATGCCTCCGGCTTCAACCTCGCGGCATCCGCGGTGCGGGACAATCACCGGCTCATCGGCGTCGTCCTCGGCGGCGAATCGGCGCACTCGCGCGACCTGAAAATGGCGCAGCTCCTGAACGCCTCGTTTGCCCGGCTCGCCAACAATGCGCCCATCGAGACGGTCGAGGACGGCCCTTCCGCCGGCAGTCCTGATAGCTTGGCGCGCCGCGCCGGCAGCGCCATCGCTGCGCTGTCGCCGGTCGGCCGAGCCGAAGCTGCGATTTCGGCGCCGCGCGCGTCGCGCCATGCCAAGGCCAACAGCCCGGACTGGAGCATTCAGGTCGGCGCCTTTGCGCAGCATGCGGCGGCGGAGCGCGCCGGCGCATTGTCGCTCGCACGGCTGCCGGCGGCTTTCAAGAGCCGTAGTGTTCTCGTGGTTGGCCCGGCCCGCGGCAACAAGGACCGGCTTTATCGTACGCGCATCGGCAACTTCACCGAGCAAGACGCCGAACTGGCCTGCCGCGCGCTGCACCGCCAGCACCGGGCCTGCGCCGTCATCGCCCCGGACGCAACGCAAGTGGCGATCGACGACACCCGCGTCCCGGCGCTGCGCTAGAAGTTCGGCGGCGTCATCCCGCTGGCGCGGAGCTGCTCGCCGAGCAGCGCCTTGAGCCGGTCGAGGCCCGCCGCGTCCTTCGCCTCCGCTCGAGCGACCAGCACATCCTGCGTGTTTGAGGCGCGCAGCAGCCACCATCCATCCGCCGTGCGCACGCGCACGCCGTCGATGTCCGACATCTCCGCGCCGCTCGCCTCGAGCCGCGCGCGCACCTCGTCGATGACCGCGAATTTGCGAGCCTCGGCGCAGGGGAAGCGCAGCTCCGGGGTGTTCACTACTTCGGGCAGCCGGTCGCGCAGCGCGGCGAGGCTCTCGCTGCCGCGGGCCAGGATGCCGACGAGGCGCACCGCAGCATAGAGCGCGTCGTCATAGCCGTAATAATCATCGGCATAGAAGATGTGGCCGCTCATCTCGCCGGCGAGCGGCGCACCGATCTCGGCCATCTTGGTCTTGATCAGGGAATGGCCGGTCCGCCACATCAGCGGCTTGCCGCCCATGCGCGCGATCTCGTCGAACAGCACTTGGCTCGCCTTGACGTCGGCGATGATGGTGGCGCCAGGGTGGCTGGTCAGCACCTCGCCTGCCAGGATCACCATGAGCTGATCGCCCCAGAGGATGCGGCCTTTGCCGTCGACGACGCCGATCCGGTCGCCGTCGCCGTCGAAGGCGACCCCGAGATCGCAGCCCTCGCGCCGCACGGTCTCCTGCAACTGCACGAGGTTCTTCGGCTCGGTCGGGTCCGGGTGATGCGCCGGGAAGGTGCCGTCGATGGTGTCGTTCAAGCGCAGGTGACGGCCCGGCAACCGCGCGGTCAGGAGCTTGAGCGCCTCGGCGGTGGCGCCGTTGCCGGGGTCCCAGGCGACGGACAGCGGCCTCGTTCCGCGATAGCCCTGCAGCAGCCGCTCGACATAGGCCTCGAGCACGGCTCGCTCCTCGACCCGGCCGGCGCCGGTCGGGAAATCGCCTGCGCCGGCGATCTTGCCGAGGCGCGCAATATCGGCGCCGAAGAATGGCTTCTTGCCGAGCATGAGCTTGAAGCCGTTGTAATGCGGCGGATTGTGCGAGCCCGTCACCATGATCCCGCCATCGACAGCCAGCGTATAGACGGCGAAATAGAGCATCGGCGTCGGACCGAGCCCGATGCGCAGGACATCGATGCCCGAATGCGCCAGCCCCGCGACGAGCGCCGCCTCGAGCTCGGGCGAGCTCAGCCGGCCGTCGCGCCCGACCGCGACGCTTCGCCCGCCCGCCTCGCTGACGACGCGCGCGAAGCTGCGGCCGATGGCATTGGCGTCCGCCGCGGCCAGCGTCTCGCCGACAGTGCCGCGAATGTCGTATTCGCGCAGGATCGTCGGATCGAAGCGATGGCCCGAGGCGGCGCCGTCGTCGCGCATGCTGGTCGTCCCTGACTTGGTGATCTTCGGATCAGCAGTATTCGGCAAGGATGCGTCTCACTGCCTCGCTCAGATCGGGGCGAGCGAGCGCGAAGGCGATGTTGGCCTGCAGGAACCCGACCTTGTCGCCGCAATCGAAGCGCCGCCCCTCGAAGCGAAGTCCGAGGAACGGCCGATTGTTGCGGCCGATCAGTTCGGCGAGTGCGTCGGTGAGCTGGATCTCGCCGCCGGCGCCGCGGCCGACGCGGCCGAGATGGTCGAACACCTCGGGCTGCAGGATGTAGCGGCCGATGATGCTGAGCGTCGAGGGCGCCTTCTTCGGATCGGGTTTCTCGACCACGCCCTTGACCTTCACCAGGCGGCCATCGTCGCCGGCGATGTCGAGAATACCGTAGCGGGCAGTCTGCTCGCGCGCCACTTCCATCACGGCGACGATGTTGCCGTCGGTCTCCTCATGCGCCTCGACCATCTGCTTGAGGCAGGGCTTCTCGGACAGGATCAGATCGTCGGCGAGCAGCACCGCGAAGGGCTCATCGCCGACCAGGTTCCGCGCGCACCACACGGCATGGCCGAGGCCCAACGGGGTCTGCTGGCGGGTGTAGGCGATCTGGCCCGGCTCGGGCATCCAGTCATTGACCGTCTTGAGCTGCGCTGTCTTGCCGCGCTCCCGCAGGGTCGTCTCGAGCTCGTAGGAGCGGTCGAAGTGATCTTCGATCGCCGTCTTGGAGCGGCCGGTGACGAAGATGAATTCCTCGATGCCGGCGGCGCGCGCCTCCTCGACCGCATACTGGATCAGCGGCTTGTCGACGACGGGAAGCATTTCCTTCGGCATGGCCTTGGTGGCCGGGAGAAAGCGCGTCCCCAAGCCCCCGACCGGAAAGACCGCCTTGCGGACACGGTGTGCCATCGAAATCTCTTTTCGTTGCCGCGGCAGCACTGAATTAACGAATTCCGCCCGCTGCTTGGTCCCGCGGGCCGGGACATGCGCCGAAGCAATGTCGCGCGGAACCTTATATCGGAACGGCTAAGGCTTTCATAATTCATTATTGCTGGCCTCACGCGGCCGCCATGGCGGCTTCAGTGGCCGAGCAGGATCTCCTTCGCCCGATTGATCTTGGCGGCGAGATAGGTCGAGCCGCCATGGTCGGGATGGAGCTTCATCATCAGCTTGCGATGCGCGTCCTTGACCTCGGCGGCATCGGCGCTTGGCGCCAATCCCAGGACCGCGTAGGCCTCCTCGCGCGTCATGCTATCGGCCGGGCCCGCCCGCCTTCCGCCGCCCGCCCCTTCGCCGGTGCCCCCGGCGTCGCGCCAGTCCGGCCGCAGCCGGTCGAGATAGGCCTCCATCAACCGCGCCGATTCCTCCTCCCCAACCAGGCACTGCCGCCAAAGCTCTATGAGTTCCGCTTCGGCGAGTTCATCGAGCCTGCGGCCGGCGAAGGGGCCGCGCTTCACCGTGCCCATCGTCGCGCCGGTGTCATGATCGAGCCGCATCCGCAGAAACTCGGTCTCGACTTCGGAGGTCTTGCCGGGAGCGGGACCGGCGGCCGTCTGCCAGCGCCGCCAGAGCGTTCGTCCGCGCATGACCAGCGGAGCAAGAAAGCCCATGAGCGCCAGCGCCGGCACCAGCCGGTCGCTGGCGATGAGCAGGACCAGGACGGCGACGCCTCCCGCCGCGCCTAGGCTCAGGACGAACCAACCGAAAAAGCGCCCCAACCGCGCGGGATCGGCATTGAGGAAGGCCCGGCCCAGGACAAGTAGTCCCAGAAGCACAAAGACGCCGATGACGAGATAGGGCACGAAACCCTGCCTATTCCGAGGCGCGGACGCGCTGTGCGAGCAAGAGGGCGGGCCCGCCGGCCCGCTTGCCGTAATCGGCAAGTGCGCGGCGCCCGCCCGCGGCATAGGCGGCGACGGCGCCAAGAAGCCCACGAAGCTGGTCCGCACTGGCCGCATCGAACGGGCAATAGGCGCCGCGCGTCAACCGTGCGATTTCCTGAAAGGCCCGCGCGGCAACCGGGTTGGCGCCCTCGTGGAACAGGAAAACCGGTACGCCCAAAAGCCCGAGCTCGCCCGCCAGAGCGGTCAGCTCATCGAGCGATTCCTCCATCGCGTCGCCGACGAAGACCAGCGCATTGACCTGTCCGACCTTCGCCTGGTCGAGCGCATGACGCAGGACGCGCGCGATCTGGGTCTCGCCGCCGGCGCAGGAAACGGCCCGCATGGCGCGATGCAGGCTGGCGGAATTGGTGAGCCACCGGCTCGCCTTGCATTCGTTGAAGCCGCGATAAAAGACCAGTTGGACCGCGAGGCCGCCCAAACCCGCGGTCGCCTCGAACATCTCGCCCTGGATGCGGCAGGCGCGGTCCCAACTCGGCTCGCGGCTCGCTGTCGCGTCCATGGCAAAGATCAACCGCCCCCGTCCGGCCGCCGGGCGCGCCGCCGGCAGGGCGGCGACCTGGCGGAGGAAAGCATCGACCTCGCCTTGCTTGCGGGCGGCAGGGACCCTTTTGTCGCCTTCGCCTTTTGCGCTCATGCCTGATTATATGGGCCTGCACCATCGGCCAAGTCCAGCGCCCGTGCCGGCCCGTTACACCTCCTCGTCGTCGCGCAGCGACAAGAGGCTGGCGTTGCCGCCGGCCGCGGTGGTGTCGATGGAGAGCGTGCGTTCAGTCGCGAAGCGGTGCAGATAATAGGGCCCGCCCGCCTTCGGCCCGGTCCCGGACAGACGCTCGCCGCCGAAGGGCTGCACCCCCACGACCGCGCCGATCATGCTGCGATTGACATAGGCGTTGCCGACCCGGAGACGCGACACGATGGCGCGGACGGTCTCATCGATGCGGCTGTGAATGCCGAGGGTGAGGCCGTAGCCGGTAGCGTCGATCGCTTCGAGCACCTGGTCGAGGCGGTCGCCTTGCCAGCGGATGACATGGAGGATCGGCCCGAACACCTCGCGTTCGAGCAGGCTCAGCCGATCGATCTCGAACAGGCGGGGCGCGAAGAAGCTGCCGTCCTCGCTGCCCGGCGGCAGCGAATACTCGTAGATGAGCCGCCCTTCGCGCTTCATGCGCTCGGCGTGCGCTGCGAGCGTCGCCCGTGCCTCCTCGTCGATCACCGGGCCGATATCGGTGGCGAGGAGCGCGGGATCGCCGACGACCAGTTCGCGCATCGCGCCCTCGAGCATGGCGAGCACACGGTCGGCGACGACATCCTGGACGAAGAGCACGCGCAGCGCCGAGCAGCGCTGCCCGGCGCTGTCGAAGGCAGAGGTCACGACATCCGCTACCAATTGCTCCGGCAAGGCGCTCGAATCGGCGATGAGCGCGTTCTGGCCGCCGGTTTCGGCGATGAAGGGAACGAGCGGCCCCTTCCGGCGGGCGAGCGCCAGCGCGATGCCGGCCGCCGTCTCGGTCGAGCCGGTGAAGGCAATGCCGGCAACGCGCGGGTCTGCGACCAACTGCGCTCCGACGCTCGGCCCGTCGCCGGGAAGCAAGGCGAGCGCGTCGCCGGGCACGCCGGCTTCGTGCAGCAATCGCACCGCCGCCGCGGCGACGAGCGGCGTCGCCTCGGCCGGCTTGGCGATGACGGCATTGCCGGCGGCAAGCGCCGCTGCGACCTGGCCCATGAAGATGGCGAGCGGAAAATTCCAGGGCGAGACGCAAAGAAAGACGCCGCGCCCGTGCAGCGCCAAAGCGTTGCGCTCGCCGGTCGGCCCGGGCAGAGCGATCGGCATCGCGAATTCGGCGCGCGCCCGGGCGGCGTAATAGCGGCAATGGTCGATCGCCTCGCGCACCTCCGAGAGCGCATTCGGCAAGGTCCGCCCGCCCTCGCGCACGATCATCGCCATGAGGCCGGGCATGCGCGCCTCCATGCGATCGGCGGCGCGTTCGAGACACTGGGCGCGCTCCTCGGCCGGCAGCGCATCCCAGTGCGGTGCGGCCTGAACGGCGCGTGCGAGAGCCTCGTCGATTTGTGCCGGGCTCGCCTCGACGACCGCGCCGACGATGCGGCTGCGGTCGGCGGGGTTGCGCAGCTCGCGCGCGGGTCCGGGCTGCGGCAGGCCGCCCAGGCTCGGGGCCGCATTCCAGCCTTGCCGCGTCGCGTGCTCGAGGGCGCGCTGCAGCTTGTCGAGTTCGACCCGATCGGTGAGATCGATGCCGCGGGCATTGCGCCGCTCCGCGCCATAGAGTTCGCGCGGCAGGGCGATGCGCGGATGCGGCTTCGCGGCGAGCGCGGCGAGCCGGGCGACCGGATCGGCGACGATCTCCTCGACCGGCGCCGCGTCGTCGACCAGGCGGTTGACGAAGGAGGTGTTGGCGCCGTTCTCGAGCAGCCGGCGCACCAGATAGGCCAGCAGATCCTCATGGCCGCCGACCGGCGCGTAGGTGCGGCAGGGCAGGTCCGGCGTGACGATCTGGTCGTAGAGCGCCTCGCCCATGCCATGCAGGCGCTGGAACTCAAAATCGCGGTTGTCCCCGGCGAGCACCCGCACCGCCGCCACCGTATGCGCGTTATGGGTGGCGAATTGCGGAAAGAATGCTGCGGGCGCGGCGAGCATTCGGCGGGCGCAGGCGAGGTAGGAGACGTCGGTCGCGAGCTTCCGCGTATAGACGGGATAGCCGGCAAGCCCGCGCTCCTGGCTGCGCTTGATCTCGCTGTCCCAATAGGCGCCCTTGACCAGCCGGACCATCAGCCGGCGTTGGTGGCGCTGCGCCAGATCGGCCAGCCAGTCGAGCAAGGGCAACGCGCGCTTCTGATAGGCCTGGACCGCCAGTCCCAGCCCATCCCAGCCCGCCAAGGCGGGATCCCCGGCCAGCGCCGCCACGAGATCGAGCGAGAGGTCGAGCCGCTCCGCTTCCTCGGCGTCGATGGTGAAGCCGATCCCCGCTGCCTTCGCCTCGACGGCAAGCGCGGCAAGCGAAGGCGTCAACTCGCGCAAGGCGCGCTCCCTCTGACTCTCCTCGAAGCGCGGATGAAGCGCCGACAGCTTCACCGACAACCCCGGCGCGGCACGGAGGTCGCGGCCTTGGACGGTCGCGCCGATGGCAGCGATCGCCTCGCGGTAACGCGCCCAATAGCGTTGCGCATCGGCGGCGGTGCGCGCGGCCTCGCCCAGCATGTCGTAGGAGTGACGATAGCCCTGCGCCTCCGCGGCGCGCGCCCGGCCGAGCGCCTCCGCGATGGTGCGGCCCATGACGAACTGGCGCGCGAGAATGCGGATCGCGGAGGTCACCGCCTGGCGCAGCAGCGGCTCGCCCGAACGCGCGACCAGGCGACGGAGCACGGCGCCCCAATCCTGTTGCGCCGTCTCCTGGACGAGCCGCCCGGTCAGCATGAGCGCCCACGTCGAGGCGTTGACGAAAAGCGAGGGCGAATGGCCGAGGTGCCGCGCCCAATCGGCCGGCGCGAGCTTGTCGCGAATGAGCCGGTCCACGGTCTCGGCGTCCGGGATGCGCAGCAGCGCCTCGGCCAGGCACAACAGCGCCACCCCTTCCTGCGAGGTCAGCGCGAATTCGCTCAGCAAGGCATCGATGCCGCCCTTGCCACGCCGGCGGCGGCGCGCCTCGACAACGAGACCACTGGCCGCATTCGCGATCTGCTCGCGCAGCGGCAAAGAAATGTCGGCCGCCGCCGAAATCTTCGCCACCGCGGCGGTCTCGTCCATGCGATAGGCCGCCGCAACGGCCCGGCGCAGCGCGTCGGGCGGCGGCAGCGGCTGACGACGGACCCAGGGCATGGCACTCGGGGCCGAGGCGGGAGCGGAAGCTGGACTGTTCGCCATGCCGCTTTCATCCTTGGGTCGATACGGATAGTGTCAAGTCGATATGAAGAAACTCCATAAGAAGGCGCCCTGGGCGTGGCGCCTGGCGCTGGCGCTGATACTGTCGCTCGCCGGAGCGGATACGCGCGCCGACCAAAAGATCGGCATTGTCCTGCTGCACGGCAAGCTCGGCATGCCGCTGGGCATGAGCGGGGGCCGCGGGCCGGCGCCGGGGGGCCTTCTGATCGCGGCACTCAAAGATGCCGGCTATCCCGTCGCAACGCCGGAGATGTGCTGGTCGCGCCAGCGCGGCTTCGACCGGACGCGCGACGAATGCCTCGCCGAGATCGATCGGGCGATTGCTGCGCTCAAGAGCGGGGGTGCGACGTCCATCGTCGTCGGCGGTCAGAGTCTCGGCGGCAACGCGGCCATTGCCTACGGCGCGTCTCACCCGGGATTGGCGGGCGTGATCGGCCTTGCGCCTGCGGACGATGCTCGTGCCAAGGCGAACCGGCCCGAGATCGCCGCGGCCATCAGCAAAGCGCGGGAGCTTCTGGCCTCCGGCAAGGGCGATGTGCGCGACACCTTCGCCGATGTGAATACCGGCCCACAGGGCACCTATCCGATGGCGGTGAACACGACGGCGCGCATCTATCTGAGCTTCTTTGATCCCGACGGCGTCGGCTCGATCGCCGACAACGTGGCGAAGCTGAAGGCACCGCTGCTCTGGGTCGCCGGCAGTGAAGACCCGACGCAGCGCGACGCGGAAACGCGCTTCTTTCGCTATGCGCCGGCCAATGGTTTGAACCGGTTCGTCCAAGTCGCAGCGCATCACCTCGCGACGCCGGATATGGGCCGGGATGCGGTGCTCGCCTGGCTCGCGGAACTCGGCAAGCGGTGACCATGTGCGCCTTTGCGCGGGCGCTAACGATCGTTGCGGTCATCGCTTGGCTTGCGCCGGGTACGGCATGGGCAGCCGAGGCCCTGCTCCACCCGAAGTACGATCTTCCCGCCGCGTCCTTCGCCTATGTCGGCGATCCCGCGAATCCCGCGACGTGGAAGCTCCCCTATCGCCATGCCGATGGCAGCGTCGACCGGACCCGCCTTCCGCTCGCGATCGAGGCGATACTCGGGACATATCGTGGGCGGAAGGCGAGGATTCCGGCCTCGGCACGGCACGCGGTCCTCACAAGGCTCGCGGCGGCGGCGGACGAGATCGGCCGCATGCCGCCGACGGCGGCGCACCCCTCGCCGCTCTACCGCAAGCTCGCGGCGGCGTTGAGCGCGCCTTGAGTCGACGGGGGCACAGCTCGCGACGGCCAATGATGCTATCCTTCGAACGATGATATTAATTCGGTCTATCGCTTCATCGCAGATGCCGTGCTGAGCTAACCCCGCCATGCCGCGGATTGCCGGCTGTCGGCATTGGCCCTAAAGAGGCGGGATAAGGATCGACTTCATGCTCCTGCTTCCGCCTCCCGCCCTGCCCCTTCCGGCCTGCCGCCGACCTTGAGCCCCTTCGGCGAAGTCCACCATTACGTCGCGCAATACGGCTACCTCGCCGTGACCGTGGGCATCATGCTCGAGGATTTCGGCCTGCCGGTGCCGGGCGAGAGCCTGCTCATCACCGGCGCCATCCTCGCCTCGCGGGGCACGCTCGACATCAGGCTTTTGCTCATTCTCGCCTGGGCCGGCGCGGTGATCGGCGACAATATCGGCTTCTGCATCGGCCATTTCGGCGGTCACCGGCTGATGGTGCGCTATGGCAGCCGAGTCGGCATCACCCAGGAGCGGCTCGATTCGGTGACCCGATCCTTCCAGCGCTACGGCGATTGGGTGATCGTCTTCGCCCGCTTCATCGTCATCCTGCGGCAGCTCAACGGCATCGTCGCGGGCACGCTCGAGATGCATTGGGCGCGCTTCCTCGTGCTCAACGCGATCGGCTCGGCGCTGTGGGTCGGTTTCTGGGGCACACTTGCCCATTGGCTCGGCAAGCGCATTTTCGCGATGCTCGCGACCATGGCGCAATACGAGCCTATGGTCATCGCATTGGCCATTGCCGCCGTCGCTCTTGCCCTAGGCGGCCACCTGCTCCGGCGCTACCTGCGGACGCGAGGGCGCAATAGCTCGGGCCAGAGCTAGCGCGGCGCGGCGCGAATCTCCGCGATCGTCTGGCGGATGGTGATCGCCTCGGGGTCCGGGCGAAGCTCGATCACCGAAGGCAGCCCCGATTCCTGCGCCCGCTCGAAGGCGGCGGGAAAATCGGCGGTGCGCGTCACGGTGTCGCCATAACCGCCATAGGCGCGCGCCAGCGCGGCGAAATCGGGGTTGTGGAGATCGGTTCCGACCACCCGGCCGGGATAATGCCGTTCCTGGTGCATGCGGATGGTGCCGTACATGTTGTTGTTGACGAGCAGCACGATGACCGCGAGGTGGCGCTGGACCGCGGTCGCGAGCTCCTGCCCGGTCATCAGGAAATCGCCGTCGCCGGCGACGCAGACCACGGTCCGGTCGGGGTGGAGGAGCTTCGCCGCCACCGCGGCGGGAAAGCCATAGCCCATCGACCCGCTGGTCGGCGCGAGCTGCGTGCCGAAGCGGCGATAGCGGTAGAACCGGTGCACCCAGGTCGCGAAATTCCCGGCGCCGTTGGTGATGATGGCGTTCTCGGGCAGATGGTCGGCGAGCCACAGCACCACTTCGCTCATCTGCAACTGCCCCGGCGACTGCACCGGCGCGCGATAGGCTTCATATTCGGCATGCGCGGCCACGGTTTCCTTGGCCCAGGGCGGATGGCCGAGCGGCGCGACCGCCGCCGCCGCCGCGGCGAACCTTCGGGGGCTCGCATTGATCGCAAGGAACGGCCGATAGACGCGGCCCAATTCTTCGGGATCGGGATGGACGTGAACGAGCCGCTGCCGCGGCGTCGGAATGTCGATGAGCGTATAGCCGCCGGTCGCGATCTCGCCGAGCCGCGCGCCGACGACCAGAAGAAGATCGGCATCCCTGATGCGCTGCAGGAGCTTCGGATTGCTGCCGATGCCGACGTCGCCGGCGTAGCAGGGATGGGCGTTGTCGAAGCGGTCCTGCCGGCGGAAGACGGTGGCGACGGGCAAGCCATGGGCGGCGGCGAAGGCCTCCATATGGCGGACGGAATCGGCATCCCAGGGGTTGCCGCCGAGCAGCACCAGAGGGCGCTGGCTCGCGGCCAGCGCATCGCGCAGGGCGGTCATCTGGACCGCGCCGGGAAAGGCCTCGATCGGCACATAGGGCTGGGCGTCGGCGATTTCTGCCTCCTCCTCGAGCATGTCCTCGGGCAGCGCCACCACCACGGGACCGGGCCGCCCGCCGGTCGCGGTATGGAAGGCGCGGCTGAGGATTTCGGGAATGCGGCGGGGGTCGTCGATCTCCACGACCCATTTGGCGATGCCGCCGAACATCTGGCGGTAGTCGATCTCCTGAAATGCCTCGCGTCCGCGGGTCCCGCGCGCGATCTGGCCGATGAAGAGGATCAGCGGGGTCGAATCCTGGCTTGCGACGTGGAGCCCGGCGCACGCGTTGCTGGCACCCGGCCCGCGCGTCACGAAGCACAGGCCGGGCCGGCCCGTGAGCTTGCCATAGGCATCCGCCATCATTGCCGCGCCGCCCTCCTGGCGACAGCTGACGAGGCGGATCGAATTGGCGTCATAGAGCGCGTCGAGCACGGCGAGATAGCTTTCGCCGGGAACGCAGAAGACGGTGTCGGCGCCGTGCAGCTTGAGCTGGTCGACGAGGACCCGGGCGCCGGTGCGCTGCGGCTGCGGGCTCTTCATGCTGCGCTCCCTTGAAGCTCGGTGGGCGGGTCGAGGAAGAGCTGATAACTTAGTTGTCCCTCCCATCCCAAGCGTAGTGGAAATTAACCTCTCGGGCCCACCCTAGAACCATCCCAGGGAATGCTGGCCTTTTGGTTGACTGCCAGGCAAGATCATCGCTTATGACCGAGCGGGATGCGGTGCTTGCCGCCAATCTCGAGTTCTACCGGGCCTTCACCGCCAGCGACTATCGCGCCATGGAGACGCTCTGGGCGCGGGTCGCGCCGGTCCTCTGCATTCATCCGGGCTGGCCGCCGCTCCTCGGGCGCGAGGCGGTGATGCAGTCCTGGCGCGATCTCCTCGCCAACCCGGAGCCGACGCACATCATGTGCCACGATGACCAGGCCTTTCTTTACGGCGACTTCGCGACCGTCATCTGCGAAGAAGAGCTGGCGAACGTCCACCTTGTCGCGACCAATCTCTTCGTCAAGGAGAGCGGCGCGTGGCGCATGGTGCATCATCAGGCCGGACCGATCCTCGCCGGCAGCTACGAAGGACAACCGCACCGGCCGCATTGACGGGGCATCGCGCCATGCGCCAGCACAGGATCGCCGCCATCCCCGGCGACGGGATCGGCAAAGAGGTCATCCCGGCGACGCTCGAGGTGCTCGCCGCGCTCGCTGAGCGCGATGGCGGCTTCAGTCTCGCGGTCGAGCATTTGCCCTGGGGCTCGGATTTCTACCGGCAGCATGGCCGCCTCATGCCCGAGGATGGGCTCGACACGCTGCGCCGCTGCGATGCGATCCTCTTCGGCGCCGTCGGCGATCCGGATATTCCCGATCACGTGACGCTCTGGGGCTTGCGGCTGCCGATCTGTCAGGGGCTCGACCAATACGCCAATGTCCGGCCGGCGCGCCTGTTGCCGGGCATCCAATCGCCGCTCCGCAACTGCGCACCCGGCGATCTCGATTGGGTCATCGTACGCGAGAACAGCGAGGGCGAATATTCCGGCCATGGCGGCAGGGTGCATCGCGGCCTGCCCGAAGAGGTCGCAACCGAGACCGCTATCTTCACCCGCGCCGGCGTCGAGCGGATCATGCGCTTCGCCTTCGCGCTGGCCCGGCAGCGGCCACGGCGACATCTCACCGTCGTGACCAAGTCGAATGCCCAGCGCCACGGCCTGGTGCTCTGGGACGAGATCGCGGCCGAGGTCGGACGCGGCTTCTCGGATGTGTCCTGGGACCGCGAGTTGGTGGACGCCATGACGACGCGCATGGTGCTGAAGCCCGGAAGCATCGATGTCGTCGTCGCAACCAATCTGCACGCGGACATCCTGAGCGATCTCGCCGCCGCGCTCGCCGGCTCGCTCGGCCTGGCGCCGACCGCCAATCTCAATCCGGAGAGGCGGTTTCCTTCGATGTTCGAGCCGATCCACGGCTCCGCCTTCGACATCATGGGCAAGGGCATCGCCAATCCGATCGCGAGCTTCTGGAGCGCGGCGATGATGCTCGAGCATCTGGGCGAGAGCGCCGCCGCTTCCCGCCTCATGGCGGCGATCGAGCGCGCAACATCCGATCCCGCTCGCCATACGCCCGATCTCGGCGGCAATGCCACGACCGCGCAAGTCACGCAAGCCGTGCGCGACGCGATCGTCAGCGCCAACGCTTAGCCGCAATTATTCATGACGGCGCCAATCCATCGAACCGTGAACGTCGTCCAACGCGCTGATTCGACTCAGGATTGGCGTCCCGAAGCGAATCTCACGGTTGAGTCAGGGAGCGCCACGCTCCTGAAAGTGGCGAGGGTTGCCCCCAAGAAGCACGCAGCGATTAAATTGTAATCCTCGCCATCCGCCCACGGGTCTGCTCCGTCCACACCCAGAGCTTGAATCACGACCAAGCCTCCGTGGAAATCGAATTCCCAAACGGACTCTCACATACTGTCAGCGCCAGTGAGCACACTTTGAGGTGCGGCCGATCCCTGGATTGAAGCTGTTGCAGGGATCGAGAGTCTTGTAGTGATTGATCAGGGACGGTTCGGCGTCATAGAGGTGGCCGACATTGTGTTCTGCCGGATACCGCGCGCCGCGCGCGTCCAGGAGCTTCCACATTTTGTGCTCTAGAGCCATCGTGTCATGGCCCTTGGCGACGATGTAGTCCTGGTGAAACACGTGGCAGAAGAAGTGGCCGTAATACATCTTGTGCGTGATCGCCGCCGAGATGTCGGGCGGCAGCTTCTCGAACCAGTTGTGGTCGTTTCGCCTTAGCGCAACGTCCAGTGAAACGATGTCCTGCACCTCGTCACGATGAATTGCACGATACCGGACAGCGGCGCTTGCTGCGGCGAAACGATGGCGAAACGCCTTCTTGCCTTCTGCGGGACTGCATTCAAAGAACGCGCCTTGGTCGGAAGGAAAAACCGAGGCAAGATAGGTTCGCGCTTCTTTGATTCCCGAGCCAGACATCTTGAGCATCAGGTGATGCTCGAACTTATCGCGGTAATCCTTCATGCGTTTCGGTAGATGACCGGGAAACAGTCCGCTCACTGCCTGCATTATCTTGTCGCTTAGATCGCGGGGAAGGAATTTCAATCGCACGGCGACGGAATCAAAATGCGCCTTCATCGCGAATAGGGCCGGCAGCCGATCTGTGCCGAGATACTGAATCGCCAGGAAGGTGTCCTTGCCGTATTTTTCGACGACGTCGAAGGCGTCCCGGTGAAGATACTCGGCGGAAATCGGGAGCGACTCGAAGTTGGCCAGCATATGCCGCCTGATCGATTCGAGCTCCGCTGTGTCGTTGGAGCCGATGTAGAAGACTGCGGTCTGGTCTTCCATCTCGAACGTATCGAGGCGGACGGCGAAGAGCATGACCTTTCCCGCGCTCCCTGACGCTTCGAACAGGCATCGGGGATCTGCGTTGAAACGGGCCGGGGTGTCGGCGTCGACCTCGCGGACATGATCGGCATAGCCGTGATCGGAAGCGACACGGCCCGGACTATACTCAATGTCCGTCGCCTTGAAGTCACCCTGATCGAGTCTTTTGAGGATCGTTTCCGGGTCGTTGCCCAGCTTGACCCCGAGATGATTGATTAGGTGGATATCGCCAGCCTCATCCATCTTCGCAAACAGAGTCATCTGGGTGAAGGCAGGTCCACGATGGATTAGCGATCCGCCTGAGTTGTTGCAGACGCCTCCGAAGACCGAGGCGCCGATACAGGATGAACCGATGACGGAATGCGGTTCACGCTTAAGCGGCCGGAGCGCTTTCTCGAGTTGAGAGAGCGTGGCGCCGGGAAGGCAGATCAGCTGCCGGCCTCCGTCGATCAGATGCACCTTCGCCATGCGAAGCGTGCTGACGATGACGATCTCCCGGTCGTAGTCGTCGCCGTCGGGGGTCGAGCCTCCCGTGAGCCCGGTGTTTGCGGCCTGCATAATGATAATCTTATTGGCCGCCACACACGCATTGAGCACTTTCCACTGTTCGACAAGGCTCCCCGGCCGCACGACCGCCAGCACCGGACCGCTGCCGAACCGGAAACCTGTCCGATATTGTCGGGTGTTCTCAGGGCTCGTCAGAACGTAGCTATCTCCCACAACCGCTTTGAGTTGCTTGATCAGTCGCCCGCTATCGCTGGCCATTTCCGCTGGCGGCGTTTCGATGTCCTGCGAAGTGGTCGCCACGATAGCGTCTCCGACTTCTTGAGATGCCCGACCGCCGTCCCCAGAGTCGTTTTGGATGGGCGGTTCGCTTTGGTTTATGGAGCGCCGCCCCCCGCCATGGACAACAATAACTTTCTCCCCTTCGACTTGCCAGCAGTAGCGCGCAGGAAGGTGACAGCGGCCTTCGACGGTGGACAACTGTCGTCGGACGGCGGGGTGATGCTACTGCGCGATGTCGAGCGGTGTCTCGGGCTCGCCGGGCGGCTGGCCGGCTGCTTAACTGACCGGCGCGACCTTTCCCGTAGATTGTTGAGATGCTGCGGCTGCGCCTGATCAAGGTCGCCGTCCGGGTCGTCGAGACTGTCGCACGCATTCGGATCCGGCCGCCCTCAGCCCGCCCCGACAAAGCCCTCTCCCGCTTGCTCGCCGGCCGCTTCGCTTCAACCGGACCGTGATCAATCGGGCGATGCGCCCCGCCGAACCCGATCCCGCCAACCCCCAACCCATCACAAGAAAACCGACACTACCGCGCCGAAATCAGGCGCCACGGCCAACCATAATCAAAACGGTAAACTGCCCACCGCCCGAATTACACCGTACCGTCATGAATAGGTTTGGCTAGCGGCTATTCCCCCCGCGACACCGCGAGGATTGCCGCCATGAGCCGCGCCAATTCCTCCTCGCCGATGGTGAAGGCCGGAGTGAGATAGACGATCCGCCCGAAGGGGCGCAGCCACACGCCTTCCGCGACGAAGCGGCGGCGCAATCCGTCGAGATCCGTAATGCGTTCGAGCTCGACAACGCCGATCGCGCCTTTGACCCGCACATCGGTGACGCCCGGCAGATCGCGACAAGGCGCGAGGCCGCGGGCGAGCGCGGCCTCGATCCGCGCCACCTGTTCGAGGCGCGGCTCGCGCTCGAAGAGGTCCAAGGACGCATTGGCGGCGGCGCAGGCGAGGGCGTTGCCCATATAGGTCGGCCCGTGCATCAGCGCATGCAGCGGGTCGTCGCTCCAGAAAGCCTCGAAGACATGCCGCCGCGCCACCGTCGCCGCGAGCGCCATGGTCCCGCCGGTCAAGGCCTTCGACAAGGTGATGATGTCCGGTACCACTTGCGCCTCCGCGCACGCGAACATCGCGCCGGTGCGGCCGAAGCCGGTGAAAATCTCGTCGCAGATCAGAAGCAGCCCATGGCGGTCGGCCGCCGCGCGCAGGCGGCGAAGCGCGTCGGGCGCATGAAAGATCATGCCGCCCGCGCCCTGCACCAGCGGCTCGACGATGATGCCGGCAAGCTCCGGGGCTTGGCGCTCCAGCAGCCGGTCGAGCGCGGCGGCGCTCTCGTCATCGCGCGGCAGATCGGCGAAATGCTGGATCGGCAGGAGCCCGGCGAAGAGGCGGTGCATGCCTTCCTCCGGGTCGGACACCGCCATGGCGCCGGTGGTGTCGCCGTGATAGCCGCCCTTGAAGGCAAGAAACCGGCTGCGGCCGCTGACGCCGCGGTTGAGCCAGTATTGCATCGCCATCTTGAGAGCGATTTCGACCGCGACCGAGCCTGAATCCGACAAGAAGACATGGTCGAGATCGCCCGGCAGCAGCGCAGCCAGACGCCGCGCCAGCGTCGCGGCCGGCTCATGCGCCAAGCCGCCGAGCATGACATGCGGCATGATCTCGAGTTGGCGCGCGACGGCGGCGCGGATGTGCGGATGATTGTAGCCGTGGCAGGCCGTCCACCACGAGGCGATGCCGTCGATCAGCACGCGTCCGTCGGCGAGGGTGATCCGGCTGTCCTGCGTGCGCGCGACGGCGAGCGGCGCGGCGCTCTTCATTGCTGCGTAAGGCAGCCAAAGATGCGGAACTCCCGCCTCGTACCAGGCGGGCCGATCGCCGTTCACGCCGGTCTTGCCTTGAGCCCGAGGCGGTCGAAGAGACGCATGTCGTGGTCGGTCCCGGGATTGGGGGTGGTCAAGAGCCGCTCGCCGCAGAAGATCGAGTTGGCGCCGGCGAGGAAGCACAGCGCCTGGGTCTCGTCGCTCATCGCCTCGCGCCCGGCCGAGAGGCGCACCGTCGAGGCCGGCATGGTGATCCGCGCCACCGCGATCGTGCGGACGAATTCGAAGGGATCGAGCGTTTCCGTGCCGGCGAGAGGCGTGCCCTCGACCTGAACGAGGAGATTGATGGGCACGCTTTCGGGATGGGCCGGCAAGGTCGCAAGCGCGACGATCATCCCGACCCGGTCCTCGCGGCTTTCGCCCATGCCGACGATGCCGCCGCAGCACAGCGCAATCCCCGCCGCACGGACGTGTTCGAGCGTGTCGAGCCGGTCGCGATAGGTGCGGGTAGTGATGATGCGTTCGTAATATTCCGGCGAGGTGTCGAGGTTGTGGTTGTAGTAGTCGAGTCCGGCCGACTTCAGCCGCTGCGCCTGCGCCGCGGTCAGCATGCCGAGCGTGGCGCAAGTCTCGAGCCCCAGCTCTTTCACCCCCGCCACCATGGCGCAGACGGCATCGAGGTCGCGATCCTTGGGTTCGCGCCAGGCCGCGCCCATGCAAAAGCGGCTGGCGCCGGCCGATTTGGCGCGGCGCGCCTCCGCCAGCACGGTGGCGGGGTTCAGCAGCTTCGCGGCATCGATGCTGGTCTCGTAATGGGCGCTTTGCGGGCAATAGCCGCAATCCTCGGGACAGCCGCCGGTCTTGATCGACAGCAGCATCGAGAGTTGGACCTCCCGCGGATCGAAGTGCCGGCGATGCACCGATTGAGCGCGGTAGATGAGCTCCGGCAGCGGCAGCGCGAAAAGCGCCCGCACCTCCTCGCGCGTCCAGTCGTGGCGGATGGCGCTTTGAGCGTCGATGGTAATGTCCATGCCTGGCTCCTTGTGTCGCGGTCGGAACCGCCTTGCCGCAGCCTCCGCCTAGGGCTACACCCCCCCGATCGTCAAGCGGAAGGTGCGGTTGACCTCGCTCGATTCCTTTGCGGCGGAGAAATTGGCCGGGCTCGAGGCCGGAAACCGGCGGCGCAGCCTGGTCGAGACGGCGCGTGCCGACGCGCTCTGGATCGAGCGCGACGGCCGCCGGCTGCTCTCCTTCTCCTGCAACGATTACCTCGGCCTGACGCAGCACCCGGCGGTCAAGGAGGCGGCAATCGCGGCCATCCGCCGTTTCGGCGCCGGCGCCGGCGCCTCGCGCCTCGTCACCGGCAACCATCCGCTTTATGCCGAGCTGGAGCAGCGCCTTGCCCGACTCAAGGGAACCGAGGCCGCCATCGTCTTCGGCTCCGGCTATCTCGCCAATACCGGCATCATTCCCACGCTGGTCGGCGGCGATGACCTCTTGGTGGTCGACGAGCTGGCGCATGCCTGCATTCGTGCGGGCGCCCAGCTCAGCCGCGGCAAGCTCCTGCTTTTCCACCACAACGATTTGGGTCACGCCGAGGCATTGCTGGCGGCGCATCGCCATCGGCATGGCCACGCGCTCCTCGCCACCGAAGGCGTATTCTCGATGGATGGCGATGTCGCACCCGTGGCAGATCTGGCCGCGCTGGCGCGATGCTTGGATGCCTGGCTGCTCGTCGATGACGCGCATGGGCTCGGCGTCCTCGGCAATGGCCGCGGCGCGGCCTTCATCGGGGGCACCGGGGGGCAGGTGCCGCTGCAGATGGGAACGCTGTCGAAGGCGGTGGGCGGCTATGGCGGCTATCTCTGCGCCTCGCAGCCGGTCGTCGACTTGATTGCGACGCGCGCGCGCACCTTGATCTACTCGACCGGATTGCCGCCGGCGACGGTCGCCGCTGCGATCGCCGCGCTCGACATCATTGCGCGCGAGCCCGGCCTCACGGCGCAGCCGCTCGCCAAGGCGCGCGCCTTCACCCGCGCCGTCGGGCTCGCCGAGGCGGCGAGCGCCATCGTGCCGCTGCGGCTGGGCGAGGATCGGGCGGCGCTGGCGGCGTCGCGCCTGCTCGCCGAGGAGGGCTTTTGGGTGGCGGCGATCCGGCCGCCGACGGTGCCGGAAGGCACCGCACGGCTGCGTTTCACCTTCACGGCCGCCCACGAAGATGCCGCGGTCGAGCGGCTTGCGAGCATCGTCCGCGACCGCATCCTGCCGCGCGGCCTCGGCGCGTGAGCGCCTGCTTCATCACTGGCACCGGCACCGATGTCGGCAAGACCTTCCTCGCCGCGGGCCTCATTCGCGAATTTCGCCGTCGCGGCGAGCGGATCGCGGCGCTGAAGCCGGTGGTGAGCGGCTTCGATCCGGCGCGCGCCGCGGCGAGCGATCCAGGAATTCTGCTGGCGGCGCTTGGCCGTACGGCCACGGACGCGGAGATCGCCCGCATCGCTCCCTGGCGCTTCCGCGCACCGCTCGCGCCGGATATGGCCGCGCAACGCGAGAACCGCCGCGTCGATTTCGCGGCCCTCGTCGAATTTTGTCGCAGCGCCATTGCCGCGAGCGAGGGGATGCTGCTCATCGAGGGCGTCGGCGGCATCATGGTGCCGCTCGACGAGCGGCGCACCGTGCTCGACTGGATCATGGCGCTGCGCCTGCCGGTCATCGTGGTGGCCGGGAGCTATCTCGGGACTATCAGCCACTCTCTCACCGCGCTCGCCGTGCTGCGCCAGCATGATTTGGAGATTGCGGCGCTGGTCATCAGCGAAACCGCCGGCAGCACCGTGGCGCTTGACGATACCGTCGCCGCGATTGCCCGCTTCGCCGGCGGCATCGCCGTGCTGGGCCTGCCGCTTCTCGCGTCGGGCGAGGACCATGCGCTCTTCGCGCGGCTCGCCGACATCCTGCTTCAGCGGCAGGTGCGGATCGCGCGAACTTTGTGATACCCTGCGGCAATATTTCATGGGAGGCGGGCGCAGATGCGGCTAGCGATCATCGGACATCAGGCATTCGGCGAGGCCGCCTTGACGGCGTTCGTCGAGCGCGGACATGGTGTGGCCGGGGTCTTCGTCGCGCCCGAAACGCCGGGCGCCAAACCCGACCCGCTGAAGCTCGCCGCATCCGGGCGGGGCCTGCCGGTTTTCGCTTTTCAAAACTACGCCAAGCCAGAAGCGCTCGACGCGCTGCGTCAGCTCGAGGTCGACCTCGCCGTGATGGCCTATGTGACGCAGTTCATTCCGCAAGCCTTCTGCGCCTTGCCGAAGCACGGCACCATCCAGTTTCACCCATCGCTGTTGCCACAGCATCGCGGCCCCTCCTCGATCAACTGGGCGATCATCCGCGGACGCAGCAAGACCGGGCTTTCCATCTTCCGGCCGTCGGACGGCCTCGACGAGGGCGCGGTGCTCTTGCAGAAGGACGTCGAGATCCTGCCCGACGACACCATCGGCAGCGTCTATTTCGACAAGATCTTCCCGCTCGGCGTGGCGGCGCTGATCGAGGCGGCGGAAGATGTCGTCGCCGGGCGCGCGCGCGAAACCGTGCAGGACGAGAGCAACGCCAGCTACGAGGGCTGGGTGCGCGAGGCCGAGGCGCGCATCGATTGGGCAAGGCATGTCGATCAAATCTACGATTTGATCCGCGGCTGCAATCCGGCGCCGGGCGCGTGGACGCTGTGGAATACCCGCAAGCTGCAAATCTTCGATGCGAGAAAGATCTCGGCGCGCACCTTCGGCATGGTGCGCGGCCTCAAGCCGGGACAAGTCGCCGCCGCGACGCCGCACGGCCTAACCGTCCTGGCGCAGGGCGGCTTCATCGAAGTGCAGCGCTGCCGGATCGGCGACGGCAAGAAGATCCCCGCGCTCGAGGCGGGTCTCTCCCCCGGCACGATTCTCGGCGCCTGAGTTTTGCGGTGAGAGGGAGATGCGCGATTTGAACCTGGCCTGGCCCATTGAAGGCGTGACGCGCGTTCCCTACGAACTCTATGCGCGCGAGGATGTCTATGCCGAGGAGCGCCGGCGCATCTTCATGGGCGCGACCTGGAGCTTCCTTTGTCTCGAGGCCGAGATAGCCGCGCCCGGCGACTACCGCGCCACCTTCGTCGGCGACGTGCCGGTGATCGTCGCGCGCGACCTCGACGGGACGCTCAGCGCCTTCGAGAACCGCTGCGCCCACCGCGGCGCGCTCATCTGCCACAAGGACCGCGGCAACGGAGCCAGGATCAGCTGCGTCTATCATTCCTGGACCTATGATCTCAGGGGCAATCTCACCGCGGTTCCCTTCCAGCACGGGGTCAACGGCAAGGGCGGCATGCCCGAGGATTTCCGCCGCGAGGACCACAAGCGGCGCAGCCTGCGGGTCGAGAGCCTCGCCGGCATCGTCTTCGGCACCTTTGCAGCGGAGACGCCGCCGCTCGCAACCTATCTCGGGCCGGAGATCGCGGCGCGCGTCAAGCGCGTGCTGCCGCGGCCGATCAAGGTGCTCGGCACGAGCAGCCAAATCCTGCCGAACAACTGGAAGCTCTATATCGAGAACGTCAAGGATCCCTATCACGCGAGCCTGCTCCACACCTTCTTCACCACCTTCCGCGTCAACCGCCTGTCGGCGCGCGGCGGGATCGTCATCGACGACAGCGGCGGCCATCATGTCAGCTTCTCGATGATGGCGACGGACCGGGCGAGCGCGGATTACGATCAGGCCGATATCCGTTCGCGCCAAGAGGGCTTCCGCCTCGCCGACCCGTCGATTCTGGCGGGCCGCGACGAGTTCGGCGACGGCATCACTTTGCAGATCCTTTCGATCTTCCCTTCCTTCATCGTCCAGCAGATCCAGAACTGTCTATGCGTCCGCCAGGTCGTGCCGCGGGGCATCGCGGAGACCGAGCTGATCTGGACCTATTACGGCTTTGCCGACGACGACGCGGAAATCGCCTCGATGCGCCTCAAACAGTCGAATCTCGTCGGGCCCGGCGGCTACGTCTCGATGGAGGACGGCGCCGTCGGCAGCCTCGTCCAGCGTGGCATCGTCGGCGCCGGCCGCGACAGCGAGGTGATCGAAATGGGCGGCCGGGAGTTCAAGTCGCAGGAGACCCGCGCCACGGAATCGCCGCTGCGCGGCTTCTGGAGCGCCTACCGCACGCATATGCGGCTCTAGTCCCATGTTCGACATCGCAACGCAGCTCGCGGTCGAGCGGCTCCTCGCACGCTATGTCCGCTGCATCGACGAGGATTTGCTCGAGGAGTGGCCCGGCTTTTTCACCGCGGAGTGCCGCTACCAGATCATCGCGCGCGAGAATTACGAGCGCAATCTGCCGATCGGCGTATTCTTCGCGAATTCCCGCGCCATGCTGCAAGACCGGGTGACGGCCCTGAGACAGGCCAACGTTTACGTGGCGCAGCGCTATCGCCATTTGGTTTCTTCGACGCTCCTGCTCGATCGGAGGGACGACACCGTCACGGCGCAGTCGAATTTCCAGGTGACGCGCATCATGCAGGATGGTGCGACGGCGCTGTTCAGCACGGGGCGCTATCTCGACCAGATCGTGCTCGCGGGTCCGGAGCCGCTCTTTGCCGAGAAACTGGTCATCTGCGACAGCCGCCGCATCGACACGCTGCTGGCGATGCCGCTGTAGGAGGGCTCTGATGTCGATCCCTGGCCGCTCTCTCCTCTTCGTCGGCTTTGCTACTGCCGTGGCGCTGTCGAGCGCGCGCGCGCAGGACAGCGTCAAGATCGGGCTTCTCGTGCCCTTCTCCGGCCAGTTCGCGGATATCGGCGAAAAGTTGAACCACGGCGCCGAGCTCTATGTCCGCCAGCACGGCGACATGGTCGCAGGCAAGAAGATCGTGGTCATCCCGCGCGATGCAAACGGCATCGACCCCGAGCAGACCAGGCGCCAGGCGCAGGAGCTCATCACCCGCGAGAAAGTGAGCTTCCTCACCGGCTTCGGCCTCACGCCCGACGCCCTGGCGACGGCGCCGCTCGGCACCGCGGCGAAGGTGCCGATGGTCATCATGAACGCGGCGACCGGTTACTTGACGCAGAAATCGCCCTACTTCGTGCGCGTCTCCTTCACGCTCTCGCAGCTCGAGACGCCCTTCGCCGAATGGGCGGCAAAGAACGGCATGAAGAAGGTCTTCATGGCCATTTCGGACTATGCGCCGGGCTACGAGGCGGCAGCCGCCTTCAAGAAGGCCTTCATCGCCTCGGGTGGCGATATCGTCGGCGAGGTGCGCATCTCCGTCAAGGATCTGGAGATGGCGCCCTATGTCCAGCGCATCAAGGACGCCCATCCGCAAGCCGTGTTCCTGTTCATGCCGACCGGGCAACTCCCCCTCAACTTCGTGCGCCAGTTCATCCAGCTCGGTCTCAAGGACGAGGGCGTGCAGCTCCTCGGCGCTTCGGAAATCATCGACGACACCGTCATCCAGACCTTGGGCGATGCGGTGCTCGGCGTCTATTCCGTGCAGAACTACTCCTACCCCCATGCGAGCCCGCTCAATCGGAAATTCATCGCAGCTTACGAAGCCGCTTATGGCGCGCGGCCGCGGCCGGATTTCCTGGCGGTGGCGGCCTGGGACGGCATGGATGCGATCTACCAGACGATCGCCCGGCTCAAGGGCGTCATCGATCCGGATCAGGCGATGGACGTGCTCAAGAACCTGAAGCTCGACAGCCCGCGCGGGCCCGTAGAAATCGACCCGGCGACGCGCGAGCCGATCGAGACGGTCTATGTGCGCAAGGTCGAGAAGGTCAACGGCGACATCGTCAACCAGGAAATCGCCGCCTTCCCGCACGTCAAAGTGCCGAGCGAATGACGCCGCGCCGCCCCGCTCAAACGGCGCGCTCGCCCTGAGCCAGGATCGCCTCGTCGCGGACGAGGCGCCAGAGGTGTTCGACGGTCTCGATGAAGGCCGGCGTCTGCACGATATCGGGGCCGGCCCCCTCGGGCCGCGCGATCGTCACGATCTCCTTGATCCGTCCCGGCCGCGCCGTCATCACTGCGACCCGGTCGGCGAGATAGACCGCCTCGCGCACGTCATGGGTGACGAAGACCACGGTCTTCGGCGCGCGCCGCATGATCGCGAGCAGCTCCTCGTGCATGAGGGCGCGGGTCTGCGCATCGAGCGCGCCGAAGGGCTCGTCCATCAGTAGGATCTCCGGATCGACGGCGAGGGTGCGGGCGATGGCGACACGCTGCTTCATCCCGCCCGATAGCTGCGAGGGATAGCTGTCCTCGAAGCCCGCGAGATGGACGAGTTCGACCAGATCCTGCGCCCGCCGCAGTCGCTCGGCGCGCGGCACGCCCAGCTTCTCGAGGCCATAGAGAATGTTCTGGCGGACGGTCTTCCAGGGAAAGAGCGCGAAGTTCTGGAAGACGATGCCGCGGTCCGGCCCGGGGCCGACAACCGCCCTGCCGTCCACCGTGATGCCGCCGAACTCGACCGGGAGGAAACCGCCGAGAAGATAGAGCAGCGTGCTCTTGCCGCAGCCCGATGGCCCGAGTAGCGCGAGGAACTCCCGCTCGCGCACTTCGAGCGAGACGCCGTCCAGCGCCAGCACCGAACGACGGCGCGGCGGACGGTAGGTGTGACTGACTTCGCGGAAAACGATCCGGTTCGCCGTCATGCCGCGATCCTCACAAACCTTTCTCGACCTCAGTGGGAGCGCTTGGCGGCGTCATCGACCAGGGACAGGTCGGCGTAGTGTTTCGCGTCCACGTGAATCTTGAGAAGTCCGAGCTCCTGTTGGACATCGAGGTTGCGCTGAAGCGCCGCCAGATTCGGCCTTGCGTCGGGATCGTGGTAATAGTCGCGCTCGGTGAACAGCCAGCTCGAAAACTCCGACGGCGGCTTTTTCATGAAGCGCGCGATGATGCCGATCGCCTCGTCACGGTCCTTGGGATCGAGGAACCAGCGCGTGGCGCGCTGCACGTCCTCGAAGAAATCGACGAGCGCGGGGCGGTGCGCCGCGATGAAGGAGGCGCGCATCACGAACATGGTGAGCTGCGTCGGGCCCATCGCGTCCTCGACCGTGAACAGCGTGCGGTGCCCGCCGCGCTCATGCGCGATGATCGAGAACGGCGTCACCATCCCTGCGAGATCGACCTTCTTCTCGTCGAGCGCGGCCATCATGTTGGGGAATTCGATCTCGACGATCTGGTAGTCGCGGTTGACCTCGAGCCCGTGATCGCGCAGCATCTTGCGCATGGCCATGTCGATGGCGCCGCCGAGCCCGTTCGACGCCAGCACCCGCCCCTTCAAATCCTCGATCTTGTCGATGCGGCTGTCGGCGCGGATCAGGTATTCGCTCGAATAATGGTCGGGGACGCCGTCCTGGTAGAGATCGGCGACGACGCGCAGATCGTCCATCTTCGCGTTCTGGATGGCGAGGCCGAAGGAGGAGAAGGCGAGCGAGGCGATGTCGAGATCGCCCGAGGCGAGACCGGTGATCTGCGGCGTGCTGCCGCGGAAATGCTGCGTTTCGACCGTGTAGGACTTGCCGTAGTGGCGCAGGATGTCCTTCTTCTCGAAGAGCACGGCGGTGAGTTGCCCAGGAATGACGGCCCAGCCGATGCGCAGCTTCAGAGGCTCGGCGGCGCGGGGCTGCCCGAATGCGCCGGCGATGACGAGAAGCGCCAACGCCGCGGCAAAGGCGCGACATGCCGCCATTGTCCTTCCTCCGTTCCCACGCCGCATTGCCAAGGTTCCGGCCTGCCTTTCCTGGGAGCGCATGTTTTTCTATACCGCGCCTCGCTTGTCAATCGCGCCGGCGGGATCGGCGCGAATGCCTGGACAAATATGCCGAGCCCGGGGCACGATCGATCGCCCGCCAGTTCGCGGCTCGCGGCCAACGGAGAGCCTTCAGCATGCGTGAATTCGAACTCGGCAGCGCCACACCGCGCATCGAGGATGCCCAACTTCTGCGCGGCCGCGGTCGTTATACCGACGACCTCGTGCTGCCGCGTCAGGCCCATCTTTATGTCCTGCGCTCGCCGCACGCCGCGGCCCGCATCCGCCGCATCGAGACCGCCAAAGCCGCCGTTGCGCCGGGCGTCCTCCTGGTCCTGACCGGCGCCGACGCCGCGGCCGACGGACTCGGCGCCTTGCCCTCCCGCGTGCCGCGCAAGCGGCGCGACGGCAAGCCCTATTTCGTGCCGCCGTATCGCATCCTGGCGCTCGACCGGGTCCATCATGTCGGCGATCCCGTCGCCGCCGTGGTGGCCGAAAGCGTCGCCGCGGCCAAGGACGCGGCCGAGTTGATCGAGGTCGATTACGCGATCCTGCCCTCGATCACCGACACCGCCGCGACGGTCGAGCCGGGCGCGCCGGCGGTCTGGGACGAAGTGCCGGACAATGTCTGCTTCTATCAGGAACTCGGCGACAAGGCGGCGGTCGATGCCGCCTTCGCCCGCGCCCGCCACGTCGTCAGCGAGCATTTCGTCATCACCCGGGTGACGACGGTCCCGATGGAAGCGCGCGCGGCGATCGGCTTCTATGACGAGCGCGAGGAGCGATACACGCTCTATGCCCCCATGCAGGCGCCGCACATGATGCGCGCCGACCTCGCCACCAAGGTCTTCAAGCTGTCGGAGAACCAGTTTCGGCTCGTCTCGCTCGATGTCGGCGGCGGCTTCGGGATGAAGGGCAGCGGCTTTCCCGAGCTCGCGCTGGTGTTGTGGGCGGCGCGCAAGCTCAAGCGGCCGGTGCGATGGAATTGCGAGCGCAGCGAATCCTTCGTCGCCGACCACCATGCGCGCGACAATGTCTCGGACGTGGCGCTGGCGCTCGACGAGAACGGCAAGTTCTTGGCGCTCCGGGTCAAGACCATCGCCAATCTCGGCGCTTACGTCGCCATTAACGGGACGCTGCCGCCGGTGAACAATCTGGGCGGTCTGGCCGGGACCTACACGACGCCGCACATTCACGTCGCCGTCAGCGCCGTCTTCTCCAACACCAGCCCGACCTGCCCCTATCGCGGCGCCGGTCGGCCCGAGGCCTCCTATTGCATCGAGCGGATCATCGACATCGCCGCGCGCGAGCTCGGCATCGACCGGATCGAGCTGCGCCGGCGCAACATGATCCCGGCCGCGGCGATGCCCTTCAAGACCGGGCTGGTCTACACCTATGATTGCGGCGAGTTCGAGAAGACCATGGACATGGCCGTCGAACTCGCCGATTGGAAAGGCGCCTTGCGGCGTCAGGCCGAAGCGCGCTCGCGCGACAAGCTCTACGGCCTCGGCATCGTCAGCATCATCGAGATCGCCGGCGGTCCCGCCGAGCGGCCCTCGATGGAAGGCGCCGAGATCCGCTTCGATCCCACCGGTGCGGTGACCCTGCTGCTCGGCACCCACTCGCATGGTCAAGGGCACGAGACCTCGTTCCGCCAGATCGCGCATCACGCGCTGGGATTGCCGCCGGAGCGCGTGCGGCTGGTCTATGGCGACACCGACAAGGTTTTCTTCGGCACCGGCACCTTCGGCTCGCGCTCGATGAGCATCGGCGGCACCGCTGTAATGCGGGCGGCCGACAAGGTGATCGCCAAGGGCAAGCTCATCGCCGCCCACCTGCTCGAAGCGGCGGCGGTCGATATCGAATTCGCCGACGGGCGCTTCACCGTCGCCGGCACTGACCGCAGCATCGACCTCTTCGAAGTGGCCAAGGCTTCGTTCCAGCCGCAGCGCATGCCGCGCGATCTCGAACTCGGCCTCGGCGCGAACGTGATCGCGGCGCCCGACGCCTGCAACTTCCCCAATGGCTGTCACGTTTGCGAGGTCGAGATCGACCGCGACACCGGAATCGCCCGCATCGCGCGCTATGCCGTCGTCGATGATGTCGGCCGCGCCGTCAACCCGCTGCTGCTCCATGGCCAGGTCCATGGCGGCATCGCCCAGGGCGCGGGACAGGCGCTGTGCGAGGCGATGGTCTATGACCGCGGCAGCGGCCAGCTCCTCTCCGGCTCGTTCATGGATTACTGCATGCCGCGCGCCGACGATCTGCCGCCCTTCGCGGTCGAAAGCAATGACGTGCCGACCGCGACCAACCCGCTCGGCGTTAAGGGCGCGGGCGAGGCCGGCGCGGTCGGTGCCCTGCCCGCGGTGATGAACGCCATCAACGACGCGTTGGCGCCGCTCGGCATCCGCCATTTCGAGATGCCGGCAACACCGCAGCGCCTGTGGCAGGCGATCGCCGCGGCCGAGGCGAAACGGGGCTAAGCCATCGCGGGGACGTTGTCGAGGAACCAGCGATAGGCGTCCGCGAGGCCGTCGCGCAATTCGATGCGGGGATGCCAGCCCAGCGCCGCGAGCTTGCTCACCTCAAGCAGCTTCCGCGGCGCGCCGTCGGGCTTGTCGGTGGCAAAGCGGAAGCCGCCTTTGTAGCCCACCACTTCGGCAACGAGGCGCGCCAGTTCGGCGATGCTGACATCCTTGCCCCAACCGACATTGACCTGCTCCTCGCCCGAGTAGCGCTCCATCAGGAAGACCAGCGCATCGGCGAGGTCATCGACGTGGAGGAACTCGCGGCGCGGCTTGCCGGTGCCCCAGATCTCGACCTCGGGCGCCGCAATCGCCTTGGCGCGACGGGTCTTGGCAAGAAGCGCGGGAATGACGTGGCTCGCCTGCGGATCGTAGGTGTCGCCGGGGCCATAGAGGTTGGTCGGCTGGGCCGAGATGAAATCGCTTCCGTATTGCCGGCGATAGGCGGCGCAGAGCTTGAGCCCGGCGATCTTGGCCAGCGCATACCATTGGTTCGTCGGCTCGAGCGGGCCGGTGAGCAGATCCTGCTCCCGCATCGGCTGCGGCGCCAACCGCGGATAGATGCAGGACGAGCCCAAGAACAGCAGCTTCTTGACGTCGGCCCGCCGTGCGGCGGCGATGACATTGGCGGCGATCATCAGATTGTCGTAGAGAAATTCGGCCGGACGCCTGTCGTTGGCGAGAATCCCGCCCACCGTCGCCGCCGCCACGAAGACCGCATCGGGCCGCGCCGAAACGAGCCAGGCCTCGGTCTCCGCCTGCCGCCGCAGATCGACCTCGCTGCGCGCGGCCGTCAGGATCTCGGCGCCGGTCTGCGCCAGCCGCCGCGCCAGCGCGCTCCCGACCATGCCGCGATGCCCGGCAATGAAGACGCGGCGGCCGGCCAGGGAAAAGAGGATCGGAGCGCCGCCTTGCATGGCGGACCCTCAGCTCGTGCTCTGCGCCGCGGCGCCGCGCGCCGATCCCGCAAAGCCTTCGCGCGCCAGCGTCCGCTCCTGGCGCGCGAGATCGCGGTCATACGCCACCATCATGCGGATCAGCTCCTTGAAGCCGACCTTCGGCCGCCATTTTAGCTGCTCGCGCGCCTTGGTCGCATCGCCTTGCAGTGCATCGACCTCGGTCGGCCGGAGGTAGCTCGGATCGAGCTCGACGTGGCGGCGCCAATCGAGGCCGGCCTCGGTGAAGGCGGTCTCGACCAGCTCGCGCACGCTGCGCGACTCGCCGGTGGCGACGACATAATCGTCGGGCGCGTCCTGCTGCAGCATGAGCCACATCGCCTCGACGTAGTCGCCGGCAAAGCCCCAGTCGCGCCGCGCCTCGAGGTTGCCGAGAAAAAGCTTGTCCTGCAGCCCCTCGCTGATGCGTCCAACGGCGCGCGTGACCTTGCGGCTGACGAAGGTTTCGCCGCGGCGGGGACTCTCGTGGTTGAAGAGGATGCCGTTGCAGATGAAGAGCCGATAGGCCTCGCGGTAGTTCACGGCATACCAATGCGCCGCGAGCTTGCTCGCTGCATAGGGGCTGCGCGGCTGAAATGGCGTGCGCTCGCTTTGCGGCGGCGGCGCCGCGCCGAACATCTCGGAGGAGCCCGCCTGATAGTAGCGGACCTTGCGGCCGGTATGGGCGGCATGGTCGCGCAAGGCTTCGAGCAGCCTAAGCGTGCCAACCGCGACGACATCGGCGGTGTATTCCGGAACCTCGAAGGAAACCTTGACGTGGCTTTGCGCGCCGAGGTGATAGATCTCGTCGGGCGCGACGGTCTCGAGCACGCGCCGCAAGGCGCTGCCGTCGGCGAGGTCGCCGTAATGGAGCGTGAGGCTGACCCCACCGACATGCGGGTCATGGTAAAGGTGATCGATCCGATCGGTGTTGAACAGGCTGGCCCGGCGCAGCATGCCGTGGACCTCATAGCCCATGCCGAGCAGGAACTCGGTGAGGTACGAGCCGTCCTGACCGGTGATCCCGGTGATCAGCGCCCGCTTCGCCATCGCCTCATGCCCCCATCCTCGGCCAGATCCCGGCCATTCTAGGCCAGATCGCGGGCCGCCGCATCTGCGGGCGGCGGCGTTCATAATCTCTTGTGAAAGTTTCGCGATCCTGGCCGGGTTCTTGAGAAGGACGCGGCAATCGGCTATGCGGGTGCAAGTGAAGGAGGCTCCTATCGACAGATCCGGCGAAGGGCCCGCCCCAGCCTTGGCCGAGACCGAATCGCCGGCGGCCAGCGCCGTCGCGGCGCGGCGCGCGCCCGAGCTTTCGCTGGTCATCCCCACGCTCAATGAGCGCGACAACATCCTGCCGCTGCTCGAGCGGCTGGAGACGGTGCTCGCGGGCATTGATTGGGAAGTCATTTTCGTCGACGACGATTCGCGCGACGGCACGCCCGAGCATGTCCGCGCCATCGCGCGCCGCGACCCGCGGGTGCGCTGCCTGCACCGCATCGGCCGGCGCGGCCTCTCGACCGCCTGCATCGAGGGCATCATGGCATCGGCAGCGTCCTATGTCGCGGTGATGGACGCCGACCTTCAGCACGACGAGTCGATCCTGCCGCGCATGCTCGCGACGTTGCGGGAAGAGCCCTATGACATCGTCGTCGGCAGCCGCTATGTCAGCGGCGGCGGCATCGGCGAATGGGACAGCCGCCGCGCCAGCGTCAGCGGGCTGGCGACGCGGCTGAGCCGGCTCATCTGCAAGACCGAGATCGCCGATCCCATGAGCGGCTTCTTCATGCTGCGGCGGGAGACCTTCGAGGCCGCGGTCCGGCAGCTCTCGGGCCAGGGGTTCAAGATCCTGCTCGACCTCCTGGCCTCCTCGCCGCAGCCGCCGCGCCTCAAGGAGCTGCCCTTCCAGTTCCGCCCGCGCCAATTCGGCGCGAGCAAGCTCGACACGATGGTGGCCTGGGAATTCGGCATGCTGCTTGCCGACAAGCTCGTCGGCCATATCGTGCCGGTGCGCTTCGCCCTGTTCACGCTCATTGGCTCGGTCGGCCTGGTGGTTCATTTCGCCACATTGGCGGTCACGCTCAAGCTTTTGGGCCTCACCTTCATCGTGTCGCAGGCGACGGCGACCGTCGTAGCGATGACCTCGAATTTCTTCCTCAACAACCTCTTCACCTATCGCGACCTGCGGCTTAGGGGCTGGCGCGCCGTGCGCGGGCTCTTCTCCTTCTATCTCATCTGCAGTCTCGGCGCCGTAGCCAATGTCGGCATCGCATCCTACGTCTTCTCCATGCGCGAGACCTGGTGGTTCGCGGGACTGGCCGGCGTCATCGTCGGCTCGGTGTGGAATTACGCGGTGTCCGCCGTCTTCACTTGGCGGCGCTGATCACTGCCGATGGCTCGACCGCAGGATGTAGCGGTCGCCGGCGATGCGGTCGAAGAGCACATCGATCATTGGATGCTGGACCGGCCCGTTCTCGCCGTCGACGACGAGATTTTGCTCGGAGACATAGGCCTCGTAGGGTCCGCCCTGGGGGTTCTGCGCCAACAGGCGATAGAACGGCTGGTCCTTGGACGGGCGGCGCTCCGCCGGAATTGACTGGTACCATTCCTCGGTATTGCTGAACACGGCATCGGCGTCGATGATGACGCCCCGGAACGAATAGATCCGATGCCGGACGATCTGTCCCACCGCGAATTTGGCGTGGCGGAAGACCCGCTCCCTGTTCACGCGTTGCTGCTCCCAACGCCGCTCCCGCCTCTACTATGAAGCTTTTACGGCAACGCACAAGAGCCGCGGATCGAGCGACCGCCCGGCCGAATTAACCAATTAGCCATGTGGCGGCAGGGCTATACCTCCTGCACGTCGAGCACGCCGGGCAGGGCGCGGGCCGCCTGGCGCACGGCCGGGCTGATCTTGAAGCCGCCGGGGAGCGCGATCTCGACCTCGCGCGCGGCGGCCACAGGAATGACCAGGGTCACCCGGCCGCGGCCGCCGCTTTGCCGCGCGATGAGCTGCTTCAGCGGCGACAGCGCTTCGATCTCGCCGAGGACGACCTTGAGCCCCGCCGCCGCCTCCGCCACCACGCGGTCGAGCGGCTCGAAGCGCTGCGCGGTCAGACGCAGCGTTTCCTCCTCGGCGCGAACATCGGCGGTGACCAGGAGCGGCTGGCCGCTATCGAGAAGCTGGCGGCTCTGGGCCAGCACCTCAGCGAACACCATCACTTCGAAAACCCCGCTGGTATCGGACATCTGGACGAAGGCGAAACGGCTGCCGCGGGCGGAGTTGCGCTCCTTGCGCGCGATCACGATGCCCGCGAGCTTGAAGCGGGTG
>DATNIY010000006.1:0-43583 GCA_035604195.1 Allostellaceae bacterium
GCCGGTGCAGCAGGCGCAGCAACTGTTAAAGGAGAAGAAGATCGATCAGGCTCTGTCAAGATTGCGTGCAGCCGACGCGGTCCCGGACAAGACTCCCTATGAGCGCTATGTGATCGAGGAAACGCGGGCCGCGGCCTATGTCGACAGCGGCGATTATCCTGCCGCCATCAAGTCGCTCGAAGCCGTCCTGACGACCGGCGTGCTGCCGCCCGCCGAAGCGGCCAAACGCATGCTGGCGGCGGCGCAACTCGCCTACCAGGTCAAAGACTATGCGACGGTCGTCGAATACGCGGATCGGTACTACCGGACGGGCGGCACGGATGAGCAGCCGCGCCTTCTCATGGCGCAGGCCTATTACGTTCAGAACGATTTCGCCAACGCGGCCAAGACGGTGCGCGCCGTGATCAGATCGGCGGAGGCAACGGGAAAAGCGCCGAGCGAAAATGCCCTGCTGATGCTCGCGAGCAGCGAGTTCAAGCGGAACGATCAATCTGCCTATATCGATGCGCTCGAACAATTGGTGGCGCACTATCCGAAAAGCGAGTACTGGCGCGACTTGCTGCCGGCCATTGCGAGACGGCCGGGCTTCGCCGCGCGACTGACGCTAGATCTCGATCTCCTGATGGTTGCGACGGGCGCAATGGCGTCCCCGGACCAGTATATGAATGCAGCCGAGCTCGCGCTCGCGGCGGGGCTGCCCGGCGCCGCGGCGGCGATTCTCGACCAGGGATACGCGACGGGCATTCTCGGCAAGGGCGGCCAAGCCGACCGGCAACAGCGCCTCGTCGCCATGGCAAAGCGGCAGTCGAACGAAGACATGAAGGGCCTCGCGCAGCTTCGCGGCGAGGCCGACGCCGCGAGCAGCGGCCTGCCCTGGGAGAAACTCGGCGAAGCCTATGCCAGCTACGGGCAATACGACAATGCGGTCGCGGCTTTTCGCAAGGCGATCGAGAAAGGCGGCCTCAAATACCCCGAGGACGCCAAGCTCCATCTCGGCGTCGCCTACCTGCGGGCGGGTCAACGCGCGCCGGCCAAAACCACTCTGGACTCGGTCGCCGGTGCCGACGGCATTCAGGATTTGGCGCGTCTGTGGTTGCTGCAGGGCAGCGCCAAATGAGACCTGGCGAGGCGGCCGGCCGGGGCGGAACCCGGTGGCCGGTTGCGCGTCGCTGCGGGAAAACCCTATACCTCGTTCCCGGGGAGGACTGCACATGACCACCATCACCGAGACGATGCGCGCGGGACTCGTCGCCGGACTGGCGCTCGGCGCCATGGGGCTGGGGCTGCCGCAAGCGGCCCATGCCGCCAATTACGACATCCATGTGGTTCTGCCGCTCACCGGCAGCGCGGCCTTTGTCGGCCAGGGCCAGAAAGACGTGCTGACCGCGCTCGAAGATGATGTCAACAAGGCCGGCGGCATTGGCGGCGCGACCCTCCATTTCGTCTTCGAAGACGACCAGACCAGTCCGCAAGTCGCGGTGCAGCTCATCACCAACCTGCTCGCCAGCCACCCCGCCGTCGTCATGGGGTCGAGCCTCGTCGGCATGTGCCTTGCCATGGCGCCGCTGGTCGCCGACGGTCCGCTGCACTATTGCCTGTCGCCGGCGATTCATCCCAAACCAGGTAGCTATGTCTTCTCCACCGGTCCCTCCTCGATCGACCAGATCGCGGCGGTGGTCCGCTATTACCGCATGAAGGGCTGGACCAAACTTGCGACGCTGATGACGACCGATGCCAGCGGCCAGGACGGTGACCACGCGATCGACGCGGTATTCGACTATCCCGAGAACAAGGGGGTGGTGCACAAGGTCCTTGTCGAGCACTTCAACCCGTCCGACATCTCGGTGGCGGCGCAGATCGCACGCATCAAGGGTTCGGACGTACAGGCCATGATCGCCTGGACCACCGGCCAGCCGGCAGCGACCGTATTCCGGGCGATGATTCAGGGCGGGCTCGACGTCCCGGTCGCACCGACCAGCGGCAATCAGACCTTTATCGCGATGCAGCAATGGGAGAGCTTTTTGCCGAAGCAGCTGGTTCTCGGCTCGGCGCTCTACCCGCCGCATGACGGGCTACTCACGCTCGATCCCGGGGTCGAGAAGGTCCAGCACGAGATGTACGCCGCCTTGAAGGCGCACAACATCAAGGCCGACAACAATGTGGCGACCTCGTGGGATGCCGGCTTCATCGTGGTCGCGGCCCTGCGCAAGCTCGGCCCGACGGCGACGGCAGCACAGCTGCGCGAATACATCGACAACCTGACCGATTTCGCGGGCGTCGATGGCAAGTACGACTTCGAGAAATATCCGCAACGCGGTCTCGGGCCCGAGGATTCGACGGTCACGACCTATGATCCAAAGACCAAAGAATGGGTTTGGCTCTCGCAGCCGGGCGGCGCGCCGCTGAAGTGAGGACGGGCTTAGACGATCCGTGTGGATCGCGCCCACGCGCTTTCTAAGCGATTGATTTCATATGGGAAGAAAATCTGGCGTCCCCTGCGGGATTCGAACCCGCGTTGCCGCCGTGAGAGGGCGGCGTCCTGGGCCTCTAGACGAAGGGGACGCTGCACCCTCTTCTACCGGCTCGCGGGCGGCGGATCAAGGCCCGCGGCGCCGGGCCGCTCAGTCGCGGAAATTGACGAATTGCAGCGGCTGCTCGATCTTGAGGCCGCGGATCAGGGCCATCGCCGCCTGAAGATCGTCGCGCTTCTTGCCGGAGACGCGCAGTTCGGTGCCCTGGATCGCCGCCTGGATCTTGAGCTTGCTGTCCTTGATCTCGCGCGCCAGCCGCTTGGCCAGCGTCGCGTCGATGCCTTGGCGCAGGGTCACGCTCTGCCGCAGGCTCTGTCCCGCCGCCTTCTCCGGCGGCTTGAACTCGAGCACGCCGGCATCGACCTTGCGCCGCGTCAAATGCACCTTGAGCAGCTCGTGCAGCTGCTTGAGCTTCAGCTCGTCATCGGCCTGGATGACGAGCACGCCCTCCTGGCGCTCGATCGAGGATTTGCTGCCCTTGAAATCGAAGCGCGTCGCGATCTCGCGGGCCAGCCCGGCGAGCCCGTTGTCGACCTCGGCCAGCTCCACCCGCGAGACGATGTCGAAGCTCGGCATGATGCTCCTCTTGACCGCTCCGTTGGGCGCGGCTTATAGCGCGGCCGGCCGCGGCAAGCGAGGGCGCAATGGAACGGATCTGGCTCGCGATCGCCGGATTGTTCGGCGTTGCCGCAATCGGCGCCGATGCGGCGGCCCGTCATCTCCTCGCCGGCGATGCCGAGCGGCTGGAATTCGCCGCGACCGGCGCGCGCTATGCGCTGCTGCATGCGGCGGCGCTCGTCGGCATCGCAGCGCTCGGCCGCGCGGGCAGGCGCGATTGGGCGGCAATCTGGCGCGCCGCCGCCGCCTGGTGCTTCGTCGCCGGCTTGGTTCTGTTCTGCGGCAGCCTGTTTCTGGGCGCGGCGGGCGGGCCGGCGGTTGTTCTGCGGTTGACGCCGGCGGGCGGCGTCCTGTTCATGGCGGGCTGGGCGGCGCTGCTGCTGCATGCCTTGAGCCCGCGGCGCGCCGGCTGAACTCGTCACTAGCGCAAAGCCTTCGGCACCGTGATGCCGGCCTCGTCATAGTAGCGCAGCGCGCCCGGGTGCAGCCTCACCCGAAGCGTCGGGAGCGCGGTGCCGGTGACCGCCTGCCACGGCGGGTTGTGCTGCACCAGGGCGGCATGCTGCGACCAGAACGCCTTGGTGATGGCATAGGCGGTGGCCTGCCGCATGCGCGTGGTGGTGTAGGCGCCGGCGGGAACGGACAGCGTGGTGACGTCTGTATCGACGCCGGGATAGGTGCCTTTCGGAATGACTTCCGCCGCGGTGCTGTCGTCGCCCGCGATAACCTTGGCGATGTTGGCGCTCGGCAGGGTGATGAGCCGGATCGGCGTCGCGCGCGCGAGATCGACGAGCGTCGGCACCGGGTAGCTGCCGCTCATGGCAAGACCGCTCACCTGATTGCCCTTGAGCGCCGCCGGGGCGGCGGGAACGTCGACATCGATGAGCTGGACCCGGCGTTCGATCCCCAGGGTCTGCAAAGCCGCCGTCGTGAGCCGCTCGCTGATGCTGCCGCGCGGCCCGGGAATGAAGCTGTGGCCGGCGAGATCGGCGAGCGACGTGATGTCGCTGTCCTGGCGCACCACCCACTGCACCGTGAGAGGCGGGATGGGGAAGAGCGCGCGGATCTCGCGGTAGCGGGGGTCGGGCTTGAACGGCTTCTCGCCGCGGCGTGCCTGAGCGATGACGTTGGGCGAGGTCGTGAAGATGTAGTTGCCGCTGCGCTTCGGCGCCTCCATGACGTTGTCGATCGAGCCCTGACTCTCCTGCACGTCGAGGGTGACGGCGCCGTTCGCCGCCACCGCGATCGCCTCGGCGAATTGGCGCGCCAGCGCGTGATTTGGGCTGTCCGCCTTGCCGGCCCGGATGGTGATGGATTGAGTCCGGTCCTTGGCCTCGGCCGAAACGCCGGCAAGCAAAGCGAGGACGCAGAACGCCGCCAATGCCCGTGTCGCGATCACACCGTGCCAACCGTGTCTGAGCGTTCCGCCGCGCCGTGAAGGGCATGGCTATACTGCCCAAGGGCGGTCTCCGGCAAGTCCCGGAGCGGCGATGGCGCGCCGGCACATCCTGTGCGACACTCGCTTCGCCATGCTCCGGAGGAGGCGATGACGACGCTGCTCTATACCCACGAGGCGTGCCTCGCGCACGATCCCGGCAGCTATCATCCGGAATCGCCGGCGCGGCTGCGCGCCGTGCTCGAGGGGCTGGAATCGCCGGCATTCGCCGCGCTCGATCTGCGCAAGGCGCCGCGGGCGGAGCTCGAGGATTTGGTGCGGGCCCATTCGGCGCGTTTCGTCGAGGCCATGCTGGCGGCCATTCCCGCCGCGGGCCACGCTGCCGTCGATGCCGATACCATAGTGTCGCCGGACTCGGGCGAGGCAGCGCTGCGCGCGGCCGGCGCAGTCTGCGCCGCCGTCGATGCCGTGCTCGCGGGGGAAGCGGCCAACGCCTTTTGCGCCGTCCGCCCGCCCGGCCACCATGCCGAGCGCGAGCGCGCCATGGGTTTTTGCCTGTTCAACAACATCGCCATCGGCGCCGCCCGTGCGCGCGCCGTGCATGGCCTCGAGCGCGTCGCGGCCATCGACTTCGACGTCCATCACGGCAACGGTACCCAGGCGATCTTCGAGGCGGATCCGGATTTCTTCTATGGCTCGACGCACCAGTGGCCGCTCTATCCCGGCACCGGGGCGCGCAGCGAGACCGGGGTCGGCAATGTCGTCAACGTGCCGCTGCCGCCGATGGCGGGATCGAGCGAATTCCGCCACGGCGTCAGCCAGTTCATCCTGCCCGCGCTCGAGGAGTTCCGGCCGGACCTCATCATGATCTCCGCCGGCTTCGATGCGCACCGCGACGATCCGCTAGCGCAGCTCATGCTGGTCGAGGCGGATTATGCCTGGGTGACCGAGCGCCTCCTCGAATGCGCGCAGCGCCGCTGCGGTGGCCGTGTCGTCTCCTCGCTCGAAGGCGGCTATGATCTTCGCGCCCTGGCGGCGAGCGCCGCCGCGCATGTCGCTGCGCTGATGGCCGCCTGATGGCTGCGGCGCTTGCTCCGCCGCGGGTGGCCCAATAGAGTGGCGGCAGCTTGGACGAGGGGATCATGGCCGAACCATCGCCGCCGCCGGACATCGCGGCAATGAGCTTCGAGGACGCGCTCGAGGAATTGGAGCAGATCGTCCGCCGTCTCGAGACCGGCAATGCCAAGCTCGATGAGGCGATCGCCGCCTACGAGCGCGGCGCGCTGCTGAAGCGGCATTGCGAGGCGAAGCTGCGCGAGGCGCAGTCGCGGGTCGAGAAGATCGTCGTGGGAGCGGACGGCACGCTGGCGACGGAGCCGCTCTCTCTTGACTGATCCGGCGCTGGAATCGGGCGTCACCTTCGCAATGGCGCTGGCGGAGGCGGCCAGGCTCACCGACGCCGCGCTCGACAAGCTCATTCCGATTCCCGAGGGGCTCGAGGGCCGGGTCTTCGAGGCCATGCGCTATGCGGCGCTGGCGCCGGGGAAGCGGCTCCGGCCCTTCCTCGTGCTGGCGAGCGCGCAGCTCTTCTCCGTCGGCCGGCGCAGCGCGCTTCAGGCCGCATCGGCGATCGAGCTGGTGCACGCCTATTCGCTCGTCCATGACGATCTGCCGGCGATGGACAACAGCGATCTGCGCCGGGGACGCCCGACCTGCCACAAGGCGTTCGACGAGGCGACGGCCATTCTCGCCGGCGACGGGCTGCTGACCTTGGCCTTCGAGGTGCTGGCCGAGCCGGATACGCATGGCGATCCGGCCGTGCGCTGCGAGCTCACGGCATCGCTCGCCCGGGCGGCAGGCGCCGGCGGGATGGTCGGCGGCCAGATGATCGACCTCATCGCCGAGCGGCGGCGCGATCTCGACATCGGCGCGATCACGCGGCTGCAGCGGCTCAAGACCGGCGAGCTCATCGCTTGCGCCTGCGAGGCCGGCGCCATCCTCGGCAAAGCTCCCTTGGAGCTGCGCGCGGCGCTGCGCGGCTATGCGCACGATCTCGGATTGGCCTTTCAGATCGCCGACGATCTTCTCGATGTCGAGGGCTCGGCCGGGGAGACCGGCAAGCCGGTGGGTCAGGACGTGGCAGCCGGGAAAGCGACGTTTGTCTCGATCCTCGGCGCCGAGCGCGCGCGCGCCCAGGCCGAGGTGCTGGTGCGCCAGGCGATCGCGCATCTTGATTTGTTCCAAGCCAAGGCGGATTTGCTCCGCGACGCAGCGCAATTCGTCATCGATCGCCGGGCGTGAGCCCCGGCTCGCATCCGGCATGAGCGACAAGCGTCGTGTTGATTCCATCCTGGTCGAGCGCGGCCTCGCCGAAAGTCGGGCCAAGGCCCAAGCGCTGATCCTCGCGGGTTCGGTGTGGAGCGGCGACCGGCGAGTCGACAAGCCCGGCACCAGCCTTGCTGCGGATGCTGCAATCGAACTCCGCGGCCGCGACCATCCCTGGGTGTCGCGCGGCGGCGTCAAGCTTGCGCATGCGCTCGATCGCTTCGGCATCGATCCTACGGGCATCGTGGCGCTCGACATCGGCGCCTCGACCGGCGGCTTCACCGACGTGCTGCTGAGCCGCGGCGCGCGCCAGGTCTATGCCGTCGATGTCGGCCACGGCCAGCTCGATTGGCGGCTGCGGCAGGATCCGCGCGTCGTCGTGCGCGAGCGCCTCAACGCGCGCTACCTGACGGTGGAAGACGTGCCGGAGGCGCCCGATCTCATCGTCTGCGACGCGAGCTTCATCGGGCTCTCGACGGTCCTGCCGGCGGCGCTGGCGCTCGCCGCTCCGGGGGCGCGGCTCGTCGCGCTCATCAAGCCGCAATTCGAGGTCGGTCCCGATCAGGTCGGCAAGGGCGGCGTCGTGCGTGATCCCGCGCTCCACCGCGCGGTGTGCGACCGCATCGTCGCGTGGCTCGAGACCGGCGCCGGCTGGCAGGTCGAAGGTGTCGTCGAGAGCCCCATTCTCGGTCCCAAGGGCAACCGCGAGTTTCTGGTTTGCGCCCGGCGCAAGCCGCTATGACCGGCGACGCGGCCGTGGATCTCACCGTGGCGAGCATTGGCATTCGCGGCGACGGCATTGCCGAGCATGCGGGCGAACGCATCTTCCTTCCGCTCACCGCGCCCGGCGACCGGCTGCGTGCCGTGCTCGGTGCGCGCCGGGGCGACGGGCGGGCGGGACGCGTCGTGGATTTGCTGGAGCCGGGCGAGCGCGCGGCGCCGGTCTGCCCGCATTTCGGCAACTGCGGCGGTTGCGCGCTGCAGCATCTCTCGGATCGGGCGTATGCGAACGCCAAGGAGGCTTGGCTCAGAGCGGCTTTGCGCCAGCACGGCCTGCCCGAAGAGCCGGTGAGGCCGCTGCGCCGTCTCCCTGCGGGCACGCGCCGGCGCGCCCGCTTTGCCGTGCGCCGGCCGCGCCATGCCGCGGCCGCGCCGGAAATCGGCTTCCATGAGCGCTCGAGCCACGCAATCGTGGACATGCGAACTTGCGCCGTGCTCCACCCGGAGCTGCTGGCGCTCGTTGCGCCGCTGCGCCGTCTTGCCCCGGTCCTGTGGCCGCGCGGCGGCGCGGGGGCTGCGACCGCGACGCGGGCCGATACCGGCGTCGATCTGCTGCTCGACCTTGCGGTGCAGCCTGGGCTCGCAGCGCTCGAAGCCATGGCGGAATTTGCCGCAGCGCTGGATTTGGCGCGTCTGGCCTTTCGCGTCGCGGGCGGGCCGCCGGCGCCGGTCGCGCAGCGCCGTCCGGTCCGCATCAGCTTCGCGGGAATCGCCGTCGATTTGCCCGCGGAGGCGTTTTTGCAGGCGAGCACCGAAGCCGATGCCGCATTAACCGAGGCGATGCTGGACGGCGTGGGCGGCCCGCGCAGCGTGGCGGATCTCTTTGCCGGATTCGGCACTTTCACCTTCGCGCTCGCGCGCGCGGCGCGGGTCCATGCGGTGGACGGTTTCGGCGCGGCGGCGACCGCAATCGAAGCTGCGGCGGCGCGCGCCGGGCTTGCCGGCCGCGTCAGCGCCGAGCGGCGCGATCTCGAAGCGCGGCCGCTTCTCGCCGAAGAGCTTGCCCGCTTCGATGCCGTGGTCTTCGATCCGCCGCGCGCCGGCGCGCGCGCGCAAAGCGCCCAACTCGCCCGCTCGCGCGTGCCGGCGATCGTCGCCGTTTCCTGCAATCCCGCGACCTTCGCACGCGACGCACGCATCCTCGTCGACGGCGGCTACCGGCTCGTCGCCGCGCAGCCAATCGATTGCTTCGTATGGGCGGCGCGGCTGGAAGTGGTGGCGCGGTTCGAGCGGGCCTAGTGCAGCTCGAGCGGCGGCATCACCAGCGCGCCCGGCGGCGACGCCAGGAGCTGCAGCTGCTCGACCAGCGGCTGCAGCAGCGCCAACGCCGCGGCAAGGGACGAGGAGCCGCCGTCGTTGGAATCCTCGTCCTCGCCACCGCCGAGGGCCCGGGCGATGAGCGCGCGCGCCGTGTCGCTCGGCGGCGGGAAAAGCTCGATGGTGACGTCGCTCGACGCGGGAATGCCCGCCGCCTGCTTGGCGAGATCGAGCGCGGTCGCATAGCCGCCCAAGGCGTCGACCAGCCCGCGTGCCTGGGCCTCCTCGCCCGTCCAGACGCGGCCCTTGGCGACCGTTTCGATCGCAGCGGCGTCGAGCTTGCGGCCCTCGGCGACGCGCTCCTTGAATCCGGCATAGACCTCGTCGAGGAAGCTCTCGAAGCGGGCATGGCCGTCCTTGGAGAAATCCTCGATCGGGCTGAACATCGCCGCGTTGCTGCCGATTTGCGCCGAATCCCAGCTCATGCCGAGCTTGTCGGAGAGGCCGGTGATCAGCATTTTGCCGGCGAGCACGCCGATGGAGCCGGTGAGCGTCGCCGGCTCGGCCACGATCTTGTCGGCGCCGGCGGCGATGTAATAGCCGCCGGAACCCGCGACATCGCCCATGCTGACGATGACCGGCTTGCCCGCCGCCTTGGCCCGCCCCACCGCGCGCCAGATCGATTCCGATGCGACCGCCGATCCGCCGGGGCTGTCGATCCGGAACAGAATGGCGCGCACCGCGGGATCGCGCTGCGCCTTGCGGAAGGCCTCGATCACCTTGTTGGCGCCGAGGATGCCACTGCCGCCCAGCGGGCCGCTCCCGCCGCCGCGGGCGATGAGCCCGCTGGCATAGATCAACGCGACGGTCGGCCCGCTCGAATGCGGCTCTCCGGCCGCGTCGAGATAGCGGGCAAGCGACAGCAGATCGATGCCGCCGCCGAGCCGCGCGCGGATGGCGGCGATGGCTTCATCCCAATAGCCGATGTGATCGATGAGATGCGCCGCGACCGCCTCCTCGGTCATCAGCGGCCCGCGGTCGACGAGCGCGCGCACGGTCCCGGGATCGAGCTTCCGGTCGGCGGCAATGCCGCCGACGATTTGGCGATAGACCGAGGCGAGGATGCTTTCGGTTTCCTCGCGATGCGCCGGGGTCATCGCGCTTTCGGTCAGCGTGTTCATCGCGGTCTTGAATTCCTCGCGCTGATCGAAGCGGGGCACGAGGCCGAGCTTGTCGAGCGTGCCGCGAAAGAACGGGGTCTCCGCGCGCAGTCCGATCAATCCGAGCAGGCCCATCGGCTGCAGCCAGATTTCATCGAACCCGGTCGCCAAATAGTAGCTGCGCGTGCCCGAGCCGAACTCGCCGAAGCTGTCGGAGTACGCAATGGCGAATTTGCCGCGCGCGCGGAAAGCGGCGACGGCGTCGCGCAGTTCCTGGATCTGAGCGAGGCCGAAGCTGCCGTCGCCGATCCGCGCGACCAGGCCCTTGACCCGCGGATCGCCGCCGGCGCGCTCCAATCCGTCGAGCACGTCGCGCAGCGGACGTCGCTCCGGCAGCACCAGCGATTGGAGCCTGCCCGAGGGCGGCGCATCGGGAAAGGCCGCAGTCAGATCGAGCGTCAGCACCGTGTTGTCGACGACGCGATACTCGGTGACGCGGACCCAAATCCAGAGACCGGCGCCAAGCAGAATGACAGCGAAGACGAGACTGCCGATGACCGCAAAGAAGCCGAAAATGAAGCGACGCATGGCCGATGCTCCTGCCGCGCGCCCTTGCCGGCTCAGCCGCACTGGGCGCGGTGACGCAGCAGATGGTCGGCGAGCACCACCGCCATCATCGCCTCGCCCACCGGCACGGCGCGGATGCCGACGCACGGGTCATGGCGGCCCTTGACGCTGACCTCGATCTCGTTGCCGTGGATGTCGATGGTGCGCCGCGGCGTGACGATCGAGCTCGTCGGCTTGACCGCGAAGCGCGCGACGATGTCCTGCCCGCTCGAGATGCCGCCGAGGATACCGCCGGCATTGTTCGAGAGGAATGCCACATTTCCCTCGCGCATGCGCATCTCGTCGGCATTCTCCTCGCCCGAGAATGCGGCAGCGGCAAAGCCGGCGCCGATCTCGACGCCCTTCACGGCGTTGATGCTCATCAAAGCCTTGGCGAGATCGGCATCGAGCTTGTCATAGACCGGATCGCCCAAGCCGACCGGCACGTTGCTGGCGACGATTTCGATCACTGCGCCGGTCGAGGAGCCGGCCTTGCGCACGCCATCGAGAAAGCCCTCCCAGAGCTGCGCCGTCTGCCGGTCGGGGCACCAGAAGGGATTGTCGTCGATGGCCTGCCAATCCCAGCGGCTGCGGTCGATGGCGTGGGGCCCCATCTGGATGAGGGCGCCGCGAATGACGATCTGGTCGCCGAGGATTTTGCGCGCGACCGCACCGGCGGCAACGCGCGAGGCGGTCTCGCGCGCCGAGGCCCGGCCGCTGCCGCGGTGGTCGCGGATGCCGTACTTCTTCCAATAGGTGTAATCCGCGTGTCCGGGTCGGAAGCTGTCGCGCAGATGGTCGTAATCCTTGGAGCGCGCGTCCTCGTTCTCGATCAGCAGCAGGATCGGCGTGCCGGTCGTCTGGCCCTCGAATACGCCGGAGAGGATCTCGACCCGGTCGCTCTCGCGCCGCTGCGTCGTGAAGCGCGACTGGCCGGGCTTGCGGCGGTCGAGCCAATGCTGGATGTCCGGCTCGGCGAGCGGCAGAAGCGGCGGCACGCCGTCGACGACGCAGCCGATCGCCGGCCCATGGCTTTCGCCCCAGGTGGTGAAGCGGAAGATCTCGCCGAAGCTGTTGCCCGCCACGAGCCCTCGCTAGACGACCGAAATGTCCGGCGCGTCCACCGCCTTCATGCCGACGACGTGATAGCCGCAATCGACGTGATGGACCTCGCCGGTGACGCCGGCGCCGAGATCGCTAAGGAGATAGAGCCCGGCGCTGCCGACCTCTTCGATGGAGACGTTGCGCTTCAAGGGCGAATTATACTGGTTCCATTTGAGAATGTAGCGGAAGTCGCCGATCCCGGAGGCCGCCAGCGTCTTGATCGGGCCGGCCGAGATCGCGTTGACGCGAATGTTCTGCCCGCCGAGGTCGACGGCGAGATAGCGGACGCTCGCCTCGAGCGCGGCCTTGGCGACGCCCATGACGTTGTAATGCGGCATCACGCGCTCGGCGCCGAGATAGCTCAGGGTCAGCAGGCTCCCGCCGTCCGACATCAGCGGCGCCGCCCGCCGGCACAGATCGGTGAAGGAGTAGCAGGAGATTTCCATGGTGCGCAGGAAATTGGCGCGGCTCGTATCGACATAGCGGCCCTTGAGCTCATTGGGATCGGAATAGGCGATGGCATGGACCAGGAAATCGAGCCGCTGCCAGGCTCGCCCGAGCGTCTCGAACACCGCCGCCACGCTCACCTCGTCGCCGACATCGCAATCGATGACGAGCGAGCTGCCGACGCTTTCGGCGAGCGGGCGCACCCGCTTGGCGAAGGACTCGCCCTGGTGGGTGAAGGCGAGCTCGGCGCCCTGCGCGTGCACGGCCTTGGCAATGCCCCAGGCGATCGAGCGGTCGTTGGCCACGCCCATGATCAGGCCGCGCTTGCCTGCCATCAGCGGCTTTGCTTCCGTCATCCTCGCTCACCCCTAGTGCGCCATTGCAAATTCTATGAAAAGCAATTCGGCATCTTACACGATCGGCAGGAGGGCCGGAACGGCGCCGGCCCAAATCCTTCAGATCGCGCCGAGCTTGCCGCGCACCTCGTAGGCGTGGCCGCGGATCCAACGCTCGAGAAAGGCGGCGAGCTCCGGATCGGGCGGGTCCGGCAGCATGACGAGAAGCTTCGCGTAATGGTCCCCGGCGCTGCCGGCGCCGGCAATGCCCTTGCCTTTGAGACGCAGGAGCGCGCCGCTGTTCGAGCCGCGCGGCACCTTGACCGCGACCGAGCCGTGAATCGTCGGCACGGTGATGGTTGCGCCCAGCACCGCCTCGGCGAGCGTCACCGGCACCTCGAGATGAATGTCGCGGCCCTTGCGGGTAAAGAGCGGATGGGGCTCGACCTCGACGGCGACGAAGGTCTCGCGGCCGCCGGCGCCGCGCAGGCGGAGTTTCTGGCCGCTGTCGATGCCGGCCGGGATCTTCACGTCGAGCGAGCGGCCGTCGGGCAGATCGACTCGCCGCTTGCCGCCCAAGGCCGCCTCGAGGAAACCGAGGCGCAGGCTCGGCGCCGGCGACTCGCCGCCGCTCGCTCCCGGCTGCGCCCCGGCAGAGCGACGCGAGCGGCCGAAGAATTCGGCGAAGATGCCGTCGAGCGAGACACCCTCATCTCCGGCGGCATGCCGGTCGGAAAAGCGGTAGCCGCGCATGCGCTCGTTGCCGGCGGCGTCGATCTCGCCGCGGTCGAAGCGCTCGCGCTTCTTCGCATCGGACAGCAACTCGTAGGCGGCGCTGACGTCCTTGAACTGTTTTTCGATGGCCGGTTTGCCCGGGTTGAGATCGGGGTGCAGCCGCTTGGCGAGGCGTCGGTAGGCGCGCTTGATCTCTTCCGCCGAGGCGCCGCGGGCCACGCCCAGGACGGCATAGGGGTCGCTCATCGGCTCATCTTGCCCGCGGCAACACCCGCGCCGCAACCGGCGTGATGGCAAACGCCCCGTTAAGCATTAAGCTGGAGTCGGATCATGCCGAGCAACGAGGGCGAGGTGAGCACCATCCCTGACGAGCAGCCTTTCGAGGAGTTCTCCCGTTGGTTTGCCGCGGCCCGGGCCGGCGAGCCCTTGGCCGAGGCGGCGACTCTGGCCACGGCGACGCCCGCCGGCGCGCCCTCGGCGCGGATGGTCCTGCTCAAGGGCGCCGATCCGCGCGGCTTCGTTTTCTATACCAATCTCGACAGCCGCAAGGGCGAAGAGTTGCGCGAGAACCCGCGCGCCGCGCTGTGCTTCCATTGGAAATCGCTGGGACGCCAAGTCCGCATCGAAGGCCTGATCGAGCCGGTCAGCGCCGCCGAGGCCGACGCCTATTTCGCATCGCGCCCGCGCGACAGCCAGCTCGGCGCCTGGGCGTCGCTCCAGTCGCAGACGCTGGCAAGCCGTGCGGTGTTCGAGCAGCGGCTCAGCGAAGTGACGGCGCGCTTTGCCGACGGGCCGGTGCCGCGGCCGCCGAACTGGTCCGGCTATCGCATCGTGCCGGAGACCATCGAGTTTTGGGAAGAGCGTCCCTTCCGGCTGCATCACCGCATCGTCTATCGCCGCGCCGGCGCGGCATGGCGCAGCGCGTTGCTGTTTCCCTAACCATCCCCCGGCCGGCGCTTCCCTCGCCTGCCGGCGTCGCCTAAGCTCGGGGCATGACCGACGCGCGCAAGACTGTCCTGCTGACCGGCGCCAGCCGCGGCATCGGCCATGCCACGGTGCGGCGCTTCAGCGATGCCGGATGGAGCGTCATCACATCCTCGCGCGAGGACGTGCCGCCCGAGTGCAAGCGCGATCCCAATTGGACGCATCACGTGACGGCCGATCTCGCCCATCCCCTCGAGGTCGAGCGCTTCCTCGAGGAGGTCACGGCGCTCATCGGCGACGGCGCGCTCGATGCGCTCGTCAACAATGCCGGCGTCTCGCCGAAGACGCCGTTCCGCGAGCGGCTCGGCTGCCTCAACGGCCCGCTTGCCGACTGGCGCGAGGTCTTTCAGCTCAATTTCTTCACGCCCCTGATGCTGGCGCGCGGCTTCGCGGCAGCATTGGCGCGCGGCAAGGGCGCGATCGTCAACATCACCTCGATCGCGGGGCATGCCGTCCATCCCTTCGCCGGCTCGGCCTACTCGACCTCGAAGGCGGCGCTCAGCGCGCTGACGCGTGAAATGGCCGTCGAGTTCGCGCAGTTGGGCGTGCGCGTCAACGCCGTCGCGCCCGGCGAGATCGAAACCGCGATGCTCTCGCCCGAGACCGAAGTGCTGATCCCGCGCATACCGCTGCACCGCCTGGGCGCGCCCGAGGACGTGGCGGCGGCGATTTTCTATCTGTGCTCGGGAGATTCGGACTACGTCACGGGCACCGAGATCTTCGTCACCGGCGGCCAGCACCTCTATTGAGAGGTCGTTTGAGAGGTCGTTGCGGCGCCGAGCCAGGCCAGCCGTTGCCGCAATGCCGCGATGTCCTGATCGAGCCAAGCGAGGAACGGCCCGGGCGCCGTCTCATGATGCCGCCGCAAATCCTCGAGCCGAGCGAGTTCGCTCTCGACCGATTCGGCGATGAGCGTGATCTGGGCGCGCTGCTCGGCCTCTGGCAAATGGTGCAGGAAGCGGAGCTTGAGCAGCAGCACGAGCCGGTTGTAATCGCCGAGCAGCGCCCGCAATGGCGCCTGCAGCAGCGCCCGGAGCGCCGCCTCGCCGGCCGGCGTGATTTGCAGCAAGGCGTTGTCTGCCATGCCGGTGCCCGCGACCGCGGCGACCAGGCCCTCGTAGCGCAAGACCTCGATCGAGGTGCCCATGAGGTCGAGCGAGGGACCGGCGATGCGGCTGGTGAAGTGGCGGATTTCCGCGGCAAGATCGCCGTAGCGCTGCGGCGCTTGGGCCAACAGGCCCAAAGCCGCCAGCCTGATGGCCTCGGTCGGAATGAGCGACTTGTCGCGGAACATCTGCGCTCGGCCGCTAGGCCACGCGGCGGATGGGGAGCCGCGCCCAGACGTCGCTGAGCGCCGCGATCAGCCGCTCGATGTCGCCATCGCTGTGCTGCGGCGTCGGCGTCAGGCGCAGCCGCTCGGTGCCGCGCGGAACGGTCGGATAATTGATCGGCTGAACGTAGATGGCGTGACGCTCGAGCAGATCGTCCGACGCCTCCTTGCACAACCGCGCGTCGCCGATCAGCACCGGCACGACATGGCTCGGCGAGGGCATCACCGGAAGTTGCGCCTCGCGCAGCCGGCGCTTCACCAGCGCGGCACGTTCCTGATGCCGGGCGCGCAGCTCGCGGGCGCCCTTGACATGGCCGATGCTCGCGATCGCGCCGGCGGCGATCGCCGGCGGCAGCGAGCTGGTGAAGATGAAGCCGGGCGCGTGGCTGCGCACGAAATCGACCAGCGCCGCCGAACCGGCAATGTAGCCGCCGACGAGCCCGAAGGCCTTCGCCAGCGTTCCCTGGATCACGTCGACGCGGTGGGCGACGCCATCGCGCTCGGCGATGCCGCCGCCGCGGTCGCCATAGAGACCGACGGCGTGGACCTCGTCGAGATAGGTCATGGCGCCGTAACGCTCGGCGACCTCGCAGATCTCGGCGATCGGCGCGATGTCGCCGTCCATCGAATAGACCGATTCGAAGGCGACGAGCTTGGGCCGCGCCGGATCGACGGCCTTGAGACGGCGCTCCAGATCGGCGGGATCGCTGTGCTGAAAGATCTGCTTCTCCGCGCCGCTGTGGCGGATGCCCTGAATCATCGAGGCGTGATTGAGCGCGTCCGAAAAGACGACGCATCCCGGCAGCAGCCCCGCGAGCGTCGCCAGCGCCGCCTCGTTCGCGACATAGCCCGAGGTGAAGACCAGCGCCGCCGGCTTGCCGTGGAGATCGGCCAGTTCCCGCTCGAGCAGGACATGCTGGTGCGCGGTGCCGGAAATGTTGCGCGTCCCGCCCGCGCCGGCGCCGCAGCGCTCGATCGCCTCGCGCATCGCCGCCAGCACCAGAGGATGTTGGCCCATGCCGAGATAGTCGTTCGAGCACCACACCGTGATTTCGCAGCCTCGGCGATGGTCGAAGGCGCGCGGGAAGGAGCCCGCCTGCCGTTCGAGATCGGCGAAGATGCGATACCGCCCCTCAGCCTTGAGCGCGTCGAGACGCGTCTTGAAAAACCCTTCGTAATTCATTGACTTGCGAAGCCTTCCTTCGATTTTTTTGTGATTATAGCGGGAAACGGCGCGTTGGTCAGGGGTCTTCTTGTCACGGCAAGGCCTTGGCGGCCGCGTCGAGCCCCCGCGCGAGACGGGCCTGAACCTCGTCGATTTCTGCTGCCGTGATGACGAGCGGCGGGCAGAGCGCGATCGTATCGCCGAGGGCGCGGACGATGAGCCCTTGCTCCTGGCACTTGGCGGTGGCCAGTGCGCCTGCTCCGGCGGCGGCAGGAAAGGGCGTCTTCGCTGCCTTGTCGCGGACCAGCTCCAAGCCGGCGATGAGGCCGACGCCGCGCACCTCGCCGATGAGCGGATGGTCGGCGAGGCGCCGCAGGCCCGCTTGGAACCGCGGCGCAACCCCCTGCACATGGCCGAGGATGTCGCGCTCCTCATAGAGGGTGAGGGTCTCGAGGGCGACGGCGCAGCAGACGGGGTGCGAGGAATAGGTGAAGCCGTGCGCGAAGATGCCGATCTTGTCGCTCTCCGCCACCAATGCCCGGTAGATCGGCTCGGAAATGATCGTCGCCGAGATCGGCAGATAGGCCGAAGAGAGCGCCTTCGCCACCGTGACGATGTCGGGCGCGAGGCCGAAGGTCTCGGTGCCGAACATCCGCCCGGTGCGGCCGAAGCCGCAGATGACCTCGTCGGCGATCAAGAGGACGTCGTATTTGCGGAGGACTTTCTGGATCTTGTCGAAATATGTCGCGGGCGGAACGATGACCCCGCCGGCGCCCATCACCGGCTCGGCGATGAAGGCGGCGACGGTGTCGGGGTCCTCGCGTTGGATCTGGGCTTCGAGGCTTTCGGCCATCCTGGTGGCGAATTCCTCCTCGCTCTCGCCCGGCTTGGCGTAGCGGTAATGGTGCGGGCAATCGGCGTGGCGGATGTTGGCGATCGGCAGGTCGAAATCGCGATGGTTGGTGGGCAGCCCGGTGAGGCTCGCCGTCGCCACGGTCACGCCGTGATAGCCGCGCATTCGGGCGATGATCTTCTTCTTGCGGTGCCGGCCCAGCGCATTGTTGTAGTACCAAACGATCTTGATCGCGGTGTCGTTGGCCTCCGAGCCCGAATTGTTGAAGAAGACCTTCGACATCTTCACCGGCATCATGGCGACGAGGCGTTCGGCGAGCGCGCCTGCGAGATCATGCGCCTTGCTGTTGAACCCGTGGTAGAAGGGCAGCCGGCGCAGCTGGCGAGTCGCCGCCGCGACGAGACGCTCCTCGCCGAAACCCAAAGCCGTGCACCACAACCCTGCCATGCCTTCGATGTATTCCTTGCCGCTCTCGTCGAAGACGCGGACGCCCTTGCCCTCGGTGATGATGAGCGAGCCCTCGCTCTCGTGCCGCTTCAAATTGGTGTAGGGATGAAGGTGATAGGCGATGTCGCGGAGGGCGGCCGAATTGCTGGGCTGCATGGCTGGGGCCTTGCGCTGGTCGAGGGGGCGGGCGCCTACTAGGCGGACGGCGGTGGCGAGTCAAACCAAGGCGCCGTAATCGGACACTGTTAGTCGATGACGAAAGTCGCGCGCGCAGGTATTTCTAGTCGTTGCATGATTGTCATCCCCGCAGGTTCCGCGTGAGCGAATCGCCGCCCTTGAGCTGCCTCAAATGCCCGAGCCTCTGCTGCAAGCTCGCCGGCTATGTCGAAGTCCGCCGCGCCGACATCCGGCGCCTGGCGAAACACCTCGGTCTCACCGTGCGCGAGTTCGAGGCGAAGCACATCGTCGAGAAGACCCGCAAGGGCGAGAAGCTCATCAAGGCCAGCGACGTGACCTGCCAGTTCCTCGGCGATGACCGCCGCTGCACGGTCTATTCCGCCCGGCCGCGCGACTGCCGCGAATATGTGTGCTGGGACCAGCACGACAACACGGTCTACGACTTCGCCCGCTTCTTCCAGTTGCCGATCGGCAAGCTCAAGCGGCTCGAGAAGAAAGAGGCCGAGTGAGGTTCCCGCCGCCTGCGACATTCTGCCGCAGAGACGCGCCAAGACGTTGATCTCGCCGCGATGAATGCACGCCCGGCGCGAGTGTCCACAAGTTATCAACAGGTTTATCCGCAAACGCTCCGGATTTCGCCGAGATTTCCGTGGTGCGCCGGGCGCGAGTCGCCAATGCTTTTGCCGAGGAGCAGCGACAGTACGCGCGAGGCAAACGGATGGCCGTTCCAGACGAGGATCGGGGCGCCTTCGACGAGATCGACATGGATCGGATCGTCACCGACCGGGAGTACCGCCAGCAAATCATCGGCCGGCTGCGGCGCGATCGCATGCGCGCCGAGGCGGAGCGCCCGACGGAATTCGAGGCATTGCTCGCAGCGGTTAGCGCCGACGAGGATTGACCGCGCAACGCGGTGCTGGCCATGCCGATCGTCAACCGGATCGCGGAATTTCAGGCGGAGATGACCGCGTGGCGGCGGCGCATCCACGCCCATCCCGAAACCGCTTTCGATGAACGCGAGACCTCGGCTTTCGTCGCGGCGCAGCTCGCATCCTTCGGCTTCGAAGTCCATCGCGGCCTGGCGCGGACCGGCGTAGTCGGCACGCTCAAGGGCTCAGGCCCGGAGCGGCGCGCCATTGCGCTTCGCGCCGACATGGACGCGCTCCCCATCGAAGAAAAGAACGGCTTCGCCCATGCCTCGAACGTGCCCGGCAAGATGCACGCCTGCGGCCATGACGGCCACACCGCGATGCTGTTGGGGGCGGCGCGCTACCTCGCGGAGACCCGTAATTTCGCCGGCACGGTGCACCTCATCTTCCAGCCGGCCGAGGAGAACGAGGGTGGCGGCCGCGTCATGGTGGAGGAGGGGCTCTTCGCCAAATTCCCGGTCGAGGCGGTCTACGGCATGCACAATTGGCCCGGCCTGCCCGTCGGCCAATTCGCCGTCAAGCCGGGGCCGATGCTGGCCGCCTTCGACTTGTTTGAAATCGCGGTGCTCGGCAAAGGCGCGCATGCCGGCTTGCCGCACCAAAGCATCGATCCTGTCATCGCGGCCGCGCAGATCGCAGTGGCGCTCCAGACCGTGACCAGCCGCAACATCCATCCGCTCGAAAGCGCCGTTCTCAGCATCACCCAGATCCACGGCGGCGACACCTGGAACGTCATTCCCGACCGTGTCGTGCTGCGCGGCACCACCCGCTCCTTCAAGCCGGAGGTGCAAGATCAGATCGAGGCGGCGGTTGGCCGCATCGCCCGCGGCGTCGCCGAGGCGATGGGCGCCCGCGTCGAACTGCGCTACGAGCGCCGCTATCCCGCCACGGTCAACAGCCCCACAGAGACCGCGACCGCGGTGGAGGTCGCATCAGCCGTGGTCGGCGCCGAGCATGTCGAGCGCAACGTCCAGCCGACCATGGGCGCCGAAGACTTCGCCTTCATGCTGCGGGAGAAGCCCGGATGCTACATCTTCATCGGCAACGGCGCCGGCAATGCGAGCGCGGGGCTGCATATGCCGCGCTATGATTTCAACGACGAGATCCTGCCGATCGGCGCGAGCTACTGGGCGCGGCTGGTGGAGTGCGTGCTGGCGCGCGGCTGAGTTCAGCGCCGGCCCGCGCGCGGGTCGAGCGCCGCCTGCAAGCCGTCGCCGAGGAAATTGCAGGCGATCACCGTGATGAGGATCATGAGGCCGGGATAGAGCGCGAGCTGCGGCGCCAGCGCGATCGTCTCCTGCGCCCCGGTCAGCATGTTGCCCCAGCTCGCCATCGGCGGCTCGATGCCGAGGCCCAAAAAGCTCAGCACCGATTCCAGAAGGATGATCTCGCCGACCGAGAGCGTGGTCGCGACGATGATCGGCGTCGCCAGATTGGGCAGGATGTGGACGAGCATGACGCGCCAAGGCCGCGCGCCGAGCGCCTCGGCCGCCCGCACGAACTCGCGCGCGCGCAAGCTCAGGCTCGCGCCGCGCACGAGCCGCGCCACCGTGGTCCAGCCCACCAGCGACACCAGAGCGATGATGCGGTAGAGGCTGACCGCATCGGACTGGACGATGGCGGCGGGCAGGCCGAGCTTGCGCAGATCGAGCGCCGCCAGCACCACGAGCAGCGGCAAGAGCGGCAGCGCGATCACCCCGTCGGCGAGCCGCATCAGCAGCGCATCGAGCGTGCCGCCGCGATAGCCGGCAATGAGACCGATTGCGGTGCCGAGGATCGCCGCGGCGAGCGCCGCGGTCCCGCCGACCAGGAGCGACACCCGGCCGCCCTCCATGAGGCGCAGCAGCACGTCGCGCCCGATCTCGTCGGTGCCGAGGAGATGGCCGAGCGATGGCGGCGCCAGGCGATGATGCAGATCGACCAGGCTCGCATCCTGCCCGAGCGCGGCGGCGAGCGGCGGCCCGAGCGCAGCAGCGGCGGCAAGGGCCAGCAGCACGAGAGCCGGCCATAGGAGGCGCTTGCGGCCGAGCGCGCCGCGCCATCCCCGTCCCGCGACCAGCCGCGCCGCGCTCATCCGTAGGTGATCCGCGGGTCGGCCGCGGCATAGGCGATATCGGCCGCAAGATTGGCGAGCAGCGTCGTCAGGGTCGCCAGCAGCAGCCCGGCCAGCGCCAGGTTGAAATCGTTGCCGAGAACGGAATCATAGATGAGCTTGCCCATGCCGGGATAGGCGAACATGGTCTCGGTGACGAGCGCGCCCGAGAACAGCGAGCCGAAGCTCAGCGCCACTACGGTGATGACGGGAATGAGCGCGTTGCGCAGCGCGTGATGCAGCAGCACGCCGAGCTCGCCGGCTCCCTTGGCGCGGGCCGTGCGGATGTAGTCCTGCTGCAGGGTCTCGATCATGGCGCCGCGCATGTAGCGCATGTGACCGCCGACGCTGGCCAGCGTCAGGGTCGCGACCGGCAGCGCCAGATGCGTGAGACGGTCGAGGATGCCGCCGTCGCCGATGGTCGCGATCCCGCCTGCCGGCAACAGGCCGAGAGCGACGGCGAAGACCAAGATCAGCATGAGCGCCAGCCAGAAGGACGGCACGGAAATGCCGGCGAAGCCCAGAAGGTTCACCATGGCGTCGAAGGCCGAGCCCGGCCGGCGCGCCGCGGCGATGCCAAGGGGCAGCGCGATCGCGAGCGTGAGCGCAAAGCTCGCGCCCATAAGAATGGCGGTGTTGCCGAGCCGCGGCGCCAGCACCGTGAGCGCCGCCTTCGCATAGAGGCGGGAATAGCCGAAATCGCCCGCGAGCGCCGCCTGCGCCCAAGCGAGATAGCGTTCGAAGAGCGGCCGATCGAGGCCATAGAGCGCCTTGAGCCGCACCGCATCGGCCGCGCTCAAATGCGGGTCCGAGGCGATCATCAGATCGATCGGATCGCCCGGCATCAGCCCGATGAGCGCGTAGATGATGAAGGACATGATGGCCAGCACCAGCGCCGCCTGCACCAGCCGCCGCAGGATGAACCGGGTCATGACGGCGGCGCGGCGCGCCAGCGCTCGACCCACAGGGTCGAGGGATATTGATGCCCGGTCGGCGTCACGCCCTCGAGCCAGGGCGGCAGCACGAAGGCCGAGGCGCGGAAATAGAGCGGCAGCGCCGGCAGCTCCTCGGCATAGAGACGCTGCAGCGCGTGCCACAGCGCGGCGCGGCGGCCGCGGTCGAGCTCCACTTCGATCGCGTCGATGAGGCGGTCGGCCCCGGCGTTGCGGAAGCCCGCGTAGTTCTGGCCCGTCCGGCTATTGGCCGCGCTCGGGATCTCGTCGGAGCGCAGCGTCGAGCGCGGCACGTTCTCGGGCGCGCTGATCCAGGCGAACATCGCCATGGCGAAATTGCGCTTGGTCAGCGCATCGCCGAACAGCACGCGCGCGGGTTGGTTGTGCAAGCGGACATCGACGCCGATTTGGCGCCACTCGCTCTGCAAGACCTCCTCGACCAATTCGCGGGTGCGGTCTCCCGTGGTCGTCGCGAGCGCCAGCGAGAGGCGCGCTCCGGCGTCGTTGCGGCGGATGGCCCCTCCCGCAAGGTGCCAGCCCGCGGCCTCGAGCAGCGTCCGCGCCTGCGCCGGATCGTAGGGGTAATGCGGCACCTTGTCCGTGTAGATCCAGTCGAGCGGCGGCACGAAGCTTTCGGCGACGGGATCGCGTCCGGCGAAGAGTTCCTCGCTGATCGCCTTGCGGTCGATGGCGAGGAGCAGCGCCTGCCGCACCCGCAGATCGGCGAGGATGGGATCGTCGAGATTGAGATCGATGTGCTCGTAAGTCAGGCCGGGCTTGTAGATGACGCGGAATTCCTGGCCGTGCCGCTGTTCGAACGCCAAGGCCTCGTCGAGCGGAAATCCCAGCTCGCCCGCGACCATGTCGATGCCGTGAGCGAGCAGATTGGCCTCGAGCGCCGCGGTGTTCTCCACGGTCCAGACGACGATGCGGCGGAAATAGGGCGCCTTGCCCCACCAGAACGGGTTGCGCTCGAAAACGATGTGCGAGCCGGGCGCGGACTCGGTGATGCGATAGGGACCGTCATAGAGGCCGGGATTGGTCGGATCGGTGTCGTAGCGCGAGGCGATGCGGTATTGCGCGGGATCGGCGAAGGCGGCGCGCTCGATATGCGCCGGCAGGATCTCGAAATCATTGAGCCCGGCATAGTCGAAGGTGAGGCGGTCGACATCCAGGGTGAAGGTCTTGGCGTCCTTCGCCTCGATGCGGAGGATGCGGCGGTAGAGCTCGGCATCGGCGACCCCGGTCTTGGGATTCTTGCCGACCTCATAGCTGAAGAGCACGTCTTCGGTCGTCACCGGCACGCCGTCGCCCCAGCGCGCATCGGGCTGGAGCGTATAGGTGAGGCGCACGCCCTTCTTCCCGCCGCCGAGGTCGAGCGGCTCGGCGAGCCCGTTCTCGAAGCTCGGCAGCTCGACGCAGAGCATGCAGACGAGATGCCACTCCGGATCGTAAGTGGTGAGCGGCCGGCGCACCATGGCGAGGACATAGCTCTTGGCCAGCATCGCATCGACGAGCGGATTGAGAGTCGCCGGGAACTGCGAAATGCCGATGGCAAGCGTATCGCCGGGCCGCCCGGGCGAAGCGCTGCCGGCGGTCGCCGGCGCGGCTGCCGTCAGGACCAGGAAACCCAGAAGATATGCCGCAACCCGCCGCATCGAGAGCGCGAGCATAGCACGCGGCCGATCCGCCGGAGGAGGGGAGGCGCCTTCGCCCTACCTAAAGCCCGTGTCGAGCGCCTATACTTGGTGCCTCATTGGCGCAGACACTGCGCACCGAAGGGAAAGGCAGAGAGGATATGAACATGCAAAACTGGCTGGGAGGTGTCGCGGTTGCCGCTCTCGTCGTTGCCGGCCTGCCGGCGATGGCGCAGCAGAGCGCGCCCGCAGCCTCGGATAAGAGCGCTCCGGCGGCCTCGGGCCAGACGGCGGCGCCCAGCGAAGGCGCCGCAAGCATGCCGAAGGCAACGAAGGCAGCGAAACCGGCGCCGATGAAGAAAAGCGCGGCGAAGGCCAAGAGCACGGCTGCCCCCAGCGCGCGCGTGCGGGCAACGGCCGCAGAAGCCGCCGCGGACAATGCCAAGTCCGACGACCTCAATCGGCAGGAGGTGCAGCGGCTGCGGCAGGCGGGCGAGATCAAGGCGCCAGCGGCGACCCGCTGACGAGCGCCGCAAATCTTCGCTGTTCAGGCTGCGCGTCGGGCCGACAGGAGCGCCGATAGCCGACGCGGCAGCAGCGCATCCAGCGTCTCGCCGTAGAGCGTATCGAGCAATAAGGGGCCGTGGCGCGGACCGGTGCCGAGATCGCGGATTTGCCGCTCGACGAAACGCGCGTCATGTGCCGCGGCAAAGCCGTTGCCGCGCCGCGTCGCACGCGGTGCCGCTGCGATGAATTGCGCCATGACGATTGCCCCCAAGCCGACGCTGCCTCGACCGGCGGAAGCTAGGCGCCAATCCTTGCGAACGGCTTAACCCGCGCGCGTCAGGCGTCGCGGAATCGCGGCATCACCTTCTCGCCGAAGAGCCGCGTCGAGCGCTCGGCATCGGCATAGCCGACGGTGTTGAAGTTCACCTGCAGCGAGGCGCTCTCGAAGCCGCCGACGCCTTCCTTGTAGCGCTCGATCTGGTCGATGACTTCCTCGGGCGTGCCGATCCAGGCGCCGCCGCTCGCCACCTGGCTCTCGATCGTCTCCTTCTTGAGTTCGGCGATGATCTTGTCGTAGTTGGGATAATCCGCCGAGCTCGGCCCGGTGAGCCAGTCCGATGACGCCTCGACGATCGAATGGAGATAGCGATTCATCGGATCGCGCGCGATGTCCCAGGCTTTTTGCCGATTTTCGTGGCAAAACAAGTGAAAGGCCAACATCACCCGGCCCTTGCCGGGGTGCCCCGCCTGGCGCCACGCGTCGCGGTAGAGTTCGAGGAGCGGCTTCATCGTCTTGACCGCCAGCGGAATCGCCATGATGGCGTGACCGGCCTTGCCGGTGTCGGCGAAGCTCTGCGGCGTCGCCAGCGCCGCGACCCAGAAGGGCGGGCGCGGCTTCTGCGTCGGGCGCGGCAGCGAGGTCGTGTTCTTGAAGCTGTGGAAGCGGCCTTCGCAGGTGACGTTCTCTTGCTCGAGCAGGAGCCGGACTTGCTCCATGCCCTCGGTGAAGCGTTGGCGGCTCTCGTTGACGCTGATGCCGAAGCGCTGGAACTCGTGCGGCAGAAAGGCGCGAGCGAAGCCGACCTCCAAACGCCCACCCGAAATCGCATCGAGCATTCCAACCTCGCCCGCGATCTTCAGCGGATGATTGAAGACCGGCAGCACGGCGCCGGTGATGAGCCGCGCCTTGCGCGTGCGCTGCGACGCCGCCGTCAGAAACACGATCGGATTGGGCGAGTAGCCGCCATAGGGATGGAAGTAGTGCTCAACCGTGCGGATGTGGCCCCAGCCGTAAGGATCGGCCAGCTCGACGAGGCGCAGGCACTCGTCGAAATACTGCGCCCCCGGCTTTTGCTCCGGGGTTACGTCGGGGAAGAACTGCATCCCGAATTCCATCGCTCTTTCCTCTCCCATCATGCCGGCAAAGCGTCTTGGCGAGACGCCGGCAGCGATGAAATCTATCCGCACGGCTTCCACGACGGCAAGGGCGGCGACATTGGCGGGATCTCGATCGAACTGGAAACGGCAGTGGCGGCGCGGCAGGATAATCGGAACACAAACGGGAATGGCGGCGCTGCTCCGAGGCTGATGCGCCGGCCCGAGCGAGGCAGCGGCGCATGACCATCTACACCATCGGCCACTCGACTCGAACGCTCGAAGCCTTCACTGCCATGCTCGCCGCCGCTCAGATCGATTGCATCGCCGATGTCCGCCGCTTTCCGCGCTCGCGCCGCCATCCGCAGTTCAACGCCGAGCATCTCGCTCCGGCGCTGGCGGCCGAGGGCATTCTCTATCGGCCGTTCGCCGGGCTCGGCGGCCGCAGGGAAGCGCGCCGCGACGGCGTCTCGCCGCACCTGCTCTGGCGCGAGGCGGCCTTCCGCAATTATGCCGATTATGCGGAAGGCGTGGAATTCCGGACGGCCTTTGCCGATCTGCTGCAGCTCGCGGCCGTCAGGCGGGTCGCGATCATGTGCGCGGAGGCGGTGTGGTGGCGCTGCCACCGCCGCATCATCGCGGATTACGCGCTCGCCGCCGGCGCCGCGGTCGAGCATATTCTCGATCTGCGCAAAATCGAGCCGGCGCTTCTCACGCCGGGCGCGACCATCCGTCCGGACGGCAGCCTTCTCTATGGCGCAAGCACCGAATCGGGGGCCGGGCACCAGCTCATGTTAGATATGAGCTGATAACTATAACTATCTGACTCAAAGTTATTTTATGTTCTCAAGCTGCGCTGTTCGTCTGCAGCCGCGCGAGCTTTTCGCTTTGCACCAGGGTGGCCTGCAGCACCTGATCGGCCTGGCAAGTCATCTTGGCGAAGGCGCGCAGGAAAGTGTCGGTGCGGGGCAATTGAAACAGGATGTCCTCGTCATGGCCGTCGGCGCGGCCGGAGATGACGACGACGCTGTCTTGCGGCGTCAGCAGGATCTCGGACAGCGCGATTCCCGGTCCGGTGACGTATTCGACGACACGGTGCCGCGGGGAACCGTCGGAGCCTTGCTGGATCGTCATGCGATAGGGCGTGCGGCTCGCCGACGCGGCGATGAGCGCGCGGGTGAACGGCCGCAGAAACGTCTCGTCGAAGCCGAGGAGCGACGCCGGCTGCTCGTTGCTCGCGCCCGAGCGCATGTCGAGCGTCGCCCACAGCGAGGCGCGCCCGCCGTAAAAGTCGACCGAGGCGAGGTCGAGGTTGATCGTATCGATCGGCTGCGGTGGGGAAACGGCGCGGCTGCACAGGAAGGCAAAGCACGCCGGCTCGCGTTTCAGCGGCACCGTCGTCGTCGTCTCGAACTTGCAGTCGGAGAGGGCGTCCTGAGGGTCGAACATGCGCCTATGCCTTCCTGGGCCGTCTTCTTGGTCCGCGCTCATTCTTTCGGGCATCCCGTTAAAGCTTGCATAACGCAAGGTTGCGAGCCGATATAATTTGACTAAACTTCTGGGCGAATTAACTATGAACAATAATCGAGCAAGTTTTAGTTGCTATTAACAGAATTATCGGAGATGATGCTTGGTGAAGCTCGTGTAAAGCAACCGAGCTTTAAGGTTCTGGTCTTAAGCTTCATTTGCTTGCCTTGGGTTTCGGGGGAAGTCGGGGACATGAGCACGTTGAGCGAGACGATCAGCAGCGCGCTCGCGGCCGCAGGATCCGCCGCGGAAAGCCGTCTCCACGACATCATTGCCGAACTCGACGGCCTCAATTTGAGCGATGACGACCGTCTCACCGCGCTGGCTTCCGCAGTGGCGGCGGCGGCCGTCATTTACCATTCCGGCCACAAGGCCGTCTTCCTCGACGCGGTCAAGAGCTGGTCGCTCGAGATTTCCGTCGGGCGCGCCGGAACTGCGCGCCGGCCGAGCGGCGCCTCCGCCAAGGGCTCGAGCGCGGAAGGCGCGGAGATTCTGGTCTCCGGCCTCGACGCGCTGCTCGAGACCCTGCATCACGTCGGCGTCCGGGTGCAGGACCGCCTCGTCACCGAGCTCGCGCTCTTTGCACGGCTCTTCGGCTGCTACGACGCCAAGACGATTCACCTCGCGCTGATGGCCGCGGGCACGGCGCTGTCGGAAGCCAGCTATCGACCCGGTCAGATGGTCGAAGTCCCACTCGAGGCGGTGGCGCTGCCGCTCGGCCGCGACGCTTGCCTCGCGACCGTCGCGCCGCGCGGCCTCGCCTAGGAAAAATCAGATCCCCGAATCGTCTACCGCCTGCGCTGCGGCGAGCCATTGCGTCTCGGCTTCGGCGAGGCTGGCGGCGAGCGTGGCCTGCGAACGCAACAGCTTCTCGAGCGCGGCGCCGTCCGCCTGATAGGTCGCGGGATCGGCAAGCTGCGCCTCTAGCGTCGCCTTGCGCTCGGCCAGCGCGCTCATGCGCTCCTCGGCGGTGCGCAGCGCCCGGCGCAGCTTCTCCGTCGCCTGGCGCCGCTCGAGCGCGCTCCGCCGCGCCGCCTGCCGTGCCGCCGCGCTGGACTCGCGCCGCGGCGGTGGCGGCTCGGGCGCCAGAACCGAGCGGCGGTAATCCTCGAGATCGCCGTCATAGATCCGCGCCGTGCCGTCGGCGACGAGCCACAGCCGGTCGGCGGTCAGCGACAGCAAATGCCAGTCATGGCTGATCAGCACGACGGCGCCGGCGAAATCGTTGATCGCGGCGATGAGCGCTGCCCGCGACTCGATGTCGAGGTGGTTGGTCGGCTCGTCCAGAACCAGAAGCGGCGGCGCGTCGTGGGTGATGAGGGCGAGGGTGAGCCGCGTCTTCTCGCCGCCCGACAGCTCGCTCGCCCTGACGAAGACCTGATCCTCGCCAAAGCCGAAGCGCGCCAACCGCGCGCGCAGCTCCTGCGGCGTCGCCCGCGGCATGAGCGCGGCCAAATGGTCGTAAGCGCTCGCCCACGGCTCGAGTTCCTCGATCTGATGCTGGGCGAAATAGCCGCAGCGCAGTTTGGGCGCGCGGCGCATCTCGCCGGACAAGGGCTGGAGCTGGCCGGCAATGAGGCGCGCCAAGGTCGTCTTGCCGTTGCCATTGGCGCCCAGGAGCGCGATGCGGTCGTCGGGATCGAGCCGCAGATCCAGTCGCCGCAGCACCGGCTTGCCCGGCTCGTAGCCGACGGCGACGCGATCGAGGGTGAGAAGCGGCGGCGCCAGCGCAATCGGCTCGGGAAAGTCGAAGGTGACGGGTGGGTCCGCGCTCGCCGGCGCGATCGGCGCGAGCCGCGCCAGCGCCTTGATGCGGCTCTGCGCTTGCCGCGCTTTCGAGGCCTTGGCGCGAAACCGGTCGATGAAGGCTTGGAGCCGCTTGCGCTCGCTTGATTCCTTGGCGGCGAGCGCCTGTTGCCGCGTCAGCGCCAAATGGCGCGCGCGCAGAAACGCCTCGAAGCCGCCGACATAGAGCGTGAGCCGTCGCTCCGTGAGGTGGAGGATGTGGGTTGCGATCTCGTCGAGGAATTGCCGGTCGTGGCTCACCAGCACGAGGGTGCGGCGATAGCGGCGCAGGAAATCGCCGAGCCACAGCGCCGCCTCGAGATCGAGATGATTGGTCGGCTCGTCCAGCAGCAGCAGATCGGGCTCGGCGAAGAGCGCGGCAGCCAGCGCCACGCGCATGCGCCAGCCGCCGGAGAAGCTGGCGAGCGGGCGCCGCTGCGCGGCTTCATCGAAGCCCAACCCCGCGAGGATGCCGGCGGCGCGCGCCGGCGCCGCATGCGCGTCGATGGCGATGAGCTGTTCGTGCAGTTCGGCGGCGTCTATGCCGGCGGGTTCCCCGGCCGCTTCCAATAGCCGCCGGCGTTCTTCATCAGCGGCGAGGACGGCGGCGAGCGGCGTTTGCTCGCCGCCCGGCGCCTCCTGCGCGAGAAAGCCGATGCGCGCCCCTTTCTGCAGCACAATCTCGCCGCCATCGGGCTGCAGCGCGCCGCGCATGAGATCGAGCAAGGTGGACTTGCCGGCGCCGTTGCGGCCGATGAGCCCGACCTTCCAGCCGGCGTTGATCTGCGCCGACGCCCCCTCGAGCAGCGTGCGCCCGGCGATGCGATAGGTGATGCGGTCGAGCGTCAGCACTGCGCGATCTGCCCTTGGTGGCGAGAGCCGTGATGTAGTATGAGAGCCATCGCCACGCCACGATCATTTTCGCTGACGGAGTGGGCCATGGGGGAAGGCAACGCGGCGCGACTCGTCGCCGCTTCCGGCGATCCGGCGCTCCAGATCCTGCAGGAGATCTTCGGCTATGCCGCGTTCCGCAGCGAGCAGGAGGCGATCGTGCGCCATGTCATCGCCGGCGGCGACGCGCTGGTGCTGATGCCGACGGGCGGCGGCAAGTCGCTGTGCTACCAGATCCCGGCGCTGGTGCGGCCGGGCGTCGGCGTGGTCGTCTCGCCGCTCATCGCGCTGATGAAGGACCAAGTTGACGGCTTGCGCCAGGCCGGGGTGCGCGCCGCCTATCTCAACTCGACGCTCTCCGCCGCCGCGGCCTTCGAGATCGAGCGCGACATCCGCGAGGGCGCGCTCGACCTCGTCTATGTCGCGCCCGAGCGGCTGATGACCGGGCGCTGCCTCGATCTCCTGGCGCGCTCGCGCCTCGCGCTCTTCGCCATCGACGAGGCGCATTGCGTCTCGCAATGGGGGCATGATTTCCGCCCGGAGTATCTGCAGCTCTCGGTGCTGCACGAGCGCTTTCCGCAAGTTCCGCGCATTGCGCTCACCGCCACCGCCGACGGCCCGACGCGCAGCGACATCGTCGAGCGGCTGAGCCTCGGCGCGGCCCGCATCTTCGCCGCCGGCTTCGACCGCCCGAACATCCGCTACCGCGTCGTCGCCAAGACTGATGCCAAGGCGCAGCTCTGGTCCTTCCTCGCGGAGGGCCATGCGGGCGACGCCGGCATCGTCTATTGCCTGTCGCGCCGGCGGGTCGAGGAGGTGGCGGCGTGGCTCTGCACCAAGGGCCGGGTCGCGCTGCCTTATCACGCCGGGCTCGACGCGGCGACGCGCGCGCGCAACCAGGACCGCTTCCTGCGCGAGGAAGGCGTGGTGATGGTGGCGACGGTCGCCTTCGGCATGGGCATCGACAAGCCCAATGTCCGCTTCGTCGCCCATCTCGACGCGCCCAAGAGCCCCGAGGCCTATTACCAGGAGACCGGCCGCGCCGGGCGCGACGGCCTGCCGGCCGAGGCCTGGATGACCTACGGCATGCCGGACGTGACGGCGCTCCTCGCGCTGCTCGAGGGCGCCAATCTCGAGGAGCGGCAGCGCCGCATCGAGCGGCAGAAGCTGCACGCGCTCTTGGGCTATTGTGAGACCGCGACTTGCCGCCGTCAGGTGCTTCTGGGCTATTTCGGCGAGCGCGACCATCCGCCCTGCGGCAATTGCGACAATTGCCTGAAGCCGGCGCGCGTGTGGGACGGGCTTATCGTCGCGCAGAAGGCGCTCTCCGCCGTGTTCCGCACCGGGCAGCGCTTCGGCGTCGCCTATCTCGTCGATGTCCTGATGGGCCGCGCCACCGAGCGCGTCAGACAATTCGGCCACGAGCGCCTCAAGACCTTCGGCGTCGGCGCCGAGCTCGGCAAGCGCGAATGGCAGTCGGTCTTCCGCCAATTGGTGGCGCAGGGCCATCTCGCCGTCGATGTCGAGGGTCATGGCGGGCTGCATCTCGCCGACAGCGCGCCCAAGGTGCTGCGCGGCGAGATCGAGATCGCCTTCCGCGGCGATGCGGCCGAGCCCAAGGCGCGCGGAGGCAGGGGCGGGGCCGCGCCGGCCTCGCTCGATCCGGCCGCGCCGCGCGATGAGGCCCTGTGGCAGGCGCTGCGCGCGCTCCGCCTCGCCCTCGCGCGCGAGCAGGGCGTGCCGCCCTATATCATCTTCCACGACGCGACCTTGCTCGACATGGCGCGGTCGAAGCCGCAGGACCTTGCGGCGATGTCGCGCATTCCCGGCGTCGGCGCGAGCAAGCTCGAGCGCTACGGCGCGCGCTTCCTCGCGGCCATCGCGGCTTCGGCCTAACGGAAGATGCGGTCGAACAGGCCGATCTCGTATTTCTGGGGAATGTCGAAAGTCCGCTGGTCCTGCGTGTAGGTCGCGGGAAAGGGCGGCAGCGGCGAAGCGTCGCGCGCCATCTTGACCGCGGCCTCGTCGATCAAGGCAAAGCCCGAGCTGCGGGCGACGGTGGCGTCGAGCACGCTGCCATCGCGCGCCACGGTGATGGCGAGCACCACCGTGCCCTCTTGCTTCTGCTTCACCGCTTGCTCCGGATATTTCTGGAACTGGCGCAGGCGGCGGCGGACGCGGTCGAGATAATCATCGCCCGGCCCGCTGCTGTTGCCGGCCGAGCCCAAGCCATTGCCTTCCGCGCCCTTGCCCGCACCGCGCGGCCCGCCCGGCCCGCCGGTATCCGGGCCTGCGGCGGCGGGAGCCGCGTTGGCTAGCGTCTGGGCCGGCGTCGGTGTCGCGGCGGGCGCCGGCGCCGGCGCTGGTTCGGGGAGCGGCGGCGAGGCTTGCGGTTGAGGCGGCGGCGCTGCTGCGATGCGGATCGGCGGCTGCGGCAATGGCGGCTTGCGTTGCGGCTTCGGCGGCGGCGGCGTTGGCGGCGCGGTGATGTCTGGAGTCGGCGCGACCGGGGTTGTCTCTGCCGTTGGTGGCTGCTCCATCTTCTGCGGTTCTGCCGTTGCCGGGGTCTCGGTTGGAGTCGTCTGCTCCGCCGTCGGCGGCGCAGCCTCGGCTTGCGCGATGGCCGCCGGCGCCTCGGCCTGGCCTTGTCCGCCCCCGCCGCCACCGCCCGAGCTGCCTTCCGAGCCCGGCGCCTCAATGACGATGGCGACATGGGGAACCACGAGCTCAGGCGCAGGAGCCGTTTGCCACAGGCCGAGCAGCAGCGCGATGATAGCAAGATGCAGCAACAGCGAGCCGAGCATGCCGCGCCACGGCATCCGCCGCTCGGCGGGGCGGCCGGATTGTTCGACGACAGCGCTCATGCGTCTTGGTACTGCTTTGGCACCGCCCTCTTGTGCTGGCATGCGGTCGAGGAGGACACTAATGTGCAGCCGGGTTGCCGTAAAGCCGGACCGGCCCTCCCCGATGAGGCATTCGTGCCGAAACTCGCCGCCAATCTCAGTATGCTCTTCACCGAGCTGCCGTTTCTCGAGCGCTTCGGCGCGGCGGCGGCGGCGGGATTCCGCGCCGTCGAATTCCAGCTCCCCTACGAATTCGCCGCCGAGGAAGTTGGCCGGCTTCTCGCCGCCCATGACCTCGCGGTCGCGCTCTTCAACGCGCCCCTCGGCAATGCCATGGCGGGAGAACGCGGCTTTGCCGCGCTGCCGGGGCGCGAGGCGGAATTCCGGGCGAGTCTCGATCGCGCGCTCGCCTATGCGCAGGTCATCCACTGCACGCGGCTGCACGTGCTCGCCGGCATCATCGCACCCGGTCCGGCTTCGGAAGAAGTGTATGTCGCCAATCTGCGCTGGGGCGGCGCGCGCGCCGCGGCGCAGGGCGTGACACTCTTAATCGAGCCGCTCAATGCCGGCGACAACCCCGGCTATTTCCTGCGCACGACGGCGCAGGCGCAAGACCTGCTCGACCGCATCGCGCGCGACAATGTGAAGCTGCAGTTCGACTTCTACCATTGCCAGATCAGCGAAGGCGACCTCGCGGCGCATGCGCGGCGGCTCTTCGGCCGCTATGCCCATGTGCAGATCGCCGGCGTTCCCGGCCGCAACGAGCCCGATCGCGGCGAGATCAATTATCCCTACCTGCTCGACCTCCTCGACGAGCTCGGCTACGACGGTTATGTCGGCTGCGAATATCGGCCGGCGGCGGGCACGCTCGCGGGATTGGGCTGGGCGGCGCGGTGGGGCATCGGCGTGGGAGGGCGGGCATGAAAGTCGTCATCACCGGCGGTGCCGGCTTCATCGGTCGGCGCCTGGCGCGGCGCTTGCTCGAGCGCGGCACGCTCGCCGGACCCGATGGCCGGCAACAAGCCATCGATGCGCTGGTGCTGTTCGACGTGGCACCGCCCCAGCTGCCGCTCGATGAAGATCGCCGGCTGCAATTCGTCATCGGCGATGTCGCGGATCGCGCCGCCATCGGCAGGCTGGCGGCAGGCGCGGCGACGGTCTTCCATTTCGCCGCCGTGGTCAGCGCCGAGGCCGAAGCCGATATGGACAAGGGGCTCAGGGTCAATCTCGACGGCACGCGCGCCGTGCTCGAGGCGTGCCGCGCGCTCGGCACCGCGCCGCGCTTCATTTACTCGAGTTCGCTCGCGGTCTATGGCGGCGACCTGCCGCCGGCGGTGAGCGACGACACGCCCTTGCGGCCGCAAACTTCCTATGGCGCGCATAAGGCAATCGGCGAGCTGCTGGTCGGCGACTATACGCGCAAGGGCTTCATCGACGGCCGCGCGCTCCGGCTGTCCACGATCGTCGTGCGGCCCGGCCGGCCCAACCGCGCCGCTTCGACCTGGGTGTCGTCGATCTTCCGCGAGCCGCTCGCGGGCGCTCAAGTGATCTGCCCGGTGACGCGCCAATCGGCGATGGCGCTGCTCTCGCCGCGGCGGCTGATGGCGGCGATCGAGCTGCTCCACGACATGCCGGGCGAGCGGCTCGGCGCCGACCGCACCGTGCTGTTGCCGGGGATCACGGCGACGGTGAGCGAGATGGTCGAGGCCTTGCGCCGCGCTGGCGGCGACGCTGCCGTGGCGCGCATCCGCTGGGAGCCCGATCCGGCGATTCAGCGAATCGTCGATGGCTGGCCGCGCGCCATCATCGCCAAGCGCGCAGAGCGCCTCGGCATTGCCGCCGACGCCGATGTCGATGCGATCGTCCAGGCCTTCGTCGAGGATGATCTCGCCGCGCAGAAAGCCTTGGTGGCGGCAGGCTGATCGGCGGCCGCTGCGCTCTTTGACCCTCGAACAGGAAAGGAAGACCGATGAAACTTCTTCGCTATGGCCCGCGCGGTCAGGAAAAGCCGGGCCTTCTCGACCGCGATGGCAAGATCCGCGATCTCTCCGGCACGATCAGCGATGTGACGCCCGAGGTGCTGGCGCCGGCTGCGCTCGATCGGCTGCGCCGGCTCGATCCGGCCAAGCTGCCGCTGGTTTCGGGCACGCCGCGCATCGGGCCTTGCGTCGCGCAGGTGTCGAAACTGGTCTGCGTCGGTCTCAACTACCGCGACCATGCCGAGGAGAGCGGCAACCCGGTTCCGCCGGAGCCCGTCCTCTTCCTCAAGGCGACGACCGCGATCAATGGCCCCAATGACGACGTGGTGCTGCCCAAGGCCGCGACGAAGGGCGATTGGGAGGTCGAGCTCGGCATCGTCATCGGCACCAAGGCGCAATACGTGGCCGAGCATGATTGGCTCAAATACGTCGCCGGCTATTGCATCGTCAACGACGTGTCCGAGCGCAATTTCCAGCTCGAACGCGCGGGCCAGTGGACCAAGGGCAAGAGCTGTGACACTTTCTGCCCGCTGGGGCCGTGGCTGGTGACGGCCGATGAAGTGCCCGATCCGCAGGCGCTCGAGCTGATCTGCGAAGTGAGCGGCCAGGTCATGCAAAAGGGCTCGACCCGCAACATGATCTTCAATTGCGCCAAGCTCGTGAGCTATATCAGCCACTTCATGACCCTGTTGCCGGGTGACGTCATTCCCACCGGGACGCCGGCCGGCGTCGGGCTCGGGCGCAAGCGCTTCCTCAAGCCCGGCGAAGACATGCGCCTCACGATCACCGGGCTCGGCGAGCAGCGGCAGAGGGTCATCGCCTTTGGATAGGCGCCGCCGACTCGCCCGCCGCGGCAGGCGAGCGGCGCTGGCGAAGCAGATGGTTTCGCGCTAGTCTATTCGGAGTTGACTGTGCCTAGGCGGCAAGGACATTTTCATCGACATCACGGCGCTGCGCCGCAGCGGCGTGACTGCTCTCACCCCGCCCGGCGCGTGCAGGTCGAGGCCGTCGAGGGCCGCAAGGGCCTCGAAGCCGATCGCATCGCGCTGATCTGAGGCGTTCTCGCCGACCAGGACGGCACGCCGCTCATTGGCTTGGCGCGCCGGTTCGCCGCGAGCCCTCGCGCAAATGCGTACGGGGGCGATCTAGTCACGCAGGAGCGAATGGTCATGGACCTGCAAGATACCCTCAAAACCTATCGCCTGTTTTCCGGCTCCTACGACTTCGTCTTCGGGCCGATCTTTCATCCCGGGCGCAAGGAGGCCGTGCGCCTGGCCAACGACCGGCCGGGTCAGCGCATCCTCGAAGTCGGCGTCGGCACCGGCCTGTCGCTGCCCCACTTCCGCGCCGACGCGGAGGTGATCGGCATCGACGTCTCGGCCGAGATGCTGGCGAAGGCGCGGCGCCGCGTCGAGCGCCGGCAGCTCCGCCAGGTGACGGAGCTGCTCGAGATGGATGCGGAGAACACCAGCTTCGAGACCAGCAGCTTCGATGCGGTGCTGGCGCTCTATGTCGCCTCGGTGGTGCCCAATCCGGCGCGCTTTGCCGCGGAGATGCGCCGCGTCTGCCGGCCCGGTGGCATCATCGTCATCGTCAACCACTTCATGAGCGATAACGGCGTGATGCGCTTCATCGAGCGGCGCTTGGCGCCGCTCGCCGGCAAGATCGGATTCCATGCCGACTTCCCGCTCGACGAATTCATCGCCGCTGGCGGACTCTCGGTACGGGAGATCCGGCCGAGCAATCTCTTCGGCTATTGGAAGCTCTTGCGCTGCGTCAACGACAAGGACGCGTGAGCGCGCCTAAATCTCCTCGAGATCGAAATCCATGACCGTGCCGCCGCCGGCGATCGCCGGCAGCAGCGCCGGTGCGGTGGCGAGATAGGTCTCGGCATAGAAGCGTGCGGTCGCGAGCTTGGCGCGGTGAAAGCGCGCATCGCCCGTCCCGCTGCCGAGGCGACGCAACGCGGCGAGTGCGCTCTGCGCCATCACCCAGCCGCCGGCGACCAGTCCGGTCAGCTTGAGATAGGGAACGGCGCCGGCAAGGGCGCGCGCGGGATCGCCGGCGAAGCCGGCGATGAGCGCGCCGCTCGCCTGTTCCAGCGCATCGATGCCGTCGGCCAAGGGCCGGCGCAGCGCGGAAACGGCCTCGCCGGGCGCCGCGGCGAGATCGGCTGCGGTCGCGCGCATATCACGGATCAATTCCCGCATCGCCGCGCCGCCGTCGCGGATCAGCTTGCGGCCGACGAGGTCGTTGGCCTGAACGCCGTTGGTGCCTTCATAGATCGGCGCGATGCGGACATCCCGTAAGAGTTGCGCCGCTCCGGTCTCCTCGATGAAGCCCATGCCGCCATGCACCTGGATGTTGATCGACGCGGCCTCGACGCCGAGATCGGTGCTCCAGGCTTTCACCACGGGCGTCAGCAGATCGACACGGCTCAGTTGCGCCTGGCGCGCCTTCTCGTCGGGGTGGTGGTGCGTGCGGTCGATCGCGGCGGCCGTGTAATAGGCAAGCGCGCGCGTCGCCTCCGTCGTCGCACGCATCGACAAGAGCATCCGCCGCACGTCGGGGTGGTGCAGGATGGGCAAGGGCGCGTTGGTCTTGGCGTCGACCGGGCGGCCTTGAACGCGCTGGCGCGCATAGGCGCGGGCCTGCTGATAGGCGCGCTCGGCGATGGCGACGCCCTGGAGCCCGACGCCGAGGCGGGCGTGATTCATCATCGTGAACATGCCCGCCAGGCCCTCGTTCTCGTCGCCGATGAGATAGCCGACGGCGCCGCCCGCATCGCCATAGGCGAGCACGCAAGTCGGGCTCGCGTGAATGCCGAGCTTGTGCTCGAGGCTGACGCAGCGGATGTCGTTGCGCCGGCCGAGGCTGCCATCGGCATTGACCAGATATTTCGGCACGAGGAAGCACGAGATGCCCCGGCTGCCGGGCGGCGCGTCGGGGAGGCGCGCGAGGACGAGATGGACAATGTTCGGCGTGAAATCGTGCTCGCCATAGGTGATGAAGATCTTCTGGCCGCTGAGCAGATAGTGATCGCCATTGCGCAGGGCGCGCGTGCGCAGCGCACCGAGGTCCGTACCCGCCTGCGGCTCGGTGAGATTCATGGCGCAGGTCCATTCGCCGGAAACGATCTTGCCGAGATAGACTTGCCGCTGTGCCGCCGAGCCGTGGGCGGCCAGGAGCTCGATCGCGCCGAGGGTGAGCATGGGACAGAGCGCGAAGGCGAGATTGGCGCTCGTCCACATCTCGTTGGTCGCGGTGGCAAGCGCGTGCGGCAGGCCTTGTCCGCCATACTCGGCGGGGCCCGAGATCGCGTTCCAGCCGCCGGCGACGAAGCTTGCATAGGCTTCCTTGAAGCCTCGGGGCGTGCGCACCACGCCGTTCTCGAGCACGCTGTGCTCGATGTCGCCGCTGCGGTTGAGCGGGGCCAGCACTTCGGAGGCGAGCTTGCCCGCTTCCGCGAGCACCGCCTCGACCACATCGGGCGTGGCTTGCTCGAAGCCGAGCCGCTCGAGCTCGGGCAGCGCCGCGATCTCCTCGAGGACGAAACGCATGTCGGCGAGTGGTGCTGCGTAATCGCTCATGGCTGCGGCTCCGGCTCAGGGCGCGAGGATCTTGCCCGGGTTCATGATGCCGTCGGGATCGAGCGCCGCCTTGATCCGGCGCATGAGATCGAGCGCAACCGCCGGCTTGTAGCGCGCCAGTTCGTCGCGCTTCAAAAGGCCGATGCCATGCTCGGCGCTGATCGAGCCGCCGAAGCCCGTGGCCAGGTCATGGACGAGGCGGCTGATCTCGCCGCCGCGGGCGAGGAAGACATTGGCGTCGGCGCCGACGGGCTGGGCGACGTTGTAGTGGATGTTGCCGTCGCCGACATGACCGAAGGCGATCGGTCGAACGCCGGGAACGCGCTCGGCGATCGCGGACGAGGCGCGGGCGATGAAGGCGGCGACGCTGCTCACGGGAACGGAGACGTCGTGCTTGACGGCGCTGCCGATGAATTTCTGCGCCTCGACCACGCCCTCGCGGATGCGCCAGAGATCGCGCGCCTGCGCCGCGCTGGCGGCGATGGTGCCGTCCTCGACGAGGCCGTTTTCCAGCGCGGCCGCGAGAAAGACTTCGAGCGCGTTGCGCAACCCGCTGCCGCTCTGGCTCGAGGAGACTTCGACGAGCGCGTACCAGGCATGCGGTGTTGCGAGCGGGTCGTGGATGCCCGGCACATGCGCCATCGCGATCTCGAGGCCGATGCGCGGGATGAGCTCGAAGGCGGTGAGCTGGTCGCCGCTCGCGCCACGCGCGCGGGCGAAGAGCGCCATGGCGTCCTCGACCCGAGTGAGGCCGAGAAAGGCGGTCTCGACCTCCTTGGGCCGCGGAAACAGCTTGAGCGTCGCCGCGGTGATGATGCCGAGCGTGCCCTCGCCGCCGATGAAGAGCTGCTTCAGATCGTAGCCGGTATTGTCCTTGCGCAGCCCTTTGAGCCCGTCCCAGACCTGCCCGTCCGGCAGCACCACTTCGAGGCCGAGGGTCAACTCGCGCGCAGTGCCGTAGCGCAGGACGGCGACGCCGCCGGCGTTGGTCGAGAGATTGCCGCCGATCTGGCAGCTGCCTTCGGCGCCAAGGCTCAGGGGAAAGAGACGGTCGGCCTTTTCGGCCGCGCTTTGTACTTCGGCGAGCACGCAGCCCGCCTCGGCGGTGATGGTGAAGTTGACGGCATCGATGGCGCGCACGCGGTTCATCCGCCCGAGACTGAGAAGAATGCCGCTGCCGTCGGCATCGGGCACGGCTCCGCCGCACAAGCCGGTGTTGCCGCCCTGCGGGAAGATCGGGATGCGCGCCGCGGCGCAGAGACGCACGATTTCCGCCACCTCGACGGTCGCGGCGGGGCGCACGACCAGGCGGGCCGCACCGTGGTAGATGCCGCGCGTCTCCTCGAGATAGGGCTCCATTGCCGCGCGCTCGGCGATGAAGCCGTTCTCGCCGACAATCTTCGTGATGCGGTCGAGCGTGTCTTCGATGCCGATTTCGGCGGCGACGTTCACGGCAGCGTTCCTCCCCGGGCGCTCTGCATCTAGCTCGCCGTGGCGGGCGCCGCAAGCGCGTCGCGGCCGCGCGCGGGGCGCGGTGCGGCAGCGCGGCGCAGACGATCGTTGATCGCGAGTCCGAGCCCGCGCTCCGGGATCGGCATGACCGCGATCGCCGCGAAATCCGGCCGGTCGAGCGCTCTCAATGCAGCAAAGAGATTGGCGGCTGCCTCGGCGAGATCGCCCGCGGGGCTGAGCGAGATCGTTGCCGCCGCGCCCGCCGGCGGGTTCGGCCCGAAGGCAAGCAAAGCCTCGTCAGGCCTCACATCGCGTGCGTCGAGCCGGAGCGGCAGGCCCGGCGCGTAATGGCTTTCGAGCATGCCGGGGCCGGCCGGCGCGCCGCGGCCATCGCTCACGCGCTCGATCGGCCCGAGCAGCGCCTCCAGCGCCTCGAGCGGCACGCCGCCGGGCCGCAGCAGGCGCGGCCGCTCGCCCGCGAGGTCGAGCACGGTCGATTCGACGCCGATGGGGCAGGGGCCGCCGTCGAGAATGGCGGCAATCCGGCCGCCAAGTTCCTCGGCGACATGGGCTGCCGTCGTCGGACTCACGCGCCCGGAGCGGTTGGCGCTCGGCGCCGCGATGGGCACGCAAGCGGCGCGCAAAAGCGCCTGCGCCAGGGGATGTGCCGGAATCCGCAGGGCCAGGGTATCAAGCCCGGCGCCGACGAGCAGCGATACGGGCGAATCCGGCCGGCGCGACAGAACAAGGGTCAGCGGCCCCGGCCAGAAGCGCGCGGCCAGCGCCGCGGCGCGTCGGTCGAGGACGGCAAGCGCTTGCGCCGCTGCGGTATCGGCGACATGGACGATCACCGGATTGAAGCGCGGGCGGTCCTTGGCGGCGAAGATGGCGGCGACCGCGCGGTCGCGGGTGGCATCGCCGCCCAGCCCATAGACTGTCTCCGTCGGGAACGCGACCAGCCCGCCCTGGCGCAGCAGCGCCGCAGCGCGTTCGACCTCGTTCGCGGAGAGGCGCAACGTCACAATCCGTCCTCATCGCGCGCCGGCGCGATCCAAATGCGCTCTGCAATCATGCACATCGCCTATCAGATGGGAACGCGATCCGCCACCGGCCAGAGCGAGCGGCGCGGCGGAACTTGGCGAAGCGGCGCCGGGCGGTCTATATTGCAATGCACAATAGACCGGCGCATTCGCCGCCGGGAATGCGGAGCCTGCTATGCCGGGCATAGTCATCACTATCGCGCAACAGAAGGGCGGTGCCGGCAAGACGACGCTGGCGGTGCATCTGGCCCTCGCCTGGGCCGCGGCAAACCGGCGCGTCTCGGTCATCGACATCGACCCGCAGGCGAGCCTTTCCACTTGGTTCCGGTTGCGTCGCGAACGGCTCGGTCCGGCCGCCGCGATCGAGGCCGCTTCGGTCACGGGGTGGCGGGTCGCGGCCGAGGTCGAACGGCAGGCGCGCGAGCACGACATCGTCATCATCGACAACCCGCCCCATGCCGAGACCGAGGCGCGGCTCGCCGCCCGTGTGGCGACGCTGGTGCTCGTGCCGGTTCAGCCTTCGCCGGTCGATCTCTGGGCGACCAAGCCGACGCTCGACCTCGCGCGGGCGGAACGGGTTCCGGTCCTCATCGTGCTCAATCGCGTGCCGCCGCGCGCCAATCTGACCGAGGCGATCCTCGCTGAGCTGAAGGCGCTCGGCGCGCCGGTGGCGGCGGCCCGTATCGGCAATCGCGTCGCCTTTGCCGCGGCGCTCGCGGCGGGAAAGGGCATTCTCGAGGCATCGCCGAACAGTCCCGCCGCAGCGGAGATCACCGCCCTCGCCGAGGAGGTGATGAGCGTGGCGGCGGGCGCGTCCGAGCCGGGCCGACGCTACGGCGCATAGCCGGCGGCGGCAACCGATGTGCGGCCGCTATCTCTTGACCACGCCGAGCGAGGCGCTGGTCCGGCTGTTCTCGTTCATCGAGCGGCCGAATCTGCCGCCCCGCTACAACATCGCGCCGACCCAGGACGCGCCGGTCGTGCGCCAACGGCGCGACCCGCCGGGCGAGCGCGGCCTGCAGGCGCTGCGCTGGGGTCTGGTGCCGCCCTGGTCGGAGGGGCCGAAATCCGGCAGCCCGCTCATCAATGCCCGCGCCGAGACCGTCGCCGAGAAAGCCTCCTTCCGCACCGCCTTCCGGCGGCGGCGCTGCCTCGTGCCCGCGGACGGCTTTTACGAGTGGCGCGGCGCCGGCGTGGGCAAGCAGCCCTATCTCATCGCGCGCCGCGACGGCGCGCCCTTTGCCTTCGCCGGCTTGTGGGAGCGCTGGACGCCGCCCGAGGGTGCCGCGGCTTCGCCGCCGGCGGTCGACAGCTTTGCCATCATCACCACCGAGGCCAACGATTTCCTGCGACCGCTCCATGCGCGCATGCCCGTCATCTTGGCGCCGGAGAGCTACGCACGCTGGCTCGATCCCGATGCCGAGCCGGCGGATCTCGCGCCCTTGCTTGCCCCGGTGCCCAACGCGCTGCTGCGTTATGTTCCGATCGGGCGCGCGGTCAATTCGGTGCGCAACGACGGGCCCGAGCTGATCGCTCCGACCGGGCCCGAAATGCGCTGGAGCTAATGGTTGAAAGCTGACACTTGTTACCCTGTTTCACGTCCGGAGCGGGGCAAACGTGGGCGTTTGCAATGTGCGCGTTCGGGACCTCGCGCTCAAACTGACGGCCCTTAGGCGACCGCCCCTTAGCGGACATCCGATCCGGCGCAAAAATCAAGAATTCTGCAACGGCGCGATTTCACGGAACGGGGCTTTGGCAGGGCGCGCTGAAAGCCGCCGGCGCGATCTGAAGCGAGCCGGCGGTCAGCGCGCGAGCGGGTTGGGCGTCGGTTCCCCGATCTTGCTCAGCGTATTTTGATCCGTGTGATGGAAGGGTTCGGTCCCGCGCAGCATCAGCAACGTGTCCTCGAAATAGCTCCAGGTTCCATCCGGATGGATCGTGACTTTCATCAGGAACGAATCGGTGCGGAACGCTTGCTCAAGGAAGGAAGTGGAGCAAATTCCGTAATCGGTCTTTCCGCGCAATGCGCTTACTTCGAAGACGGTCGCGTCCGCTTCGACGTGGCCGGCGGCCAAGACGACTTGCGCGCGCGGAATGGCGAGAGAGAGAATGACCGTTTCCGTGGCCGGTTCCCAAAGCCAATAGCCGACCTGGTCGTGATAGGTCTCGATCTCGCCCGGCTTCACCACGCGGGTATGATAACGCAGACCGTAAAAGAGCTGTGGGCCGTTGGATTGCGGGTCGATCGGCTGGAGTTCGATGCGTTCGACATAGGGCTGTCGCACAGGACCTTCCGCCTTGGGATTGACGTCGACGCTCTTGCTGCCTTCCCAAATGCCCGCCATCGGCCGCAACGGCCCCAGATTCTTGAGGGTGTCGACGTCGATATTTTCACGCTCCGAATAGATGTCTTCGATGGGATTCGCCACGTCTGCCTCCGAACGCTGAACGGACTATAATTTGATTCAAGCCGAGTGGCCATTCTCAGTAAAGCCGATTTCGCGACTGCGGGGATTTCACGAAAATCAAGAATTATGCACGACGAGGCGCCAACAGAATCGGCGGTCACGTCTCGCTTGCAAAATTCCGGTGCAAATGTCCACTCGAAATCCTCGATGCCGTCGAGTGCAGCGGCCCATTTCTCGCTTACCTCGATGCGGCAAATCGGACCGTCATGGCGGCCGTGGCGCGGACAATCCAGCCGTGAGGTCCAGGGGGTTCGGATCGTACCGAT
>DATNIY010000007.1:0-63112 GCA_035604195.1 Allostellaceae bacterium
CCGCATCATCCTCGGCGAAATTCGCTCCGCCGAGGCGCTCGACATGCTGCAGGCCATGAACACCGGCCATGACGGCTCGCTCTCGACCATTCACGCCAACCGGCCGCGCGAGGCGCTCACCCGCCTCGAGAACATGGTGGGGATGGCCGGCGTCCAGCTCCCACCCCGCGCCGTCCGCCAGCAGGTCGCCGCCGCCGTCCATCTCATCGTCCAGATCAGCCGCATGCGCGACGGCATCCGGCGCGTCACCTCGGTCACCGAGATCATCGGCATGGAGGGCGACGTCATCACGACGCAGGACCTCTACACCTATCAATTCGAGGGCGAACTGCCCGACGGTCGGCTCAAGGGCAGCTATATCTCTTCGGGCCTCCGCCCGCATTTCACGGCGCGCGCCGAATATTTCGGCCTCGACCGCGCCTTGCTCGAGGCCATGGGATGAACGATCTGCTGCAGGATCCCGTTGTGTTGCTGGCGGCCGGCGGAGCGCTCGGCATCCTGGTCATTTTCTTCGCCTTCTTCACCCGGTCGCGCAGCCGGGTCGGCCGGCAGGTGGACCGGTTGCGCAGCCGCCTCAAGGGCGAAATCATTGGCTCCGATCTCAAGCTGAAGCGCGATGCCACCGACGCGCGCCTCATCGACCGCTTCGTCAAACGGCTGACGCCGAAGCCCGAGCTGCTGCGCGAGCGTCTGCAGCGGACGGGATGGGAGGTCAGCCTCGGCACGTTCGGCCTCGTTTGCTTGGTGATTGCCGCGGTCGCCGGCGGCGGGATGCTGATGTTCGGCTTCTCGCCGATCCTCGCTCTGCCGGTGGCGTTGCTGGCGGGATTGTGGCTGCCGCATCTTGCCGTTGGCTTCCTCGGCCAGCGCCGCGCGATGCGTTTCACCATGCTCTTCCCCGAGGCCATCGGGCTGATGGTGCGCGGCATCAAGTCCGGCTTGCCGATCACCGAATGCTTCCAGATCGTCGGCCGCGAGATCCGCGATCCCGTCGGCAACGAATTCCGCCAACTGTGCGACCAGATCCGCCTCGGCCAACCGGTCGACCAGGTGCTGTGGGAGACGGCACGACGGGTCGCAACGCCCGAGATGAAGTTCCTCGTCGTGACGCTCTCGGTGCAGCGGGAAACCGGCGGCAACCTCGCCGAGACGCTCGAGAATCTCGATTCGATTCTGCGCCGCCGCCGGCAGATGAAGCTCAAGGTGCGGGCGATGTCGTCGGAGGCGCGGGCGAGCGCCGCGATCATCGGCGCGCTTCCCTTCCTGATGATCGCCCTGCTGTCGGTCGTCGACGGCGCCTATATCGCGCTGCTGTTCACGCGGCATTTGGGACACCTCATGCTCGCGGGGGGCGTCGCGAGCATGACCTTCGGCGTCCTCGTGATGGCGAAGATGGTGCGTTTCAACATATGAGCATGCGCCGCAAATGAGCGTCCTGAGCGACATCGGCACCGCCGTGATCAGCCCGTTCGGCTGGGCGAGCGACGCGATCTCGGCCCTCAACGAGACCAGCTCGGCGGCGCTCGCCGGAATCGCCGTGCTGGTGACGTTCATCGTCATCGGCTGCGCCTTCGTGCCGCGCGATGCCATGTCGACGCGAATGCGCAGCCATTTGCGCCGGCGCGACAAATTGCGCAACGAGCGCCTGCAGAAGAAGCCGCGCAGCGCGCGAACGCCGCGGGTGCCCGTGGGCATGCTCCGCCACATTCTCGACCCGCTCAAGCTGCTGAGCGGCGAAGAGGCAAAGCGCAGCACCGAGATCCTGGCGCGCGCCGGCTGGCGCAGCCGCGACGCGCTGCCGATCTTCATGGCGCTCAGGGCTGCCTTGCCGCTGGCTTTCGGCGCCGGCGCCATCTTCGCCCTCACCGCCAACAGCGAGATGGCGCTCACCTACCGCCTGCTTGCCACCACCTTCGCCGCGATCATCGGCGCCTATATGCCGATCCTCGGGTTGAACCGGCTGATCGTCCGGCGGCAGAACCAGATCCGCATGCAGCTTCCCGACGCGCTCGATCTCTTGGTGATTTGCGCCGAGGCCGGTCTCGGACTCGATGCCGGCTTGGGCCGCGTCGTGCGCGAACTCGGCGGCGCGGCGCCGCAGTTGGCCGACGAGCTCGGGCTCACCGCGGTCGAGCTCGGCTTCTTCCCGGACCGCCGGCAGGCGCTGCAAAATCTCGCCAAGCGCACCGACCTTCCGGCGATCCGCGGCGTCGTCAATACGCTCATCCAGACCGAGCGCTACGGCACGCCGCTCGCCAATTCCCTGCGCGTGCTCGCCGCCGAGTTCCGCGACGAGCGGATGCTCAAGGCCGAGGAGAAGGCGGCACGGCTGCCGGCGATTCTGACCGTGCCGATGATCGTGTTCATCCTGCCGACGCTGTTCGTCGTGCTGATGGGCCCGGCCATCATCCAGGTCATGGAGCACTTCCACCACTGAGCGCGCCCGAGGCGCGGGCGCTTAGGCGCGTGCGCCGCCGGCCTGCCGCACGGTCGCCGCCGTTTGCCCGAACAGGATCTTGGCCGCGGCCGGATCGATGGCAGGGGCGCCGCGGTACTGCTTGCCGATCTCGTAGGCGCGCTTCACCGCCGGGCGCTCTTGGATGGTCTCGAACCAGCGCTTGAGATTGGGGAAGTCCTCGAGCTTCTGGCCCTGCCGTTGGTAGGGACGGATCCAGGGATAGGAGGCCATGTCGGCAATCGAATAGGGACCGGCGACGAATTCGCGATCGGCGAGCCGATGGTCGAGCACGGCATAAAGCCGGCTCGTCTCGTTGACGTAGCGGTCGATCGCGTAGGGCAGCTTCTCCGGGGCGTAGATCGTGAAATGATGGTTCTGCCCGGCCATCGGACCGAGCCCGCCCATCTGCCAGAACAGCCACTGCACCGCCTCGAAGCGGCCGCGCAGATCCTTGGCGAGGAACTTGCCGGTCTTCTCGGCGAGATAAAGGAGGATGGCGCCGGATTCGAAGACGCTGACGGGCGCGCCCGGCTCGGCGGGGTCGCGGTCGACGATCGCGGGCATGCGATTGTTGGGGCCGATCTTGAGAAACTCGGGATTGAACTGCTCGCCCTTGCTGATATTGACCGGGAAAATCTTGTAAGGGAGGCCCGTCTCCTCGAGAAAGATGGTGATCTTGTGGCCATTGGGCGTTGGCCAGTAGTGGAGATCGATCACGTCGCTTGTCCTCCGTTCCAACCGGTCTGAGACTGACTCGTTCGATCAGCGTTTCTGACTATGGGGATCGGTCGCGCCGGCGGCAAGAGCGGCGCCGATGCTGGCAATGAGCGCGCTTACGGCCGCGCCCGGATCCTCGGCCGCCATCACCGCGCCCATGACCGCAACGCCGGCCGCTCCGGCGGCGATGCAGTCGCGCGCGTTGGCGGCATCGATGCCGCCGAGCGCGATGATCGGGAGGGTCGCGCCCTGCACCGCGCGCGCGAGCCCGGCGAGGCCCAGCGCGGGACCATATCCGGGCTTGCTGGCACTGGCGAAGATCGGGCTCAGGCTGACGTAGTCGGCGCCCGCCGCTGCGGCGCGTTCGACGCCCGCGCGATCATGCGCGGAGATTCCGAGCAGCATGGTCGCGGGAAGCTGCGCGCGCGCCGCGGCGGGCGATGGCTCGTCCGGAAGATGGACGGCCCCCGCCCCGGCGGCGAGCGCCGCGGCGACGTCCTCATGCACGCCGACGCGCGCCTGCCACGGCCGGCCGATGGCGACGAGGCGGCGCAGCAGCACGAGCCGCGCCTCGGGCGAAAGATCTTTCTCGCGCAGGCTCAGCCAGCGGCAGCCGGCGGCGAAGGCGGCGCGCGCGACCGCCTCGAGCGGCCGGCGCGATTGGCTTCGGTCGGTGATGACGAGAAGCGGCGGCTGCGGCAGCGTCAACCGCCGACCAGACCGAGCTGCGGGCTCGAGGGTTCGGCGAGAGTGCGCTTCGGAATGCGGCCGGCGAGCCGCGCCGCACGGCCGGCCTCGACCGCAAGCCGCATCGCCGCCGCCATGCGCGTGGGATCGTGCGCCTTGGCGACGGCGGTGTTGAGCAGCACGCCGTCGCAGCCCAATTCCATCGCCTTCGCCGCGTCGGACGCGGTGCCGATGCCGGCATCGAGAATGACCGGCACCGGGCTGGTCGCGACGATGCGCTCGATCGCATAGGGATTGATGATGCCGAGTCCGGTGCCGATCGGCGAGCCCAGCGGCATCACCGCCGCCGCGCCCAGATCCGCCAGTTTGCGGCAGGTCACGGGATCATCGTTGCAGTAGGGCAGCACGGTGAAGCCCTTGCGCACGAGCTCCTCGGTCGCGCGCAGGAGCTGCTCGACATCGGGATAAAGCGTCTCGCGATCGCCGATGATCTCGAGTTTCACCCAGTTCGTCTCGAGCGCCTCGCGCCCCAGCTCCGCCGTCAGCAGCGCATCACGCACCGTGGCGCAGCCGGCCGTGTTCGGCAGTAGCGCAAAGCGTTCATCGAGCAGATCGACGAGGCTTTCCGCATAAGCCTCGAGACTGATGCGCCGGATCGCCACCGTCACCAGCGCGGGTGCGCCGGCCGCGAGCGCATCCAGCATCGCCTGCTGATTGGGATAGCCGCCGCTGCCCATGAAGAGGCGCGCGGAAAAGCTTCGGCCAGCGATGACGAGCTGATCGGGTGCCGCGGTCATGGCCGGCCTCAGCCGCCGCCGAACGGGCGGACGATTTCGACCTCGTCGCCCGCTTCCAGCGCCGCCTCGCGCCAGGCGCGCGACGGCACGACCGTACCGTTCACGGCGACGGCCAGTCCGCGCGCTTGCGCAATGCCGCGCGCGCTCAACAGCTCGGCCACGGTCGCTGCGGTCAAGGCCTCTTCCGCGCCATTGATGCGAATGGTGGCGTTCATGCCTCCTCCTTGGCCGCCGCGGCGAAACGCTCGATCGTGAACGGGAGCAGCGCCTCCTCCATCTCGCCCGACAAGATGAACCGCGACAAGCCGTCCGCGGTGATCGGGGTCAGCAGGATACCGTTTCGATGATGCCCCGTCGCCAGCACCAGCCCCTCGATCGCGGTCGGCCCCAAGAGGGGGGCATCGTCGCGCGAACCAGGACGAAATCCGACCGACATCTCGTCGATCGGCAAATCCTCGATGCCGGGGATCGCGCGCCACGCCCCTTCGAGGAGCGAAAAGATCCCGCCGGCGGTAAGATTGCCGTCGAAGCCGCGCTCTTCAACGGTTGCGCCGATGACGAGGCGCCCGTCGCGGCGCGGCACCAGATAGACCTTGGGCGTCCACACGACGTGGCGCAAGAGCGGCGCCGCCGCATCCATGCGCAAGGCCAGCATCTGACCCTTGATCGGCCGCACCGGCGGGCGCAGCGGCGGCGGCAGGCCGGCGATCTCGCCCGACCAAGCGCCGGCGGCCAGCACGACCACCTCGGCGGCGTGTCTCGCTTCGCCGAGCCGCAGGCCAGTGACGCGACCGCCGCTGATATCGACGGCACTCACCGCGGTATGCTCGTGCAGCTTGCCGCCGACGGCGAGAAAGGCGCGTTTGAGCGCGCGCACGACGCAACGATTCTCGACCTGATGGTCCGCGGCGCAATAGACCGCGCCGGCGAGTTGCGGATGGAGGTGCGGCTCGCGCTGGCGCGCGGCGGCCGGGGTCAGCCATTCGAGCACCACGCCCTCGCCGCACTGAAACTCGTAGTTGAAGCGCAGCTGCGCCACATCGTCGCGGGTGAGCGCGACCACGAGCGTGCCCTCGCGGCGCAGCTCGACATCGATCCCGGCGACCGCTTCGAGCTCCGCGGCGAAATCCGGCCACAGCTCCTGGCTGCGGCGGTTGAGCGCATGCAGCGCCCGCTCGCCCGGCTCGGTCTCGACCCCGGCCGCCAGCATCCCCGCCGCGGCCCAGCTCGCGCCGCGTCCGGCCTCGCCGCGCTCGAAGACATCGACCGAACAGCCGGCAGCGGCAAGCCGCCAGCCGATCGACAATCCGATGACGCCGCCGCCGACAATGGCGACGGCGGGCTTGCGGTGGTGTGACAGAGAAGAGCGGTCGCGAATGGCGGACTCCCTTCGCTGGTATTATCCAGACAGGTTCAGTGGGTGTGATCTCAGCCGGCGCATGCGGCGCCGGCACCCCAGCCGTCGCCGATTCTGAGCGGACGGGTGGCGCCGTGGCAAGCGCTTTCTTGGGAGATGACGGAATGCGGCAGCTGGCCGCAGGCAGTGGAGGGAACGGCGCTGGTCCGGCGCCGTCGGGGCTCAGTCGCCGGAAGAGGACGCCTTGGGTGCGGCCGCGACCGCCTGCGGCGCTGTCGCGTCGCCCGACGCAGCCGGCGTCGTCGAAGACACCCGCAGGATCGCCGGCTCGACGCCGCCGACGGCGCGGATCACCTCGACGGCCGCCTTGGCTGCGTCGACCGAGGTCAGCTCCGAAGTGCGGACGACGAACCAGACGCGGTGCTCGCGATCGACGGTGCGCGTCATCGCCAGAATGATGCCCTTATCCGCGAACCGATCGACCAGACGCTTCGCCGAGGCTTCGACGGAGAAGGAGCCGAGCTGCACCACGAAGTGCTCGCCGGCGCCGCCGGCAATCACCGTGTGAGCGGCGTGTTGGCGCGACGCAGCGGCGGGATGCGCGGCTTCCGGCTCGGCGGGGATTGCCTTTGCCTGCTGAACCGGCGGCGCGGCTTCCGGCGCAGGCGAGGCAGGCGGCGCAGGCGAGGCGGGGTCCACCTCCGCGACTTTCGGCGGCTCGGCCGGAGCCGGCGGGGCCGGGTCCGTCTCGGCGACTTTCGGCGGCTCGGCCGGCGCGGGCGCGGCAGTCGGCGCCGCAGCTTGTGCTTGAGCGGCTGGCGGGGTCTCGACCAATTGGACGGGAGCCGAGCTGGCGGGCGCCGGCGGGGCGTCGACCGCGGCAGGCGCGGACCATGGCGCGGCTTGCGCCTGCTGCGCCGGCGGCGCCCCAGCCGCGACGGGCGCAGGATTTGGCGGCGTGGGCATTGCCGCTTGTGCCGTCTTGGCCGGTGTCGGGGCCGCGATCCCAGCCGAGATTTCCGCGGGCTTTGCCGGCCGAGCCGCCGATGCGGTCATCGCCGGAAGCGGCGTGCCCTGGATATGAGCGGCGGGAGCGGCAGCCATTGACCGCGCGGGTGCCGCCGCCACCGAAACCGCCGCACCATGCAGCTCGGCGCCGAGAATGGCGGTGGTGCGCTGGCCTTCGTCCATGCCGCGCAGCGACGCGTAATAGGAGAGGTTGTTCTGCACCGCGTGCTCGTCCAGCACTTCGCGTGCCGTCGCCGCGGCCCGGATCTCGTCGCCGGCGAGGCCATAGGCGAGCGCGAGGTTGAGCCGATAGCGCGGCGATGCATCCGGCGCGTTCGCAATCCCGGAGAGCGCGGTGATGGCGCGGTCATAATTGCCGGCGAGCGCCAGGGACATGCCGTAATTGTTGCGGAAGCTGACGCTGCCGGGGTCGAGCTCGAGCGCGTGCTGATAATCCTGCTGCGCGAGTTCGTGACGCCCCATCATGTCATGCGCGATGCCGAGCGTGTTGTAGAGCCGCGGATCGTTGTCGCGCTTGGCGAGCGCCGAACGCAACTCCGCCATTGCCGCGTCCGGGTGGTTGTCGGCGAGCAGCGCCAACGCCAGGCCGCGATGCAGGTCGGGATCATCCGGCGCGAGCGCGAGCGCGGCACGCCAGGCGTCGGCGGCGTCGGCATATTTCTGCATCCCCATGTAGATCGAGCCGAGCCGGCTCAGCGGCACCGGGTCTTGCGGGTTCATATCGTGAACCTGCTTGTAGATCCGTTCCGCCGAAATCGTGTCGCCGCCGGACATGGATTCGTCGGCGACCTGCAGAAGCATCGCGGCCTTCTGACCGTCCTGCGCCTTCTCGGCCGATGGTCCGCTGCTGGCGCAAGCGGCCAAGGCCAGAATCAGGGCGAGCGCGGTCGCGGCGCCCCCAAGCTGAACGAAGCGTCGCTGCGGCGGCATGGTTCGGTTCCGAGACGCGGGCTGTCTGGGCACGCGCCAAGTGTCGGCGTCCGTCCTTACCAAAGCGTGAAGATCGCGCGGTTTGGCGCGTCATTCGCGCGTAGATTTAGGAAAACGCCGGCAACAGGCTCAGACCATGCTGGCGAGCAAATTGACCGCGAGCGCCAGGATGATGGTGTTGAACAGAAAGGAAAGGACGCCGTGCGCGAGCGCGAGCCGGCGGATCCGGTGGGAGGTGACCTGAACGTCGGAGACCTGGCAGGTCATCCCGATCACGAAGGAGAAGTAAAGGAAATCCCAGTAATCCGGCGCCGGCTCGCCGGGGAAGGCGAGACCGCCGTCATCGCCGGGATCGGCGTCGGCGTCGCCATAGAAGAGGTGGGCGTAGCGGAAAGAGAAAGTGGTGTGGGTCAGCGTCCAGGACGCTGCGACGGCGAGACCGCCGAGCACGAGCCGCAAAATCGTCGCGCGCCACCCAGCCGCGGCACCGCCATGCACCAGGAAGCCGAGGGCCAGGAGGCTGACGGTGGCGCTGGCGACCAGAATGAAAAAGATCACCCAGCCGTGCTCGTCCTCCTCGCGGGCATGGTGCCTGATGCGCTCGACCGTGGCGCCCTTGATCGCCAGCGCGGTGAGCGCCAGAAACAGCGCCACCCCCGCCACCCAGCCGAGCGCAATGCGGAACGGCAAGCCGAATTGCCCCGGTCCCAGCACGGCCACGGTGCCGCCGATGACCGCGCAAAGCGCCAAGCGCGGTCCGGCGGTGAGACGTTGGAAAAGGGCGATGCGGCGAACAGCCGGCGGGACGGTCATTCCTGCCTCGGGCGATCGCGGCTTTCCCGGCGGTTTGCCTGGTCGCGCCCGTCCGAGCTTATCGCAGCTCGGCGTCGCGGCGAAGGATCGCCTCGACCTGGGCCCAGCCCGCCTGAGCCAGCGCCTTGGCACGCGCTCCGGCCTCGCGCGCGCGCGGGTTGGCCGCCGTGCCCTCGACCACCCGGCCCATGATGCCCTGGAGGATCGCGGCGAGGCGAAACATGTTGTAGGCCATGTAAAAGTCCCAATGCGGGATGGCCTCTCGCCCGGTGCGCCGGCAGTAGAGCGCCCGGTATTCCGCCTCGCCGGGGATGCCGAGCGCCGGGTCCATCCCCAACAGCCCGCGATAGCTCTCCGGCCCGAGGCGCCACGGCATCACGTGGTAGGCAAAATCGCTCAAGGGGTTGCCGAGGGTCGAAAGCTCCCAGTCGAGCACGGCAAGGATGCGCGGCTCGTGCGGATGGAAGACCATGTTGTCGAGCCGATAGTCGCCGTGGACGATCGCCGTCGCCTCTTCCTCCGGCACATTCTCCGGGAGCCAGGCGATGAGCCGGTCCATCGCCGGAATGGGCTCGGTCTCGGAGGCGCGATACTGCCGCGACCAGCGGTCGATCTGCCGCCGCACGTAATTGCCGGGCCGGCCGAAATCGGCCAAGCCCAGCGCCTGGTAATCCAATCCATGGAGCCGGGCGATGACGGCGTTCATGGCGTCGTAGACGGCGCGGCGCTCGGCGGGGGCGAGCCCCGGCAAGGTCGGCTCCCAGAACACCCGTCCCTCGACATATTCCATGACGTAGAAGGCGGTGCCGATGACCGCGTCGTCGGTGCAAAGCGCATAGCCGCGCGCCACCGGCACGCCGCTCCCGGCCAGGGCCGTGATGATGCGGTATTCGCGATCGACGGCGTGGGCGGAGGGCAGCAGCTTGCCCGGCGGCTTGCGGCGCAAGACATAGCGCGCCTGCCCGGCCGACAGCAGGTAGGTCGGATTCGACTGCCCGCCCTTGAATTGCCGGATGTCGAGCGGTCCGCGGAAGCCCGGGACATGCCGGGCAAGCCAGGCGGCAAGCCGTTCGGCATCGAAGCGGTGCTGCTCGCGGACCGGCATGGTGCCGGAGAAATCGTCGCTCTCGCTCATTGCGGCTTGACGCCCACGCCCGACAGGGCTTGGCAAAGGCGAACACCTCCTGCGATGCTGTGGCCGAGACGCGGCGACAGGGGTGAGGTTTGCGCATGGCGGCATCGACTGGCAAGAGCTTAGGCGTCGCCGTGGCCGGTCTCGGCGCCGTCGGCATGCCGGTGGCGCTGCGCCTTGCCGCCGGCATCCGCGGCCTGCACCTCGCCGCGGTTTCGGCCCGCGACCGGGAGCGGGCGGCGGCGCGCCTCGCCGCGGCGGGAATCGCGGTCCCGGTGCTTGAACTGGGCGAGCTCGCGCCCATTGCCGAGGTGATCGTCGAGTGTCTTCCCGCCGCGAGCTTTCGCCAGATTGCCGAGCCCGCCATCGCCGCCGGCCGCATTTTCATGCCGCTGAGCGTCGGCGGGCTGCTCGAGAATTTCGATTTGGTCGAGCGCGCCGAAGCGAGCGGCGCGCGCATCATCGTGCCGACCGGCGCGCTCCTGGGCCTCGACGCGGTCCGCGCCGCCGCCGAAGGCGAGATCCGCTCGGTCGCCATGATCACGCGCAAGCCGCCTTCGGCACTGATCGGCGCCCCCTACCTGGCGGAGCACGGCATCTCCCTGGTCGGGCTCAACGCGCCGCGCCGCGTTTTCGCCGGCACGGCGCGCGAGGGTGCCCGCGGCTTTCCCGCCAACGTCAATGTCGCCGCGGCCCTGGCGCTCGCCGGCATCGGCCCCGACCGCACGCGGCTCGAGATCTGGGCGGACCCGACGATCGAGCGCAATACGCACCGCATCGAAGTCGAAGCGGACAGCGCCCGCTTCCAGATGACGATCGAGAACGTCCCCTCGGAGAATCCGCGGACCGGCCGGCTCACGCCCTTGAGCGTCATCGCTTGTCTGCGCGGACTCGTCTCGCCTTTGAGAGTCGGCACGTGAGCGAAGACGCGACTCGCCGCGCGGTCGCGCGGAGCCAAGCGGTTGCGCGCGAGTCGCGGGGGATTGTCGGCCGCGTGAGGCCTGCCGCGACGCCTTGTCGCTGCGTAAGAAGCGCAAAAACGCGGGATTTTATATGTCTGCCTTAACTTTGCCCCGATTTTGCGCGATGCTATTACCGACCCGAGGCAGCGCTACCGGAGCCCGCGGCGCTGCTCCGGAGTGGAGATGGTGATTTAGGGACAAATGCGCTTCGGCCGCGAGACCGCCAAGCACACCACGTTGGATGCGATGCCGTGCCGTGGCGGAGCCTTACTGCAAACCAGGAGCTCTCTTAGGGCAACCGGTGTTTTCATGACATCCGGGCTATTGCCGTCTGAGTTTCAGGGCCGCCCAAACCTTAATGGTAAATTAGGGCTAAATCCCTATCTTCGGATCCGGAAGGTGGAAACCCTGAATTTGCGCGAGTTTCAGGATCGAGGTGCCGCATGATTTCGCATGACAACGTATTCAGTCTCTTCTCGCGGCTGTACGACAGCCAGAAAGAGACCGACATGTCCCTCGAGGACTACCTGAAATCCTGTGCCCGCGAACCGATGGCCTATGCCAGCGCCGCCGAGCGCATGCTCGCGGCCATCGGCGAGTCCGAGATCATCGACACCAGTCACGACCCTCGGCTCGGCCGCATCTTCATGAACCGCACGATGCGGGTCTATCCGAGCTTTGCCGATTTCTTCGGCATGGAAGAGACGATCGAGCGCATCGTCGGCTATTTCCGGCATGCGGCGCAGGGGCTCGAAGAGCGCAAGCAGGTGCTCTACCTCCTGGGGCCAGTCGGCGGCGGCAAATCATCGCTCGCCGAGCGCCTCAAGCTCCTCATGGAGAAGATGCCGATTTACGTGCTCAAGGCCGGCAAAGAAATCAGCCCGGTCTTCGAGAGCCCCTTGGGCCTGTTCGACCCGATCCGCATGGGCGACACGCTCGAGCGCAATTACCGCATTCCGAAGCGCCGGCTGACCGGGCTCGCCTCGCCCTGGGCGCTGAAGCGGCTCGACGAGTTCGGCGGCGATCTCGGCAAGTTCGCGGTGGTGCGGGTCCATCCCTCGCGGCTGCGCCAAGTCTGCGTCGCCAAGACCGAGCCCGGCGACGAGAACAACCAGGACATCTCCTCGCTCGTCGGCAAGGTCGATATCCGCAAGCTCGAGTTTTACAGCCAGGCCGACGCCGACGCCTATGCCTATTCCGGCGGCCTCAACCGGACGACCCAGGGCATCCTCGAATTCGTCGAGATGTTCAAGGCGCCGATCAAGATGCTGCATCCGCTGCTGACCGCGACGCAGGAGAGCAACTACATCGGCTCCGAGAATATCGGCGCCATCCCCTACCAGGGCATCATCGTCGCGCATTCCAACGAGGGCGAGTGGCAGGCCTTCAAGAACAACCGCAACAACGAGGCCTTCATCGACCGCATCTGCGTCATCAAGGTGCCCTACTGCCTGCGCTCCACCGAGGAACGGCGGATCTACGAGAAGCTGTTGTCGAACAGCGAGCTCGCGGAGGCGTCCTGCGCGCCGGGCACGCTCGACATGCTCGCCCGGTTCTGCGTCCTCTCGCGCATGAAGCCGCACGAGAACTCCAACCTCTATTCGAAGATGCGCTCCTATGACGGCGAAAGCCTCAAGGACAGCGACCCCCGCAGCAAGGCGGTGCAGGAATACCGCGACGCCGCCGGCGTCGATGAAGGCATGAACGGGCTATCGACCCGCTTCGCCTTCAAGGTGCTCTCGAGCACCTTCAACTTCGACACCCAGGAGGTCACGGCCGATCCGGTGCATCTGATGTATGTGCTGGAGCAGGCGATCCGCCGCGAACAATTCCCGGAAGAGCAGGAGAAGAAGCTGTTGGCCTTCATCAAGGCCGAGCTCGCGCCGCGCTACGCCGAATTCATCGGCAACGAGATTCAGAAGGCATATCTCGAATCCTACGGCGATTACGGGCAAAATCTGTTCGACCGCTATGTCGCCTATGCCGATGCGTGGATCGAGGACCAGGATTACAAGGACCCCGACACCGGCCAGCTCATGGACCGCGAACTCCTGAACCAGGAGCTCTCCAAGATCGAGAAGCCGGCGGGGATCGCCAATCCCAAGGATTTCCGCAACGAGGTCGTCAAATTCGCGCTCCGCGCCCGCGCCGCCAACAACGGCAAAAATCCGTCCTGGACGTCCTATGAGAAGCTGCGCGAGGTCATCGAGAAGCGCATGTTCTCGCAGGTCGAGGACCTCCTGCCGGTGATCAGCTTCGGCAGCAAGAAGGACAGCGAGACCGAAAAGAAGCACAACGACTTTCTGGAGCGGATGGTGTCGCGGGGCTACACTCCGCGTCAGGTGCGGCGGCTCGTCGAATGGTATATGCGCGTTAACAAGTCGGGCTGAGATCGCCGGCCGGGAGCTTCTTGCGGATGAACATCATCGACCGCCGGCCGAATCCGAAGGGCAAGAGTCTGGCGAATCGTCAGCGCTTCATCGATCGCGCGCGCGGCGAAGTGCGCGATGCGCTGGCCGATGCCCTGAAGCGGCGCAAGCTCGGCGAAAGCGTCGGCGGCGAGAAGGTGTCGATCCCGACGCGCGGCATCACCGAGCCGACTCTCCGCCCCGCGCGGCGCGGCGGACAGCGCGAATACGTCGTGCCCGGCAACCGCAAATTCGTCGTCGGCGACCGCATCGAGCGGCCGCAGAGCGGCGACGGCGGCGCCCGCGGCAATGCCAGTCCAGAGGACGGCGACGAGCAGGACGCCTTCGAGTTCGTCCTCTCCAAGGACGAGTTCCTCGACCTCTTCTTCGAGGATTTGGAGCTTCCCGACCTCATCAAGACGCAGTTGAAGGAAACCGAGGCCACGCAGCTGACGCGCGCCGGCTTCTCGATGGCGGGGGTGCCGTCGGCGCTCAACGTCGTGCGCACCATGCGCAACAGCCTCGCGCGCCGCATCTCGCTGCACCGGCCGACGCCGAGCGAGATCGAAGCGCTCGAGCGCCAAGTCGAGACGGCCCGCGCCGCCGACGACGAGGAAGGGGCGGCGCAAGGTCTGCACGATCTCGCGCTGGCGCAGAAGCGCGCGCGCCGCGTCGCCTATATCGATCCGGTCGACGTCCGCTACAATCGCTTCGAGCGGGTGCCCAAGCCCAACACCCAGGCGGTCATGTTCTGCCTCATGGACGTGTCGGGCTCGATGACCGAGGCGATGAAGGATCTCGCCAAGCGGTTCTTCCTGTTGCTGCACGTCTTCCTGACCCGCCGCTACAAGCATGTCGACATCGTCTTCATCCGCCACACCTCGAATGCGCAGGAAGTGGACGAAGACACCTTCTTCCACAGCCGGGAGACCGGCGGCACGATCGTCTCCACCGCGCTCGAGGAAATGATGCGCGTCGTTCGCGCCCGCTACGGCCCGGACAATTGGAACATCTACGCGGCGCAAGCATCGGACGGCGACAACTACACCGAGGACAGCGACCGCTGCAGCCAGCTCCTTGGCAGCGAAATCCTGCCGGTCACGCAGTATTTCGCCTATATCGAGGTGGGCGCGGAGGCGACGCTGCGGCACGGCTTCCCCTCGCCGCCCACCGATCTCTGGCGCACCTACAGCCAGATCGCCGAGCAGCACGCCAACTTCGCCATGCGCAAGGTAGCCGACCCGACGCAGATCTTCCCGGTGTTCCACGAGCTCTTTGCCAAGCAGCGGGAGCAGGCATGAAATGTCGAGCGTGAGCACGCTTTCCGGCGACGCGCGCCTGCTCTTCGAGGGCTCGGAATGGGATTTCGACACGCTGCGGCGCGTCTATGACGCGATCGAGGAGATCGCGCTCGGCGAATTGGGCCTCGATGTCTATCCCAATCAGATCGAGGTCATCACCTCCGAGCAGATGCTCGATGCTTATGCCTCGATCGGCCTGCCGCTGATGTACCGGCACTGGAGCTTCGGCAAGCGCTTTGCCCGCGAGGAGGTTCTCTACCGCCGCGGGCTGCAGGGATTGGCTTACGAGATCGTCATCAACTCGAGCCCCTGCATCAGCTACATCATGGAAGAGAATTCCATGGCGATGCAGACGCTGGTGGTGGCGCATGCCGCGTTCGGGCATAACCATTTCTTCAAGAACAACTACCTCTTCCGCCAGTGGACCGACGCGACGGGCATTCTCGACTATCTCACCTTCGCCCGCGATTTCGTCGCCCGCGCCGAGGAGCAGCACGGCGTCGTCGAAGTCGAGCGCGTGCTCGATGCGGCGCATGCGCTGATGAACCACGGCGTCCACCGTTACGCGCGGCGGCCGAAGCTCAACCTCGAGGAGGAACGCCGCCGCGAAGAAGACAGGCGCCGTTACTTCGAGCAGAACTACGACGACATCTGGCGGACCGCGCTTATCGGCGAGCCCGAGACCCCTGAGGACGAGCAGCGCAGCGAGAAGGAGCGCGCCGAGGTGCGCCGCAAGCTCGGCCTGCCCGAGGAGAACATCCTCTACTTCCTCGAAAAGCAGGCGCCGCGGCTGAAGCCATGGCAGCGCGAACTCGTCCGCATCGCCCGTCACATCTCGCAGTATTTCTACCCGCAGAAGCAGTCGCGGATGATGAACGAGGGCTGCGCCACCTTCGTTCATTACGAGATCGCCGAGCGGCTGCATGAGCGCGGCCTGATCAATGACGGCGCCTTCCTGGAGATCATGCATTCGCATACCAGCGTGATCTTCCAGCCCGACTACGACGATCCGCGCTACAACGGGCTCAATCCCTATGCGCTGGGCTTCGCCATGATGCGCGACGTCAAGCGCATCTGCGTCGAGCCGACCGCGGAGGACCGCGAGTGGTTCCCGGAGATCGCCGGCAATGGCGATCCCTATGGCACGCTGCGCCAGGCCTGGGCCAATTACCGCGACGAAAGCTTCGTCCTGCAGTATCTGAGCCCGCACCTCATTCGGCAGTTCCGCCTGTTCCGGGTGTTCGATGATTCCGAGGCCGACGCTATGGTGGTGGACGCGATTCACGACGAGCGCGGCTATCGCGAGATCCGCCAGGCGCTGGCGCGCCATTTCGACCTGGCGCGGCACGAGCCCGACATTCAGATCCGCGACGTCGATCTCGCCGGCGACCGCTGCCTCGTCTTGAGCCACGCCGTCCACAACGGCGTCGAGCTCGACGAGACCGGCACGCACGCCGTGCTCGAGCACCTCTCCTATCTCTGGAGCTACGGCATCCGCCTCGAGGAGATCGACGCCAAATCCGACCGCGTCATCAAGACGCACGAGGTGCCGGCCCAGAAGCACGGCTGATCCGGCCGCGACGGCGGGATCACGTCTTGGGCTTGAGGTTCAGCGCCGCCGAGTTGAGGCAGTAGCGCAGCCCGGTCGGCTTCGGCCCGTCGGGAAAGACGTGGCCGAGATGGGCCTGGCAGCGGCTGCACAGCACCTCCGTCCGTGCCGTGAAGAGACTGCGGTCTTCCTCGGTTTCGACGCGCCGCTCGTCGATGGGCGCGGTGAAGCTCGGCCAGCCCGTGCCGGAATCGAACTTCGTCTCCGACGAGAACAGCTCCTGGCCGCAGCAGACGCAGGCATAGGTCCCGCGGCTCTTGCTGTTCCAATAGGCCCCGGTGAAGGCCCGCTCGGTTCCCTTCCCGCGCGTGACGTGGTACTGCTCCGGGGTGAGTTGGGCGCGCCATTCCGCGTCCGATTTCTCGACCTTGTCGCTCATCCCTACGCCTCCTGCTGGGCCGGATGATAGCGCCATCGCAGCGATCGGGCCATGGACGGGAACAGGCGGCGTCGCCTAAGGTCGTCCGGCGAATTCCCGTGGGAGCAGAGGGACCGTGTCCGACGCCGACCGCATCCATCGCTATCGCGCCAACCTCCGGGGCGAGGTCGACAGCGCCACCCTCTATCGCGCGCTCGCCGAAGCCGAAAACAATCCGCAGCTCAAGGACGTCTATCGCCGCCTCGCCGCGGTCGAGGAGGCGCATGCCGAGTTCTGGCGCAGCCGCCTGAAACCGTTCGGGGCAGGCGCGGGCCGGCGCGGCGCCGGCTGGCGCACGCGCGCGCTCGCCTGGCTCGCGCGCCGCTTCGGGCCCGAATTCGTCTTGCCCATGATCAACACCTTGGAGCGCAGCGGCAGCGCGCAGTACGACAAGCAGCCCGAAGCCGTTGCGGCGGGGATGCCGGCCGACGAGCGCTCGCATTCGCGCATTCTCCAGGCGGTGGCGCGGCCGGTGCATGGCGGCCTCTCCGGCGGCGGCATCGCGCGGCTCGAGGGCCGGCACCGGTCGGGCGGCAGCAACGCGCTGCGCGCCGCCGTGCTCGGCGCCAATGACGGGCTCGTCTCCAATCTGAGCCTGGTCATGGGCGTCGCCGGCGCGAATCTCTCGGGACGGGCCGTGCTGGTGACCGGGCTCGCCGGCCTCGTTGCCGGCGCCTGCTCGATGGCAATGGGGGAATGGCTCTCGGTCAACAGCGCGCGCGAAGCGTTCCAGGCGCAGATCGACGTCGAGGCGCAGGAACTGCACGAGTTTCCGGAAGAGGAAAAGCAGGAGCTGGCGCTCATCTATCAGGCCAAGGGCCTGAGCGAGGCGCAGGCGACGCTGCTCGCCGACCGCATCATCGCCAACAAGGACACGGCGCTCGACACGCTCGCGCGCGAGGAACTCGGCATCAACCCCGAGGATCTCGGCGGCTCGGCCTGGGCCGCGGGTGCGACTTCGTTTCTGCTCTTCGCCCTGGGCGCGATCTTTCCCGTCATTCCCTATTTCTTTCTCGACGCGGACACGGCGCTGGCGGCCAGCCTCGGCCTCTCGGGATTGGCCATGTTCGCGATCGGCGCCGGGACGACGCTCTTCACCGGCCGTGGCATGCTGTATTCGGGCATGCGCCAGCTCTTGATCGGCTTCGCCGCGGCGGCGGTGACCTATGGCATCGGCCGGCTGATCGGCGCGTCGCTCATTGGTTGAGCTGGATGCGCGCGCCGCCGCAATTGCGGCCGCCGCCGGTCGCGCAGCTCTGCTGCCGGTCCCATTGATAGAATTCGAACATCAACTGCGACAGCGCGACCGCAGCGATGATCGCAACGATGATGGCCAAATAGTATTTCATTCCCGTGCCGGCGGAGGAAACGCCCAAGTATCGCTGCGCGCCACGGCCGGCGCAAGGAAGCCCACGATTGCGATGTTCACCCGCCGATCTGCGCTATCATCCCCCGCCTTGACCGCGCCCCCTCACTGACGGAGCAGATCGCAATGGCGGCGCCCGACCTTTCGACTGCTGCCGCGCCGGGCGCGCGGCTGATCAATCCGACGAACTTGTGGTGGGTTGCGGCGGCGCTCGCCGTCATGGTCGGCGCCATGCTCGCCGGCAGCTATTGGTTTCTCGACTTCGTCCATGTGCTCGCGGGGCTGTTGTGGACCGGCATCGATCTGTTCATGGGCTTCGTGATCGGGCCGATCCTCCGTCAGCTCGATCTCGCCGCACGCCGCGCCATGGTGACCCGGCTCATGCCGCGCATGATCTTTCTCATGCCGACCTTGTCGATCATCACCGGCACCACCGGCTGGTATCTCGCACGCGAACTCGGCTATTTCGATTTGCCCTATCCGCAGCAGGCTTGGGTGGTGGCAGCCCTTATCGTGCTCGCGCTTCTGACCGTGCAGGGGCTGGGCATCCTGCTGCCGACCAATCTCCGCGTCTGCCTCGAGCTGCAGAAGGAGCGGCCGGATTTCCCGCGCATGCAGCGCTGGATGCGCCGCTATGTCCGCACCACCGCGCTCCAAGGCCTGATGCAGATCCTGATCATCGTCATCATGGCGCGCTTCGCCACGGGCATTTGAGCCGCGTCGGCCCTGCGCTTTGTCGGGCCATGCGCTATAGCTCCGTAGCATGGCTGTCGCGGATCTCGATCGCTGGATGGCGCTGCCGGTGGCGGAAGCGCTGCCGGCGTTGCGCGACGCGCTTGCAGCACCCGGCGCTGCCGTGCTGCAGGCACCGCCCGGGGCCGGCAAGACGACCCTGGTGCCGCTGGTGCTCCGCGACTCGTCCTGGCTCGCCAGCCGGCGCATCCGCATGCTCGAGCCGCGCCGGCTCGCAGCGCGCGCGGCCGCGCGGCGCATGGCAGAGATGCTCGGCGAGGCCGCTGGAGAAACCGTCGGCTACCGCACCCGGCTCGAGACCTGCATCGGCCCCAGAACCCGCATCGAGGTCCTGACCGAAGGCATCCTCGTCCGTCTGCTGCAAGAGGATGCCGCGCTCGAGGACACCGGCCTCGTCATCTTCGACGAGTTCCACGAGCGCAGCCTCGATGCCGATCTCGGCCTCGCATTGGCGCTCGAGGCGCGGCGGCATCTGCGGCCGGATTTGCGTCTGCTGGTGATGTCCGCGACGCTCGACGGCGCGCCGGTGGCGCGGCTCTTGGGCGATGCGCCGCTCATCACGAGTACGGGACGGAGCTACCCCGTGGCGCTCAGCTATCTCGGCCGGCCGCAGCCGGACCGCTTCGCTGCAGGCGTGGCCGCCGCAGTCGAGCGCGCGCTGGAGGAGGAGAGCGGCAGCCTCCTCGTGTTTCTGCCCGGCGGCGCCGAGATCCGCCAGGTCGAGCGCCGTTTGAACGCCGCGCCGCGCGCGGGGGCGAATGTCGCGCCGCTCTATGGCGATCTGCCGTCGGTGGCGCAGGATGCGGCGTTGCGGCCCGCTCCTTCGGGGCAGCGCAAGATCGTGCTCGCGACCGCGATTGCCGAGACCAGCCTTACCATCGAGGGCATCCGCATCGTCATCGATGGCGGGCTCATGCGCGTGCCGCGCTACGAGCCGCGCAGCGGCATGACCCGGCTCGCGACCGTGCGGGTCTCGCAAGCCTCGGCCGAGCAGCGAAGCGGCCGCGCCGGAAGGCTCGAGCCGGGCCTGTGCTATCGCCTCTGGCGCGAGGCGGAGCAGGCCCAGCTCACGCCGTTCAACACGCCGGAAATTCTCGCCGCCGATCTCGCGTCGTTGGCCTTGGCGCTGGCGCTTTGGGGCGCGCCGGATCCGGCGGCGCTGGGCTGGCTCGATCCGCCGCCGGCGGCGGCCTATGGCGAGGCCTGCGCCCTTTTGCGCCGCTTGGGCGCGCTCGACGACAAAGGGCGCATCACCGAGCAGGGCCGCGCAATGGCCGGGCTCGGCGTGGAGCCGCGGCTCGCGCATATGATGGTGCGGGGAAGGGAATGGGGCTTGGGCGGGCTCGCCTGCGCCTTGGCGGCGCTGCTCTCCGAGCGCGACCTGGTGAAGGCGGCGCCGGGCCGGCGCGATGCGGATCTGCGTCTGCGGGCCGAGCTTCTGCGCGAGCGCGGCGGGAGTTTGCCGCCGGGCCTCTCGCTCGACCGCGGCGCGCTCGAGCGCACGCGCCAGACGGCGCGCCATTATGAAAGGCAGCTTGGGCTGCGCCGGCAAACCGCAGCCGGCAGCGAGGCCACCGGACGGCTGGTGGCGCAGGCCTATCCCGACCGTTTGGCGCAGCGCCGGCCGGGCTCTGCCGGACGGTTCCTCCTCGCCAATGGGCGGGGCGCCGAGCTGGCGCCCGGCGATCCTCTGGCCAATGAGGAATTTCTCGCGGTTTCCGATCTCGACGGCGAGCGCCAATCGGCGCGGATCTTTCTCGCGGCGCCGATCGCGCGCGGCGAGATCGAAGGCGATTTCGCCGGGCTGATCGAGACGGTCGAAACCGTCGCCTGGGACGAGCGCGAGGGCGCGGTGCTGGCACGCCGGCGCCGGCTCCTGGGCGCACTTGTGCTCAAGGACGAACCGCTCGCTTCGCCGCCGCCCGCGCAAGTGACGGCGGCGCTCCTCGCGGGCATCCGCGCCCTTGGTCTCGATGCCTTGCCCTGGCGCGACGCGGCGCTAGGGCTGCGGCATCGGATCGGCTTTCTGCGGCGGCTCGAGGGCGAAGAGTCGGGCTGGCCGGATCTCTCGGATGCCGCGCTCGCGGCAGCGCTCGAATCCTGGCTCGCGCCCTATCTTTCCGGCATCGCCCGGCGCTCGCAGCTCGATCGGGTCGATCTTGCGGCGGCGCTCATGGGCCTCTTGCGGCCCGAGCAGCGCCGCATGCTTGAGCGGCTCGCGCCGACGCACATCGCCGTGCCGAGCGGCTCGCGCATTGCCATCGACTACGGCGCCGGCGAAGTCCCGGTCCTGGCGGTGCGGCTGCAAGAGATGTTCGGCGCGCGCGAGACTCCCGCGGTCGCCGCAGGCCGGGTGCCGCTCATGCTTCACCTCTTGTCGCCGGCCGGGCGGCCCATGCAGGTGACGCGCGATCTCGCGGGCTTCTGGGTCGGCAGCTATCCCGAGCTGCGCCGCGCCATGCGCGGGCGCTATCCCAAGCATCCCTGGCCCGAAGATCCGCTGAGCGCGCCGCCCACCGCCCGCGCCAAGCGGCCGGCGCGCGCCAAGGCGGCGGGCTGAATTGCCGGCTTTGTGGATTTGACCTTGCGCGGCTCGCCGTGCCAAGATTGCCTTGCTCCGGACTAAGGCAGAACTTTCTTCGACAGAGCTTCGTTGGTCACTTTGGCGCCCCATCTCGGGCGCTGCTGGGTCAGTGAGGAAAGCCATGCCCTTCGACGGTACCGGCTTAGAAGGCCGCATCACTGTTCTCGAGAAGATGGACAAAGTTGCCGACCTGCTGTCGCGCGAGGACCGCTGGTGCAAGCAGCAGTTGCGCTCCTACGACGGCCGACGCTGCATCCTCGGCGCAATGGTCGCGGCGGATGCGACGATCGCCCTGAAGGAGCCGATTCTTCTGGCGATCAGGCAGGTCACGGGTCGCGATTACCTGCGCATCGAGATGTTCAACGACCATCCCCTGACGACTCATGCGCTGGTGGTCAAGGTCCTCCATACCGCGCGCGAGAACATCGTCAACGGCCTGGTCGATTATCCGCGGGCCCGCGCCGTCGTGCCCGCGACATCGTGGTGGGGCGCGTCGCTCAAGCCGTTGGCACGCCTGCGCCACTTCTTCGCTTAGGGCGGCGGGTCGCGCCTCTGCCCGGCCGAGAAGCCGAAACGGCGCGCGGCCCCGCTTCCTTCCCAGCGCCCGCCCCGCTCGGGCAGCACAGCGGCGGTATGCGATTGGCCCGCCGCGACAACACAGCCATGCGTTATCGAGGTCTTGGCCTCGGCCGAACCGCCTGCGACACTGAGCCCCTTCGGTTGATTGAGATTGCGGGAAGCGGGAGCGCATGGGAGGAGGCGTAGCTATTCGCGGGCGCCGCCATTACGCCTGGACGGTTGCGGCGATCACGTTTCTGGCCCTGCTGGTGGCCGCCGGAATGCGCTCGGCGCCGAGCGTGCTCATCGTCCCGCTCGAGGAGGAATTCGGCTGGACCCGCGCCAGCATTTCGGTGGCGATCGCGCTGCAGCTGTTGCTCTACGGGCTGATCGGGCCATTTGCCGCGGGCCTCGTCGACCGCTTTGGCGCGCGGCCGATCATGGCAGGCGGATTGGCGCTGATGGCGGTCAGTTTCGGCGCGACGTTCTTCGTGACCGCAGCGTGGCAGCTTCTCGTGGTGTGGGGCGTCGGCATGGGCCTCGCCACCGGCGCAATGGCGTTGGTGCTGGGCGCCATCATCGCCACCCGCTGGTTCGTCGCCCGCCGCGGCCTGGTGATGGGCCTATTGACCGGCAGCGCGGCCGGCGGCCAGCTGGTCTTCCTGCCGCTGCTCGCCAATATCGTCGTGCATTACAGCTGGCGCCTTTCGGTCATGGTCGCCTCGATCATTGCCGTGGCGATCATTCCGGTCGTGCTCCTGCTCATCCGCGATCAGCCGGCCGATGTCGGGCTCAAGCCCTACGGTGTGCCGGAAGACGCGCCCGACGAGCCGCCGCGGTCGCGCGCCAATCCGTTCGGCGCGGCCTTCGCGGCATTGGGAATCGGGCTCGTGTCGCGCGACTTCTGGCTGCTGTCGGGGAGCTTCTTCATTTGCGGCGCCAGCACATTGGGCCTCATCGGCACGCACTTCATTCCGGCCTGCATGGACCACGGCATACCCGAGGCGACCGCGGCGGGCATCCTCGCGGCCATGGGCATCTTCAATTTCATCGGCACGACGGCGTCGGGCTGGCTGTCCGACCGCTTCGACAGCCGTCATCTCCTGTTCTGGTATTATGGGCTGCGCGGCTTGTCGCTCTTGTTCCTGCCCTATTCGTTCGACCTTTCGTTCTGGGGCCTGTCGCTCTTCGGGGTCTTCTACGGTCTCGACTGGGTCGCCACCGTCCCGCCGACGGTGCGGCTCGCCGCCAACGCCTTCGGCTCCCAGAACGCCGGGGTCATGTTTGGCTGGATCAGCGTGGTGCACCAGATCGGATCGGCCGCGGTCGCCTTCGGCGCCGGGTACATGCGCACGCAGTTCGGCGATTACTCCAGCGCCTTCGTCATCTCGGGCGCGCTGTGCCTCATCGCCGCAGTGCTGGTGCTCGGCATCGGCAAGACGCGGCGCGACCACGCGACGCCGCGCCCGGCGCTCGCCACGGCGGAGAGCTGAGCCTCGTCACTCGACCGGGATGCTGGCCGCGCGCGCCGGCGTCGAGCGCAGCGGGATCTCCTTGATGAAGCAAATCAGCACGAAACTGACCGCCGTGACCGCTGCGCCGATGATGAAGACGAGCGAGAAGGACTGCGCCAGCGCCGGCACCAGCGCTTCGGGCAGTGCCGTCGAAGCAGGCCCGCCGCTGCGCAACAGCGCCGCGCCGCGTTCGGGCCCGCCCGCGCCCATCGCCGCGAGATTCCGGCCGAGCGCATAGACCAGGATCGACCACAAGATCGCCGCGCCGAACGAGCCGCCGAGCGAGCGGAAGAAGGTTACCGACGCCGTGGCTACGCCGATGTCGCGCGTCTCGGCGGCGTTTTGCGTCGCCACCATCATCATCGGCATGGCGCTGCCGATGCCGATGCCGAGGAGTCCCATATAGATGGAGGCAAGCCAACCGGGCGTCGTCTGCGTCATCGTCGCCAGCAGCAGCCAAGCAATTGTGGAAAACGCCAAGCCCACGATCGGCGTCGGCTTGTATCGGCCGGTGCGCAGCATCCGCCGACTCGCGACGAAGGAGCCGACCACCGAGCCGCCCAAAAGCGGGATCAGCAGCAGGCCCGAATTTCCCGCGCCGATGCGGTTCACCAATTGCAGAAACACGGGAAGCAGCACGCTCGCGCCGAACATCGCCATGGAGACGACGAAGCTGATCAGATTGGCGATACGGATGACGGGATTGACGAAGAGCCGCGGCGGCAGGATCGGCTCGGGCGCGCGCAACTCCTGGAGCGTGAAGGCCAGGAGCAGCACGATGCTCAGGGCGAGAGATCCCAAGATCTCGGGCGAGGTCCAGGGCAGCTCCGTGCCGCCCGAAGCGGCCACCAGAAGCAGCAAGGTCACGGCGATGATGAGAAGCGCTGCGCCCAGATAATCGATGCGCTGCAGCCCGCGGCGGGTGACGAGCCGGCGCAGCGCATGACGGCAGGCGAGCAAGGCGCCGATGCCGATCGGCAGGTTGATCCAGAAGACCCAGCGCCAGCTCAGATACTCGACGAAGAATCCGCCCATCGCCGGCCCGCCGATGCTGGCGAGCGCCCAGGTTCCGCTCATATAGGCCTGATAGCGGCCGCGTTCGCGGGGCGCGATGACATCGGCCAGGATCGCCTGGGCCATGCTGATGAGACCGCCGCCGCCGATCCCCTGCAGCGCGCGCGCCGCGATGAGCTGGCCCATCGTCTGCGCCAGCGCACACAAGGCCGAGCTCGCGACGAACAATGCGATCGCAATTTCGAAGAGCCGCCGCCTGCCATAGAGGTCGCTGAGCTTGCCGTAGATCGGCGTCGATGCGGTCGAGGTCAGGAGATAGGCGGTGACGATCCAGGAAAGATGCTGCAGCCCGTTAAGCTCCGCCGCCATCGTCGGCAGCGCCGTGACTACCACCGTCTGGTCGAAGGCGGCCAAGAGCATCCCCAGCAGGACGCCGCTGACGATGCGCTTGACGTCACGATGGCTCCACTGAACCCCGGCATCGGCCGGCATGCCCCACTCCTCCCTGCGCGTCATTGACGCATGACGAGGGTTTAGAGCGCGGCCTGGCGCAAGTCATCAGGGGAAATGCCGCAGGGAGCTACGGCGCCGCTGGCAAGGCTGGTGCCGCGCTGGGTGTGTCCCGAACCTTCTCCTCATCGGCGATCAGCGTCGTGCCGAAATTGGCGATCGCCGTCGCGGTCGCCGCGCTCGCGCCGATGGCGGTCCAGGCGGCGACGGGAATGGCGGCGACGGCGTGGCAGCCGCCGATACTGCCGCCGCAAAGCAAAAGCAACGCGGCGGAATGCGCGCGGGCGGTCACGAGCCGCTCGCCGGCGCCGCCGGCGACGTTGCGGTCGGGACCGCGAATGCGGCGAAGCCCTTCAAGATGCCGGTGATGGCGCCGGTCCAGGCCGCGGTCCCGGTATCGAGCGCCGCGCCCGGCTGCACGTTCCCGGTCGCGGGGTCGCACACGCTGTTGCCATAGAGAAGGATGTTGCCGACGGTCTTGTTGCCGGCGGCGACGGGCGCGAGCGAGGCGGCAACGGGCGCATAAGCCGCGCAAGCGACCTGCTGCGCCGCGAGCAGCGCCTGGGCGCCGCTTGCGACATCGCTCGCCACTTGCACGGCGACGGCCTGAACCTGCTGGGCGGGAGTCCCGGCGGTCGCGCCGCTCGGCGCCGTGCCGTTGCAGGCCGAAAGCAATCCCATGATCCCGCCCAACACCGCGATCGGCGCGAGCGAGCGCAAGGTCTCGCCCCGCCCCTCCGGCACGAAGATCGCCAAGGCGCCGGCGAGCGCGATCAGGAGATTGACGATGGCGTTGAACTGAAGGTCGGAGAAATGAATGCCGGCGGCGCTCAGAACCATGGCGAGCCCGGCATAGGAGGACGGCTCCTTGGCCCGCGCCAAGAGGAAGGCGAGAAGATCCATCGCGGTCTCCATCATGAAAAAGCCGCCCGAAGGCGGCGGGGAAGGCGTGCCGAACGACCGGCCTCAAGCCGAAGGGGTCAGCGCCGCGGCCGTGGCGGCGCGGATCAGCGTCGTCGCGTAGATGCAGCGGCCGTTCTCGTGGAAGATCACGGCGGTGACGAACGCTTGCAGCGTCTCGGCATCGGCGAGATCGACGGGATCATCGGGCCCGATGCCAAGCCGCTGGGCGACGTCGCCGATATAGGCGCCGGTCGCGTTCTCGCTGGGCGGCGCGAAGACGGAAATGATCGCGCGCACGGTGTTGAGCCCGCGCGCCCATTTGCTGTGGAGGTCGCGGGCGCCGGCGCGAATGCCGGCCAGTGCCGAAGCGAAGCGGCAGTAGCCATCGTCGTCATGCGGCGCCTCGTCGAGCCCGTCCCAGGCGATGCCGAAATCGCGGAGATTACAGGGATTGTTGTTGCGTTCCCCGCGCGTCGGGACCATGGCGGACCGTCACGCTCGCTGGTGAAAGATCAGCAGCACAATGAGACTCGCCATGCCGCAGATGAGCGTGCCGGCGCCGAGGAGGATGAGCCACCACAAGCGGTGGATGGCGCCCTCGAGCTTGGCGAGCGTGGCGAGAATGGCGCCTTGCCGCTCTTCGCACACCGCCTCGTGTTTTTCCAGCCGCGCCAGCGCTTGCGTCGCGCGCTCCTGCGCCTTGAGTGCGATGTCGCGGGCGCGACTGGGCATCTGATTGCCTTTCACCGGGCCGCGCTATCCGCCGCTGTACCAGGTGCTGTTGGCGGCGCGGTAGATCCAGCTCTGGGCCGGCCCATTGGCGGCGAGCGTGGTCGCCGCGCCCTTGATCGTCTGCCCGGTGTTCGGGTTCTGCGTCAGTGTGGTGATCGTCTGGCTCGACTGCAGCGCGACGCGCTGGCCGTCGAGCGGCGCGGCCGGCATGATGACCGTGAGCGCCGCCAGCGTGCCGGCGGGATCGATGATCAGAAGCTCGACGCCGTTGTTGATGGTGATGCTGCCGCCGCTGGTGGGCTGCGCATATTGGTAGGGAAGCGGCTGCAGCATCGGCAGGCCGAGCGCGGCGAGGTCGCGCTCGTCGATGATGTTGGAGGTGGCGGTGATCGCCGCCGTGCTTGTCGTGAGCGAAATTTGGCAACAGGGGGCAAAGCCCAAGGGGATCGCCGGCGGCGTCGGGCTCGCGCTCTCGCTCCCCGCCAGCCACTGTGCCGCGCCGGTCGTCCGGTTGATGACGATGCGGTCGATGCGCGGATGATTCGAAGGGACCGGGATGGTGAAATAGAACGGAATGCCCGAGGCCGTCGCCGTCGCGTTGGCGCTGATCTGCACCTGGGCCGCGCCGTAGGCGGCGTTCGTCACAATTGTCCCCGCGGGAATGCCGACGCCGGAAACCGCCATGCCGTTGAAGATTCCGGCGGTTGTCGTGACGATGCTCAGGACGTTCGAGCCGTTGGCGGTGCTGCCGACGGCGCTGGCGATGGCGCCGATGGGCTGGCCGAAGACAAGGGTCGCGCTGCTGGCGCCGTTCGTCGCCAGATTCCAGGTGGTGACCGAAGCGCCGCTGACGCTCTCGACGATCGAGGCGCCGTTCGCCCCGATCGCGAAGGGGTAGGCGATCGCGCCGTTGACATAGGAATAGGCCACCAGGATCTGGCCCGCGGCAATGCCGGCGGTGGGACCGGTGACCGAGACCGTATTTACCTCTTGCCCGACATTGCCGGTGGTGAAGGCGCCGATTTCGATGAGCGTCTGCCCATTGAAGAGGTGACCCGGATCGATCATCAACGCCATCGCCGGTGTCGGCAGCGTCCGCGGCGCGAAAGTATCGACGCTGCGCTGCGCCACCGCCCAATTCGCGTCGATCGCCAGCGGATAGGCGCTGCCCGAGGCCTGGCCGGGATAATTCGTCGGCGTGAAGGCGCCGATCGGCTGTGTCCCGCTCATGGCTCACTCTCCTGTGAGAAGGATGTTGGCCGTCCCGGCCACCGACGCGCCGCTCGAATTGTAGAGGGTGATGGTGCAGGACGTGGTGGTGATGCCGGTCGCGGTTCCCGTCACCGCCGCCGCATTCGTCGAGGTCACCTGGACGTTCGGGAGATTATGAAACTGTGCCGGCAGTCCCGGCGCGCTCGCGAAGCTGAGCGTGGAGCCGCCGGCGCCGACGGCGAAGCCGTTGACCGAATAGCTCGCGGGTCCGACATCGGCGCTGACGGAGAGCGCCGCGACATAGGCCGGGGTCGCCGTGTTCTCGGTGATCCGGCCCTTCGCGTAACGTACATCGACAAGGTTGCCGATATAGCCCCAGGGCAGGAATGTGCCGGGGTCGCCGGCGCTCGATGGCCAGCTGTCGAGACTGAAGGCGAGCTCGCTATTCTCGTTCGCGCCGTTGCCGCCGGACGCCGCGCTCCAGCTCGCCCACAGGCGGAGGCCGCCGTCAAAGCCGGCATCGAGGGTCGCGCAGGTGTAGCTGGGAGCGGCGACGGGATAGGGAACGAAGGCGGTGAACAGTTCGGCGACGCCGTGCTGATTGGCGAGCTTGGTCGAATCCGGCACGAGCACGCCGGTGTGATGAACCAGGAATCCCGACTTGGCACCGAGCCAGTCCGGATGCTCCGCAATGGTGACGACGACCGTGTTGAAATTGACCACCGCCAGGTTGGCCGTCGTCGCCGGCCCCAACTGGTCGGCGATGTCGCGGCCGCGGATGTAAAAGGTCCACGCGCCCGCGGGTACCGCGGCATTGGTCATCTCGGTGCCGGCGCCGGCTTCGGTGAGAAGCGTCGCGCTGGCGAGACTGCCGCCTTGCGGCCCGAAGAGGATGTCGTAGCCCTTGAGCGCGACATCCGCGAGCGGGCTCCACGCGAAGATGATCGCGCCGCCGACCTGCTGTGCCGAGAACACCGTGACCGCTCGCGGCGCGGGCGGCCCCTCGATCACATGCGCATAGGCCTCGACTTGCGCGAGGTCGTACTCGCCGCCGCCCCAGAGATTGAAGGGCGTGAGCTTGAAATAGACCGTGCTGCCGATCCGGCTCTTGTCATAAGGATACGAGAATTGCGTGCCGTCGAGCCGCGCGAAGCTCGAGCTCGCCGGATGGTCGCCGATCGTCGTGCCAAACAGGCCGCGCCTGAGATAGCTCCTGAGATCGTATTTGCTCGCCGCGGTGAGATCCGCGCTCGAATATGCCAAGAGCTCATAGCCGGTCTCCGCGGGCGGCGGCGGCGAGCCCGCGACGAGGCCGGCGGTCGGCTCGGCCCAGGACGCCCCGATGGCGATGGCGGAGGAATTCTGCTTGGTCTCGCCGCCGGCGACGGTTCCGACATAGAGGTTCCAGCCCGTGGCGCCGGCTTGGGCTGCCGGCGAAGCGGCGGTCAAGAGTTCGCTCGCCGCGACGGCTGCGCTCTCTTCGGGCGAGGGCGGCCCTTCACCCGAGGCGAAGACGTAGGTGGCGCGCGCGTAATATGTCGCGGCCGCGAGCGCGCCGCCCGCCGTCGATGACAGCACTGGCGCCGGCGCATAGGCATAGCCCGCGACCGCGCAAAGCATGTTGCCGGCATCGGCATCGGCCTGCGTGCCCGACAGCAGCGCGCCGCCGACGGCCGAGAGATCGACCGCGAGCGTGTCCGCCGTGTCGGGATCGCTGCCGCTCGGAAAATCCGCGGTGGTGACGCCGATCCGCGAGGAGCCGCCGGAGATCCGCCCGGCGAGCTTGTAGCTGTCGCCGTCGGATGAGACCCAAACGTCCGCGCCGCCATAGTTCGCGCCGCCGCCGGTCAAAAGCCACACTTCGAGGCTTCCGCCGGTCAGCGCCGGCGGCGGCTCGAAGATCACCGGCGCCGCGGGGAGACCCGGATCGCTGTTGTAGTTCGGCGTGAACGCACTCTTCGGCTGGCTGCCATAGGCCGGCGTCGCTCCGGTGCCGTCGAGCACCTCCTCCGCCGTGATGGTGAGCGACCAATCCTGCTGGTTCTCGGTGATCTCGAGGATGCGCACCAATTGCGCGTCCAACCCCAGCCCGGCATCCGTGATCGCGATCAAATCCATCGGGTCGAGCAGAATGAAATACCAGGGAACGGTGAAGCTGTATTGGTTGTGGATTTGCTGGCGGCCCAATTGCAGCTGCGCCGAAGCGAGTGCCGCCGCCTCGATGCAGAAGAAGTGGAGCTGCTTGGTGTCGGCGGGGCGCAATCCGAAGAGGTTGATCGCGGCGTCGTCCTTGGCCTCGACGATCGCCGGATTGTAGGAATTGCCGCGGTCGAGATATTCGAGTTTGAGGTCGTTCAAGGCATCCGACTGGCGCTTGCGCGCGCACACCACCGGATCGTCCGAGGTGAAGGCGGAGACGCCGACCGAGGCGGTGCCCTGGTTCGGCAAAAAATCATCGTCGCCCAAGCTGTAGATCGGGCCGCCGCTCCACGGCGGCGTGTAGGTCTTGCCGTTGCCGCTGAGCGTGGCGTCGCCGTAAGGGGCGAAGGTGAGCTTGCCGCTCGACCACACGAACTCGCCGTTGAGGCCGGTGGCGAAATCCTTCAGATACGCGCTCGCGGCCTGGCTCGCGACGATCGCCGGCGAGATGAAGAGGCCCTGGGCGTAGGCGTAGTCGGACAAGAGCGAGAGGTCGCCGATGTATTGCGCCGGGAAGCCCGCGCCGTAGCGCGGGTTCGACAGGAAATCGACGAGCGAAGCGGCGGGGTCCGCATCGGGCACGTCGGTGATGACGACGGTCTTGCCCTGATCCGCGGCAGAAAAGGTGTATTGCCCGTAGCTGCCGGGCTGCACGCTCAATTGAAACTGGCCGGCCGCCGGGATCTCGCCCTCGGCGTTGTTCACTTGGCTCAACGCCGCGCCGTAGAAGGTCAGCGTGACGCCGGTGCCGGAAGCATTCGCCGGATTGCTGAGGGTGATCGAGTTGGCATAGGTCAGCGTGTCGCCGGCATGACTCGCCGTCGCCGCTTGGCTCAAACTCGCGGCGGCCGCGCCGATCGCGACAATGTTCCCGCTCACCGCGCCGGCGCTGTCGGAGACCACGCCCATACCGACTTCGAGCGCGGCGATCGTGGAAAGATTGGCGAGGACGGCGCTCCCCGCGTTCACGTCCGCCGCGACGGCGCGGGTGAACGAGAACGAGATCGGGTCGCCGAGACCGTAAAAGCTGGCGTTGATGTAGGGCGCGTTCACGGTCACCGTCGTGCCGGAAATCCCCGCTATGCTGTAGGTGTCGCCGTAACCGTCGGTGATGTCCTGGCCGACGCTGAGCGCGCCCACTGGGTTCACGCCGGTAATCTGCGTGTAGGTCGAGGCCGAGACGGTCCCGGTCGCCGTGCCGCCGAAAGTGATCGCGTCGCCGGCCGCGGATACGACCGCCGCCGTGTCGAGCGTGACCGTCGCCGGCGTCACCGCGGCGAGCGTCGTGTTTGCTGGCAGCGCGCCGGCCGAATCCGTGATCGCCGCGCCGGCGGCCAGGACGACGCCGGCGGAGATGTTCGCGACGGCGACGGAACCGCTGGTGAGATCCGCGGTGAAGCTGCCGGAGCCGACGCCGTTCTGAATGACGGTGCCCGGCGGAATGCCCGGCCCCGTGACCAATTGGCCCAGCGCCAGGCCCAGGGTCGATGACAGGCTCGAGACGATGGGCAAGCCGACCGCGGTGGTGCCGGTGGGATTCTCGCAATAATTGACGCCGGGCGACAGCGCGAGATCGATGATCGTGATCTGGAGGCCGGCATCGCCCGCGGCGAAACTGTAGAGCCCGGTCGAGGTGACGGCGTATTGTCCGGTCGAGGGCGACGAATTGACCCGGGTGAAGGGCGTGCCATCGGAGCTCAAGCCATTGGCGCCGTAAATGACGCCTTGCGCCGAGCAGCCGGGGATCTCGCTGACGCCGCCCGGCCCCGCGGGAAAGCCGCCCAGGAGCACGGGAAGCGCGTTCGCGGCGTAAGGGTTCGCCGCCTGGATCTGATAGGGCGCGGCGGCCGGGACCACCACCTGCTCGGTGACGGCGTCGGCGAGTCCGAATGAGGAAGCGGTGAATTTGTAGGGGCTCGTGATCGTGTGGCTCTCGGTGACCGCGCCCGAGATCGCGCCCCGCACTTCGAAATTGAGGTTCGGCAACTCGGCCGACTGGCCCAGCGCGATCGGGTTCGCGCCGGCATAGGCCAAGGACGAATACCCGAGCGCGTGACCGGGCTCGGCCGAGACCATGAAGGGCCACGGCGCTTGCCCGACCGGTCCGCCGAAAGCCGAGAGATTGAGATCGGAGAGCGGCTCGGGACTTTTGTTGTTCCAAACGAGATTGACCTGGTCGATCGGCCCTTCGCAGAGGCCGAAGAGCACGTCGACCGAATAGGTGTAGCCCTGAGTCGAAGCGCCCTTGGCTCCGCCGCCGCCAAGGACGCCGCCCTTGCCGCCCTGGCTCGGCGCCGAGACCGGCGTCGCGGTGAAGCCGAGATAGTCGATCAGGTTGCCGGCGATCCTCTGCTGCCCGTGCACGATCGGGATCGGGGAGCCATTGACCGAGCTCTGAATGCGCAGGCTCGATTCCGCGACCGGCGGCTTGTTGGTGCGGCCCTTCGATCCGCCGGTGAGGAAGTTCGCCATAGGTCAGGAATCAGGGATCAGCGCGGCGCGTGGAACAGCGAAAAGAACCGCATCGCTCGGCCGGCGAGCCGGCCTTCATCGCCGCGGCCGAGCACCACCGCCTTGGCGGCCGCGTTGGCGTGGACGATCGCGGGCCAGCCGGGATCGACGATGATCGCGCCATGGGCGAAGGCGCGGCCCATGCGCCAGAGCGCGATGTCGCCGGGCGCCGGGCGCTCGACCTCGTGCGCGCGCGCCATGACCTTGTCCATGTAGCGCTCGCCGGTGCGGTGGAGATGCCATTGCGAGGAGTAGGGCTCGAGCGGCAGGAATTCGCACAATCCGACATTGAAGAACACCGCCCAGACCAGCTGCGCGCAATCGACGCCGCCGCGCCGCCCTTTGATCCGCCCCATGTGATGGTAGGGCGTGCCGAGCCATGACCGCGCCTCGGCGGCAATGGCGGCGCGCTGCCGGCGCTCGATCTCGTCCATCGCTTGAGCAAAGCCGTGCGATCAACGCGTTGGGATCGGCATTGCTATCCCGCGCCAAGAATGGGCAGGGCGTTCGGCGGCAGGAGCAGCGCCTCGCCGCCCTAGATGTGCTTGCCATAAGCGCAGGGATCGCCGATCCCGGCGGCCGCCGCCCAGGAACCGGCGGCGTATCCGTTGGCATTCTTGCTGTAGAGGTAGCCGTTGCCGTCCTGGTCGAGATAGACGATGGTCGTGCCGTCCACATTGATGACGGCGTCCCCCTCGCGCTGGCCGGTGCCCCAGCCAGCCCAATTGCCGCTTTGCGCGACGGTATAGCCCGAAGTCAGAGACGCGCTCGTCATCAGCTCGATCGACTCGGTGCTGCTCGACGGCAAATTCGCGTACCAGCAATTATAAGTCGACCCGATCTTGACCATGAAAGGATCGATCTGCGACGGCAGGCTCGTGCCGGTGAGCTGCGTGATGCTCGACCAACTCGTCATCGCCGCATTGGTCGGGTGCACCTCGTAAAGCGACATTCCGCCGCTGCCGGAGCCTGCGGCGAAGATGACGTGCACCGAGCCGTCGCCGTCGATGAACCAGCTCGGCGCCCAAACATAGGTCGCGCCGAGCGAAGCGCAGTTGACCGTCGTGACCGGCGCGAAGGCGAAGCCGTCCACCGAGTTCGCCACGGCGAAATCGGTCCCGGCATAGCTCGACGGGTCGATGTCGGAATGGCAGAGCCACCATTTGCCGCCGAGATTCGCGCTCTGCCACGGCCCGACGAGGCTCGGATCGCGCACGCCGTGAGTGTCGTTCGTCGGCACGTAGTTGCAGGGCAGGTATTTGAAATTGACGCCGTCCCGGCTGCGGAAGAGGTAGAGCCGGTTGTGAAAGGCGACGGGGCCAGGCCCGAGGAACGAGGAGAACAGCACGCTGCCATCCGCCAGGAGGCCCCATTTGCCGATGAGGTAATTGACGACGTTGCGAAAATCTCCGGCCGCGATTTTCGCGTTGTAGACGATGATTTCCGCGATCTGGCCGTTCAAGAAGTCGACGACGTTGCGGTTGTAATATCCGGCGCCGATGACGGCGGCGCTGATCGGCACCGCGGTCGCGCCATTGGGAATCGTCGAGGTCGAGCAGAGAAAGCCGGACTTGTAAAGACTGATCGTCGTCCCGTCATTGGTCGCGCCGAAGACGTCCCAATTCGCCAGGACCGGCACCGAGCTCGCCTGCCAGGCCGCCGGCGCGCCGCCGCCGGGCGTCGCATCCGCGCTCGAGGTGCGATTGTAGATACGCTGATGCGCCGGCGTGGTCACGCCGTAGCCGGTATTGACGCTGAGATAATAGGCGCCGAGGTCGTAGGAATGGTTCGAGGTATCGGCGCCGAGAATTTCGGCATAGGTCGTGGTTTGATGGCGATGGACGACGAAGACGGTGTTGAGTTCGCCGAGATAGGCGTTGTTGAGATAGCTGGTCGAGCCGTCGAAGGTCAGGACGGCCAGGCCGTTCAGAACGGCGGTGGCGTAGGTCGGCCGGTTGCCGGCGGCGGACTGCGTCGCGTGGTTGCCGTTGCCGCTTTGGTCGTTCCACTGCTGCACCGTGTCGCCGTTGCCGCAGGGCGTTACGCCGGCGTCTTTGAAGACGCCGGCATCGGCCTTGAGCCAGAGCTGCAAACCGGAAACCTGCGGCGGGCTGAAGCTCTGCGCGAGCGCGCGCGTCGGTGTGAGCAGGTCCCGACCGAGCGCCGCGACGCCGAGCGCGGCCGCACTCTTGAGCAAATCGCGTCGACGCATGGAGATTGTCTATTTATAGGTGATGTCGACGACGACGGCGCTCGCCGTCACTGCGGTCGTGTCGTTGTCCGCGATGCCGCCGGTGACGCAGAGAGCGATGCCATTGGCGAAGGACAAGCCGACGGGAAGCGCGAAGTTGATGCCCGCGCCGTTGCCGTTGGCGGGAATGAGATAGGTCTGCGTCACCGCCGTCGTTCCGCAACTCGGCGCCGACGCGCTGTCGGAGAATTTGAGATAGGCGATGGTGCTGCCGTTGTTGTAGGCGGCAATCGAGTAGACCGTTCCGGCCGAATTCTTGACGCTCGCCGCATTGGTCGAGGCGGCGCTGACCAGGTGATAGGCCGATGCGCCGCCCGCGGCCGTCGCATTCGGATAGACCGGGAAGGGCCCGTTGCCGCTGTAGGAGGCAAGGGCCGCGCTTGCCGCGAGGAAAAGCCCAGCGGCGGCGAACGCCGTGCGGCCGGACGCCGTAGCCGCTCTTCCGATACCCCGGAGAATCGCTCTAGATCGCATTCCAGTTACTCCCGCCGTCGCATTGGATGGTGAGGGCAGCGCCATTCGAGGTGATGACCGCCGTCGCTGCGCCCTCGATCGTCCCGGCCGAGGCCGGCTCGACCGTGATGCTGTAGGTGGCGGCGTTCTGCGCCTCGTCCTTGATGACCATGACCTGGCCCTTGTTGCCGCTGGAGCAGTTCGGCACCGTCTCCGTCTTGGCGCCGGTCGCCGCGCTGTTCCAAGTGACCGTGTAATCGGTCGCGCTCGCCGTGTCCGAAGTGCCGGAGGCGACCGTGCGCGTGTTGAGCACCATGATTCCGGAGAGGCTTACCGTGCAGGTTGTCGTGCACGGGCTGCCCGATACCGCGACGCCGGTCCCGGATTGGACGGTCGTGGCGCTCCCGCCGCCGCTGCATGAGCCGCTCGATGCTGCGCTCACCAGCCCCTGTGCCGTCACCGTAACGTTCGAGCAGGTATAGCTGCCGGCGGTCGCGCCGGAATTCGGCATCTGCGCCGACGGCGCGACGGCGCCGCTGAGGTCGCTAAAACCGGGTTGACTCAGTTGGGGCACGCCGGAGCCGTTGATGGCGTTGACCCATTCATGCGAGACGGCGCTGATCGCTTCGACGCCGCCGAGCGTCGAAATCGTCGGCGCCGGCAGGTCGGCGCCCGCCAGCGCCCGGAAGGACGGCGTGCCGCTCGACCCGTTGGGCGCGGCGAAGATGGTGTTCGCGGTTTCGCTCGCCAAGCTGCCCGTCAGCGTGCCGCTGCTCGTGACCGGCGAACCGGAGACGGAAAAAAAAGCTCGGCAGCGCCAAGCCGACGCTGCTGACGCCGCCGCCGCCGCTGCACGAGCCGCTCGATGCCGCGGTGACCAGGCCCTCGGCATCGACCGTGTCGGCAGAGCAGGTGTAGCTTCCGGCGGTGACGCCGGAGTTCGGGATCTGGCTCAGCGCGATCGAACCAGAAAGGTCGGAGAAGCCGGGTTGCGAGAGATGCGGCACGCCGGAGGTGTCGATCGAGGCGAGCCATTGATGCGCGACCGAAGCGCTGCTTTCGACGCCGCCGAGGGTAGATGCCGTCGGCAGCGGCAGGTCGGCGCCCACCAGCGCGCGAAAGGACGGCGTGCCGCTCGCTCCGCTGGGGGCGGCGAAGAATGTGCCGGCTGTCTCGCTCGTGTAGCTGCAGGTGATGGTGCCGCTCGAGGTTACGGGCGAGCCGCTGCAGGTGAAGCTGCCCGGCAGGTTCAAGCCGACGCTGCTGACCCCGCCGCCGCCACCGCCGCCGCTGCCGGGTGGCGTGCTGAGCTCGAGGGCGAGCGCCGGCGACGCCGCGAGGAACGCCGCAAAAGCGGACGCAAGAAAGCGACGCATGCTCAATTGCCCTCCGCGAATTTGACGAGCGCGCCGTTGCTGTTGGCGCTGACGCAGATTGGATCGGACTCGATCACCGCGCCGCTCGAGAAGAGTGCCTGGCCGCCCGCGAGATCGAAGGAATTGGCGGTGGTCGCACCGCGGCAATTGCCGCCGCCGCCGAGAAAGACATAGACGATCACGCCGCTGCCGTTCGGGTTCTCGACTAGGAACGCCTTGCGGTGCGTGTTCTGCGCGAGGATCGGGACGAAGCTGCTGGCGGTCGCGACCGTCACGCTGCCGGGCGTGGTGGTAGCGAAGATGATTTGCGCCAGCGCCGGCGCGGCAGGCGCAAGGAGCGCAAGTGCGGCGAGACAGAGACGCTTGCGCATCTCTCCGATCAATCTTCCTCTCATGGTCTGCTCCGTGTGAAGAGCGAAGGCGGGCTCAGGTTGCGGTCTCCGGCGCCGGGATGAAGGGCATGCCGCCGAAATTCTTGCGATTGCCGAAGGCGATGCAGGTGTTCTCCTGCTTGTCGCAGCCGGGATAGGCGGCAAAGGCGTCGCCGCTCGCCAGCGGAAACGGAAAAGGCGCGATGAGCTTGAGGCTCGCTGGGCTGCCCGAAATCCAGGAGCGGATGCCGCGGGAGAAGCCGGCGTTCTGCCCGTTCGACAGGGTGACGCGGCCGAGCGCAAAGGTTCCGGAGCCGCCGGGCGCCGACACGGCAACACCGATCGGGTTCGCCCCCGCGGCCTGGTCGGATGCGATGGTGCCGCTCACCGCGAAGCCTGCGGCCGCGAGCGCGCAACCGGCGTCGAACAAGGTCCAGCGGCACGGCGCCTGGTAGAGGTTGCGCGGCATGTTGAGGCCCAAGAGCTCGAGGTGGCTGTTGATCGAGATCACCGCATTCGAGCGCCCGAGATCGATCTCGGCGACGCGGCCGGTGAAGACGTTGACGACGCCCATGGGCGAGATCGTCGCCGGCGCCTGCGGCATGCCCGCGCCGCGGTTGTCGAAGAAGGCGCGGTCGATCGCCACCACCGCGCCGTCGAGCGCGCCGGCGCGGAGCGCCGCGAGCCAGGCCTGGCCGCCGATCGTCGCGTTCGGCGCCGGCGCGACGATGACCTGCCATGTGTCGACATCGAGCCCGATCTTCCAGTGCCCGTAAGCCTTGTTGGTGAGCTGATCGAAATAGGCCGCCTGCGAGCTATAGGCGATCGCGCCCGTCCCATAGGGCACGACGACATCGACATCCGCCGTGGTGTAGGTGAGCGGCGCGCCGCCATTGAGCGTGCCTGCCAAGGCGAAGGTATAGAGGTCGCAGAGGAAGGCGCCCTGCGGCCGGGCCGCGAGAAATGCCGCGAGCGCGCCCGGCGAGGTCTCGTATTTGGCGCTCTTCATCAAAGCACCTTCACGGTCTCAAAGCTGATCTTCTTGAGTTCCCAGAAATTGAACATGACATTCGAGAGCTGCGCCGAATCCTCGTCGAAGCGGCAGGGCCACTGATAGGCGCCGGACCAACTCACCGCGACGCCGCTCGCCGGCGCGCTGGCAAAGGCGACGGCATAGACGAGACCCCAATTCGGATCGGCGAGCAGCGTGTAGCTCGACGGGCTCTGCGCCGCGCCGTTGAGGGAAATCGTGACTGAGCTAGGGGTCACGTCCTGGACCGGCTCGGCGAAGCCGCCTAAGGCGCGGACGAAGCCGAAGATCGTCTGCACGCCGTTGCCGTTGCCGAGCGCCTGGTTCGTCACCGCCTTGTCGTAAGGATCGTTCCAATGCCAGGGCAGCGCAGCGCCGCCGACGCCGTTGAAGAAGCCGGAGAGCGTTTGCCAATCCTGGTTCTGTTGGTTGGCGCCGAGATAAGCGACGGGGATCTCGTATTTGTAGCGCGGATAGGTCCAGAGCTGGAGCCGCGTCTCCTTGCCGCTGATCGCCTCCTGCTTGATCGTGCGCCAATTGGGCGCGCGGCCCACCGGAAAGGCGAGGCCGAGGAGACCGGGAAAGCTGGGGATCGCCACTCAATAGGCTCCCCTGGTGCTCGGGTTGAGCGCGAGATAGGCCGAGAGATTTCGCGCGAACTGGCGCATGACGGACGGATTGTTGAAGAGCGCCACCACCGACTTGGCATCGACCGCGCTCACTTGCGGCGCGAACGTCACGCTCGCTGCGCCGCCGCCGGAGCCGCCGCCGACCGCGGAGCGGAAGCCGCTGGCGAAATCGGCGGGCATGATGGTCTCGCCGGCATGCACCAGCGCGAGCCGATCCGAAGGCAGGTTCCACGCGCCGACTTCGAAACCGCCGCCGATCGAGATCGCGGTCGCCAGCACCGTCGCTTGGGATGCGGCCGCCGGCCCCGCCGCGGCGGGTCCCAGGATGGGCGCGAGAAAGGCGAATACGCCGGCGAAGGTCTGGCCGGCATCGACGGCGATCGCTTTCACGGCGTTGCCGATCATCGCAAGAATGCCGGTCGAGCCGGCCGCCGCATCGGCGGTCGCGCGCTCGCCGGCGCCGGCGACGCTTGCCGTGGTCATCGCGTCCTCCGCCAGAAGATGCGCGAGCAAGCCGCCCTGCTCCATCGCCTTGTCCGAGGCGAGGCCCAAGGCGTTGAGCAGCAGCTTGTTGGTCAGCCATTTGAGATCGTTGGCGATCTCTTGCTCGACCAGGCGCGAGGAAAGCTGCATCAGCGATTGGCTGAGCGATTGCCGGCGGCTCAAAACGCTGCTGACGAAGACCGTCTCGGCGCTGTCGATCTCGCGGAGCGCGCCGCGCCACGCCTCGGCCTGCTGCTGCGCCGCGCGGTTGTCGGCCGCCGCGGCCATTTGATCGGCGAGGCCGCGCACCTCCTGGCCGAAGCCGCGCAACTCGTCCGTGGCGCCGGCAAGCTCCTGCAGTAGCTCGCTGGTCTCTGCGGTGATGCTGACTGTGATCTGGTCGTCGGCCATCAGTGGTCAGCGCCCCCGCGCAAATGCTCGACCCGACACATTCCGTCGGGCGCGAGCGCCAACAAGCCGTCGATCCCGGCGCGCACTTTGCCGGCCCTCGCCTGCGGCGTGCGCGGGTTCGGCCGGTAGCCGAGAACGCGCGCCGCCAGCACATGCAGCGGCGGCCAGGTCTCCCAGTACGCCATGAGCTCGTAAACCTGCGGCAGCGTCATCGCGTCGATCTGCGGCCAGGTGTAGCCGCAGGCCGTCGCTAGGAGTCCGTAGAGCTCGCTCCATTCGGCGCTGCCGCGCGCGCTTCCCCCGCGGGCACGAGCCCGCTCAAGCGTAGGATGACGCGGTTGGCCTCGACCAGGCGCGGCACGTCGGCCTCGAGCGCGAGCACGGCCTCGACGGTCATCTCCGGATGATCGCGGCGCAATGCGGCGCTGATGATCTCGGCCATCGCGTCGTACCACGCGCCCTCCGCCGCAACCGGATCATCCGCCGTCTGCCGCAGCTTCGCCGCGCCCACGCCGACCGCCCTGAGTTGCCCGATGGTGAGCGGCCGCACGGTGAAGTCCTGGCCGCCGAAGGTGAGCGTCGCCGCTCCTTCCATCACGACGCCTCGGCGAAGGACCAGGCGAAGACATTGCCCGCGGCATTGGCGAAGATGTCGAAGTCGAGCTCGGGAATGGTGAAATCCTCGAGCTTCGTCGCATAGGCGAGCTTCGAGGAGACGCAATTGAAGAGCTTCACATTGACCGGCTTCGACTGGAAGGTCTGGTAGAGCTGCGCCTGGAAGGTCGGCGTCGTGCCGATGAGCTGGTTCGCATATGTGAGCTGCTGGCCCGTGCCCGCGACCGTGTAGGTATAGGACATCAGGATCGCGGCGCCGGCGTCGGCGGCGGCGAAGCTGTAGACGCCCGCGCTGACGCTGTATTGCCCTTGCGCCGGCCCGCTCGCGACTTTGACGAGCGGCAGGCCGGTGGTTGCATAGAGCACGCCGTAATCATCGACGAAGCTCGAAGCGTTGGTCGCGCTCACCGTGAAGGGCGTGCTGGCGGGCACCGCATGCGCCTCGCCGAAAGCGGTTGCGAGCTGCCCTGCCGCCATGCTCTGGCCGAAGAACAGGCTGTTGAAGGCGAGGCCGCTGATCTGCGCCATCTTCGCCTTGCCCGTCATCTTGCCTTGGCCGCGGCCGATCGCCACGGGAAACTGGTATTGGCCGTAAAGCTCCTTGGTGGTGAAGCTGAGGTCGAGCTGGCATTCCTGGATGAGGCCGAAATTGATCGGCGTCGCATTGGCAACGTCGGTGCGGACGCCCAACAGGACGCCGGAGCCGAATTCGAAGATCATGGGCTTGCTCCTGAAAGAGAACGATGCGCTATGCTTGGGGCGGCCAAATCATCTCGACCGGGATGATCGCGACCGCCTGCCCGCCGAGCGCGCCTTCGTCGGTCTCGATCTTGCCGGAGATCCAGCAATCCGAAACCAGGCCGCCGAGCGTTTGGACATTGCGCAGCGCGGCATCGCTCGCCGCCGGCGCAAGCGCCGCCTCGATCGCATCGATCAGCGGATTCATCACCGTCGCCGGCGAAGTGATCTCGTCCGGCGCCTGACAATAGACATAGACATCGGCGCCGAGCGTCCATTTCGCCGGCGCGCCGCGCGGGCGGATCGCGGTTTCGCTCTTCTGAACCTGGAACAGCGCCGGCTGCTCTGCTGCCGCGACATCGCTCCAATGCCGAAGCCGCCGGCTGGCGGTGACGAAGGTCGCGGCACCCGCGAGCAGCGCGAAAAGGGCCGCATAGATCGGCTCGCGATTCATGCCGCGCTTTCGGCCGCGACCGCGTCGCGCAACGTGGCGAGCGCTTCGGGCGCGAGTTCCGCGAGCGCCGAGCGCAGGAAGGAATGCGCGGGAATGCGCGAGCCCGGGTGATTGACGCGCTTGGCGAAAACGAGTTGGCCTCCCAGCGAAAAGGCGAGCGCCTTGGCCTGTTTCGCCGCAATCAGATGGGCGCGGGTCGTGCCGCCGAATTCCTGGATCGCGCCATAGGGCACCGTGGCGTTGTCGAAGCCGAGGCTGAGCATGAGCCCCTCCGCCCCTTCATCGAGCCGCACATTTTGCGCCTGCGCCAGCTTGCCGCTGCGGCGCTGGAGGACGCGGCCGGACAGATTCTCCGCAACGGCGTCGCCGAGATCGACGCCAAGCCGCGTCATCACGCCGGAGAGCCGGCGCTGCAGCCGCTCGGGGAAACTGCCGAGTCGAGTGAGCACCGCCGCGTCGCCGATGATGCGCATGTCGATCATGGCGTGAACACTCGGCGATAGGGCTGGAGCGCCGTTGCGACATCGGCCGGCATGTCCTTCTGCGTGAAGGCGACCACCTCGCCCGCGAGCGATTTCGACGCTTGACCGATGCGGTTGCGCTCGGCGTAGCGCAGCGAGACGAGTTCGATGCAGGCCTGCTGGATGTCGTCCGGAATGTAGCTGTAACTGATCGCCACCGCTGCGCCGGCATCGCCGGCGGCGAAGGTGTAGGCGCCGCCCAAGCCGGATGGCGGCACATATTGTCCGCGCGTCGGGTTGGCCGCTACCGGCGCGAGCGCGCCGCCGGCGGCGTAGCTCACGCCGCTGTCGGCCGCCCGGAAGCGGCTCGTCGTCACCATGTAAGGACCGGGGCTTGGCGGCACCATCTGCGGCTCCGCCGCGACCAGATAGCCGGCCCAGTAGCTCACGAAGATATTCTGGATGCCGCGGACGAAGCGATATCCCGCGAGCGCGAGCCGTTGCGGCTGGCCCGCGCTCCAGCCGTCCCAGGGATCGAGCAGATAGCCCGGCACCAGCGACGTGCCGCCGCTTGCCGGACCGACGCTCATTCCATCGACCACCAGCGAGGCAATGCTCGTCGCCGGCCATTGCCGCAGCATCAAACTCGCGCCGCCCTCGCCGTCGCGCGCCTCGGCATAAAGCTGCGAGGACAGCATCGGCCGCTGCAGATAGCCGAGAATGAACTGGCTCGCCGCCGTGACGAGGCGCGTCAGCAGCGCATCGTCCGCCGTCGATGCCAGTGGCGGCGATTGCCACGCCTTGACGTTGGTGAGAATCGTCAGATCGGAAGCGGCCATGCTTCACCCGCCGGCTTGGCCCACGCGCCCGATCAGCCGTTGCCGATATTGGTGATGATGCCGGTGGCAAAGGGCGCATAGACCGCGAGCGCCTCTTGCGTATAGACGCCGTAGAACTGCGTGCGCGTCGTCTTGGGCCAGACCTCGGTGTAGTAATCCTGTCGCGTCATCACCACCGCGACCTCGGGCGTCTGGTTCGAGACGTACCAAGGCGGCAGCTTCTCGGTGTAGGCGACGAGCGTGCCCGGCGGCAGGTTGGGGTGGATCTTGATCGGTAGGCGCACGCCGCCATCGGGGGTGTAGGGGTTGAAATAGAAGCTCACGACACCGGCCGCAGTGAGCTTGTATTCGACCATCCCGTCCTGATCCGCCTCGACGTTGTAGCGCAACAGCGGCCCGGCGCTGTTCGACAGCACTTTCGTGGTGATGTTCTTGAGCTCCTGGGAGTTGACGTAGATCACCGTCGGGCTGATGCGGAAATTGTCCCACATCGACTTCAGCATGGTGTCGATCTCGACGATGCCGCCCGCGCCCGAGGGGGTGAGGACGCTGCCCGAGCCCGCCGTGCCCGTCGCCAGCGGCTGCACATACGCGTTGCTGCCGGCGACATAGGCGGTGGTCATCAAGCCGTTGAAGGCGAGGGCGGTGTTGTAGGAGCTGTCTTGGGTGATCTGGGTCGCGGCCTGGCGTCCGCTGGTCAGCGCGGCGCCGAAGGAAGCGCTGTTGATGGTGGTGATCGCCTGCAAACTCTCCGATCCGGCAGATCCTACGAACCAGGCATAGGCAATGGCGCCGTTGACGATCGGCACCGTCGCATAGAGCGTCTGGCCCGAGCTCACGGCTTGCGTCGCATTCGTCGAGCGGTTCGAGGAGCCGCCGTTGAGCGTATATTGGCCGCCGTCATTGCCGGTGATGGCGAGCGTGGTGGCGACGCCGCCCGCAAGGCTCGAATTGAGATAGCCTTCCATGGTCAGCGCCGCGACGATGACGGAATAGGTCGCCGCCGGCAGACTCGCGCCGCTGCCCGAGGCCGAAAGGCTCGGCGCGGTCGGCGTCCCCAGTTGCAATGTCGCATTGCCGCCGAGGATCGCCGCCTCTTCCTTGACGAACATCTTGAGCAGCAGGCGGAGCTGGACGAGCGAATCCTCGTCCTCGAAGCCTTCCGCCGCGAAGCGCGCCTCCTCGGTGATCGAATCTTCCTCGCCCAAGGTCGCATAGGGCAAGGTCTGGTTCGCCACGGTGTAGGACATCGAGGCGGAGCGCTTGCCCTCGGGGACCCAGCCCATATAGGGCCAGCCCGAGCCGATCGTCGCCATCACCGCCTTCCAATGCGCGGCGTCGCCGGGATTGGGGCGCTGCACACGCGGCACCGAGTTGCGCAGCGGCGACACGGTCGGAAACAAATTCAAGGCCGGCGCGCGCAGATCGTAGTAGGTGAGACCGGTCGCGATGGTGACGCTCTTCGTCATGACGCTTTCCGGCGGCTGCATCGGGTTGCCGAAGGCCGCCTTGAACATGTCGAGCGTGTGCGCGGCGCGGTCGCGCGAGAGAAAGCCGGGCCGCGCCGTGTCGGGATTATGCACGCCGTTGACCGCCAGCATCATGCGGTCGATCACCGCGTCGCGCGGCAGAGAGACTCGCGACATCTGAAGGCTCCATCGTGAGGCTGATAGCTGTCAGCGCTCGGCTGTCAGCTATGGCGAGCCGTTGCCCAAGCGGCGATGAGGGCGCGCCGTGCGCGGCACGGCGAAGCAGCAGAGACCTGCAATTCTCTTGATTGTCGTGGCCGGCCTCCGTGCCGGCCATCCACGTCTTGACCGCCAAGTGAAGCCGTGGATGCGCGGCACAAGTCCGCGCATGACGACCCTGGACTCTCAGCGCGATCCCAGGTGCGGCGTGTAATACGCGTGGCGCAGGATCTCGTTCGCGCGCGCGGCGCCGGGTGGCACGGCGGCAAGCCGCGTCGCGAGCCTCTCCGCGGCGATGCCGGCGCGATCATCCTCCTTGCTGACCGCGACCGCGCCGAGCACGGCACGCGGCGGCAAGGGCGTCGCCTCGACGATGGCGAGCCGCTTCTTGAGCTCGCTCAACTCGGCGAGGAGCGGCGTCACCTGCGATGCAAGCTTCTCGAGCGCTTCGGCCGCTTCGTTGCGCTCGGCATAAGCTTTGCGCAGATCGGCGGCGGTCGCGGATTTGGCGTGGCCGGCGCAGGCGGCGCCGAGATCGACGGCATGGTCGTGGATCGCCTGGATGCGCGCGAGATCGACGGCGCTGTGGCGCGCCCCGATCTTGCCGACCGCCGCGGCATCCTGATCGGCGGAGCTCTCATGCCAATCCGGCGGCAGCAGATCGGTTGCGTCGAGTGCCTCGGCGCGCGCGATGATATGCGCCCTCGCCTTGGCGGGATCCTTGGCGCGGCCACAGTCGTGAATGGCGGCGGCGAGATCGGCGCGGTCCTTGATCGGGAACGAACCGTCGGGTAGCGCCTCGCCGCTTTCCGCCATGGCCTGGCGCTCGGCGGCGGAATAGTCGCGTTTGGTCGCGGCGCCGTTCACGCTCATCTGCTGCTCCATGCAACGCGCGGCGTCGGCCTGCGCGAAATGCCGATGCGCGGCGACGCCGCAATCCCAGCGCGCGCGCGGCTGCGGCCCAAGCGCGCCCTCGGCGCGCTTCACCATCTCGAACACCGCCTCGGGATTGGCGGGACGGTCGACGAGGCTGATCTCGGTCAAATCGACGCCGGTGATGATCATGCGGTTCTGCGGATCGCGCGCGGTCACGCTGCCGCCGATCGAGAAGCCCTTGTAGACGCCCGCCTTCACCTTCTCCCAAGCGCGCTCATCGACGACCCGAGCGCCGAGCCACAGCCCCTTGCCGTCGACCGCCGCCTCGTGCGCAACGCCCACGGCCGAAGGCTGATGCATCTCGCGGATGTTGGCGAAGCGCATGTATTCCGGCAGCGCCGCCTCGAGCGCCTCGAGCCGGACGATCTCGCCCTGCTGATCCAGGGCCTCCGTCGAGGCGTAGCCGAAGACCATGCGCTGCTCGCGATCGATCTTCTCGATTGCGGCGTAGAGGGTGATCATCGGAGATTCCCGGAAGTGTTGATGATTATGCCTGCCGCGGATCGCGCGTCTTCGCCGCCGCGCCGATTGGCACGAAGCCCGCGGGCGTGGCGATCATCGGCCGGGCCGCCGCGCCGCCCAATGCCGCGAGGCCGAGATCGTCGCGCACCTCGTCGATGGTCTTGATGCCGCTCCGGACATAGATCTCGTTGTTGGCCGCGGCCTTCGCGGGATCGAGCTCGCGCGTCGGCTCCCAGGCGAATTCGAGCTCGGGGCAGCCGAAATCCTCGGATATCACTCGGTCCATCAGGCGCTTCACCCACGCCATGGTCGGCGCCAGGCCTTCTTCGGCGGCGACCTCTTGCGCCGATTCCGCGGTGGCGCGGTTCATCATCTTGACGAAGGGCTGCGGGCTGATGGAGAAGGCATAGCAGATGACGCGGGCGAGCCATTCGTCGAACTCGTCCTTCAAGGGCGGCTGCTTCGTCTCCTGCCATTTGGCGCCGTTCGGGACCCACCAGTTGCGCCGGCGCTGCGCGACATTGCCGGAAAAGAGGCTGTCCCAATATTCCTGCATGCTGCGGATCTGATCGACGCTCCAGCCTTCGGGGCCGGTCAAGAGCCCGTCGGGCAAATTGCCTTCGCTGAAATAGTCATGCTGGCTCCGGGCGCGGGCGATGGCGGTGTCGACCCTCTCGATGATCTGCTCGACCGGCGCGTAGCCATAGGCACGGTTGGAGCGCAAATTCTTGGGATAGTAGATGAGTTCGCCGGTGGTGAAGGCGGTGTAGTCGGCGGCGGGAATGCCTTTCAGCACCTGCTGATAGGCCGGGCTCGGCGGCTCCGGCGTGCGGCCGTCGGCGTCGAGCAGCACCTTGATCGTGGCGCCGTCGAGGATTTCGAGCGCATAGAGCCTTTGTCCGCGCGTCCGGCGACGATAGAGCGCCGGCGCGTCGATGACGAAATGATCCTCGAGCAGCGCGCGCAGCCATTGCGCCCAATCGTGCCGACGGTCGGGCCGCTCGAAGAACTCGGTAATCGCGCCGATCTCTTGGGCATTTGCGCCCGCCGCCACGGCTCCGCCCTGGCGCGGCGCGCGCGACCGGATCGTCCATTGCAGCGCTTCCACCTGGTCCTTGCGCGTCTCGATGACGAGGCGCAAGAGATCGCAGCTTTCTCCGAGCCGGCGCAGCCGGTCGAAGCTCACCCGCTCGGTCGCGCGCGGGATGTAGTTGAGGTTCCAGCCGACCGGATAATCCCAGCCGCGGCCCTTGACCTCCTCGGGCGCCATCGGCGCCAGCGGCTGCAGCGGCCCGAACCAGGTCGCGGGCGTCACGCCGGAAATGACATAGCGCGCCGCCTCGGCCGCGCGCTGGAACAGTCCGGGCGGCGTGTTGCCTCCGCCGCTTTCGTCGAGCGCCATGGTCTATCCCTGCTTGCGCGCGAGTTCGCCGTAATAGTCGAGCCAGGCCTGGCCCGAATCCTCGACCATCAGCTCGGTCAAGGCCCAGACCAGCGCGTCGAGCCGGTCGGGCGAGGAGCCGGCGCGCCTGCGATCGAAACCGGCCGTGAAGCCGCAGAGCTGATCCTCGAGCGCGGGAAAGCATCCGACGTGATGGACGCGGCCTTGCTCATAGAGCGCGGCCACCGGCTCGGCGCGCACCACTTTGCCGCGCGAGGCATGCACCGCCTTGAAGCTCGCGCTCGCATCGACCGTGCGCAGCACCGATTGGACCATGTCGCCGCCGTTGTTGACCTCGGCGACGATGCGGTCGGCGGCGCGTTTGCGATAGAGTGCCACCGCCTCCTTCGCCCAGCGCTCCGGCGCATAGCGGCCCGAGCGGTCGTCGAGCACATAGCCGTGTCCGTCCTCGCCCAACCCCGCGACAATAATGCCGGTCTCGTCGGCGCCCTCGGCGCTGCTCGAGGCGGGGTCGATGGCGACGACGATGCGGCGCAGACTCGGCACCTCGCCGGGCTTGCGCCGCTCGCCTTCGAGCGCGTCGCGGCGCCACAGCGCGCCCGGCGCGTCCTCGAGGATCTCCGCTTCGAGCTCTTGCCGCCCCAAGCGGGTGCCTTCGTATCTCTTGACGATCTCCGCGAGGAATTGCGGCGCCAAATTGCGCAGGTTCTCGCGGGTTGCGCCGCGCGTCACAAACGTGCCTTCGGCGGCAATGAGCGCGCGCACGAGCCGCGTCGGCTTGGGCGTCGTCGTCGCCACGACGCGCGGATCGCTGCCTAGGCGCAGGCCCAGCAGCAGCATGTCCCAGGCCTCGGCATAGCGCCAGGCGGCAAGCTCGTCGCACCAGGCGGCATCGTGCTGTGGGCCGCGCAGGCGTTCGGGCTCGTCGGCCGAGAAGCAAGTGGCGATGGCGCCGTTGGGCCAAGTGAGGCGGCGCTTCGAGGGCTCGTAGAGCGGCCGGAAATCGGGCGGCGCGACGGCGAGGAGCCCGCTCTCGCCCTCGACCATGACATCGCGCGCATCGGCGGCAGTGGGCGCGACCAAGGCGACGCGACGCGCGCGCCTCTGCTCCACCAGCATCCGCACCCATTCTGCGCCGCTGCGCGTCTTGCCGAAGCCGCGGCCGGCGAGCAAGAGCCAGACGCGCCACTGCCCTTCGGGCGGCAGCTGCGAAGGCCGCGCCCAGAAGCGCCAATCATGGCTCAGTCCCTCGACTTCCTCGTCGCTCAATTCGGCGAGCGCGCTGGTGCGATCGGCAACGGGAAGCGCGGCGAAGCGCGCAGCCAAGGAAGGGGCGAATGACGGCGCCGGTACGGCCAAGCCCTCCGCCTCGCCCGCCATCGCCGCGCCTCCGGCAACAAAAAACCCGGCCGGGCTGGGCCCGCCGGGCGGAATTTCGATGTTGCGAAACTTATATCAGATCGATCCGGATTTGTCAATCGCAAAATGCGTACGCGAAGGCCGGGCCCGCTTGCCCGGCCTTCGCCGAGGCGACTCGCGCGCGCGGCGTTACGGCGCCGCGATCACCTGGCCGCGAATCTCGCCGGGGGGATTCGCCGCGGTATGAATGTTGATGTACCACTTGCCGGTCGAAAGATCGGCGATCTGGGCGTCGGTCAGTTGCGCCGAGCCTTTCATCGGGCTGGGGCTGATGGTGATCGGCACCAGCACGCCGGCATTGGCGCCGGCAGCGGCCGGGCCATGGAAATGCGCCGCCTTGGCATCGCCCGTCAGACCGCCATAGGCGACGGTCCAAGTCAGCGTCTTGCTGTTCTTGTCGAGCCAGACATCGGCGCTACCGGTCCCCGGCACGGCCTTGGCCGGCACCTCCGCGGCACCGTTGAGAGTCGCGGTGAAATGCGCCTTGGAGCTGTCCGACATGGACCCCGCGCAGCCCGCCAGAACCAGCGAGCCCGCGAACACGGCGACCTCAAATCCCCGACGCGTCAGTTGCCTCATGGCCTCCTCCCGTGGTCGAGCTTGGTGATTTTTGCCGGCGGGGCCGGGATCCCCTCGACATCACGGGCCAGTATGTGGCGGCGGTTCGCGCTGTCATATCACTTTGACGTGAAGGCCCGGCGGCCGCACACGGACTCTTGATCCGATCTATGCGGGCGCCGAGCTTAGTGTTCCGCGGCGGACCTCTATCTTCGCAGCACAGGGAGGCGCGGAATGGCAAGCCGTCGGAATCTTCTGTTGGGCTCCATCCTGGCGCTGTGCGTGGCAGCGCCGGCGCCCGGGCGAAGAGCCGGCGCCGCCGACGCCGACACGCCCCAGGCCGAGCGCGTGATGGTCGTGCTGAGCGAATTTCACTTCACGCCGGATCACCTGCGCTTTCGCCGCGGCGTACTCTATCGGCTGCACCTGGAAAACCGCGGCAAGGAGCTGCACGAATTCACCGCGCCGGCCTTCTTCCGCGCGGTCGAGATCAAAGACCGCAGCGCGCTCACCCCCGAAGGGACGGAAATCGTCCTCCAACCGCACGAGAGCAAGGAGATCGAATTCGTGGCGCAGCTTCCCGGCACCTATCCGCTGACCTGCGCCGACCATGATTTCGAGGGCATGACCGGCGAGATCGTCATCGAGTGAAGCGCGGCGTCAATGCCCGAGCTTCGCCGCCTGCGTCTTGAGCGTGCGCTCGCGGATGCGCGCGGCTTCCTCGGGCGTCTCCTTGTCGATGAGCGCCGGGTTGAGGAGGGTCGTGTCCTGGCCCTGGCACGGATCGAGGATCGCCTCGCGCAGGCTCAGCGCCCATTTCCATTCGGCGGGCGGGCGGGTGCGGCCTTCGCTGCCGACCTGATCGACGCCCCAGAAGATTTCGAGGCGGTGGCCGTCGGGATCGCGGAACTCGACGGCGATCTGCGAGCCGGCGCGGCGCCGGCCTTCGAAATCGATGGCGATACCGTGCTTCTTCAGATGGTCGCGCGCCAGCAGCACCTCGTCGAGGGTCTTCACTTCGAAGGCCAGGTGATTGAGCTCGATCGAGCCGGATTGTCCAGGCATGGTGCCGACCAGGCCGATGCCGTGGTGGTCGTGGTGGAAGCGCATGAACACCATGCCGCCCTTCGCCATGTCCTCGGGATAGACATCGGAGACCGAGAAGCCGAGCACCTCGGTATAGAACCGCGTCGAGCGCTCGATGTCGCTGCAATTGAGCACGATGTGGCCGATCTTGCTGACGTGGAAGGGAATGCCCGCGGCCCGCGTCATCCGCTTCAGCGCTTCGACGTCGATTTTCTTCGCCATGGTCTCCTCGCCATCGCAATGACCGGCAAGGCCGGCATGGCACGGAGCCTAGCCAAGAGGCGGGCCGCGCGCGAGCCCCCTACTTCTTTGCGTCGCCCTCGGCGAGCGCGTCGATGCGGCGGCTCAAACTCTCGCGGGCGCGTTGCGCGGCCTCCTCGCGCGCCTTGGGATCGCCCGCGGTCTGGCGCGGATCGAAGAGACCGAGATGCCGCACGATGGCGTCGAGCGCGCGCTGCTTGTCGTGCAGCTTGATGCGCGTGCCGCGGCCCTTGCCCGCAGAGAGCTCGGCCACCGCCGCCGCATCGTCATCCGAGAACGCGCTCACCGGGCGCACTTCGACCTTTTCCGGTCCCCATTTGGCGAAGCGGCGGATATCGGCGAAGGCGATCCGCGCATATTCCCGAAGCACGCGGTCGGCGGTGACGATGGCGCGCTTGCGCCGCTCCTCGATCGATTTGCCGAGCAGCTTGGCGATCTTGGGATGCTTGACGAGCCGCCACGCCTCGCGCGCGGCGCCTGGCTTGTAGCCGGCGCGCAGCGCCGCCTGCTTGGCGTTGAAGTCGACGGCATATTCGACGGCGAATTTCCGCTGAAGCGGGGTGAGCCCCCGCCCCGCCTTCTTGCCGCGCGCCATGGCACTGGTCTCGCCAAAGAAAAAGCCCGGCGGAGTGCGCCGGGCTTTTCGGAATGATGTTCCCTTTTATCAGATCGGTCCGGATTTGTCAAGATAAACCGCGCCTTACCGCAAGCCATACTGCGCCTCGAGCACGCCGAGCGCGCCGACGAGGACGCCGGAGGCGGCTTCCTGGCTGATGCCGCGGCCGCCCCAGCCGGCGCGGAGCGCCCATTCCTTCAAGGACCAGGCGCAGCCCACCACGTGCCAGACGCACGACCCGGCGGGCGAGCCGATGCCGCCCAGGGCCTGAAGCGAGCGCCAGATGCGCTTGCGCGCTTCCTCCTGGCGCAGCGCGAAGGGCAGCTCGTGCACACCTTGCGGCACGCGGCGCAGATCGGGCGCGCGCAGCGGGTCCAATTGCGCGATGACGAAGAGCGCGTGGAAATCGTCGCCGGCCTGGCGCATCGAGGCGGTGATGGTGTTCTTGCGCAGCATCAGGCCCAAGGTGTCGACCGCGCGATAGGGCCGCGCCGGCCGCCCGGCCTCGTCGGCAATGGCGTGCGGCGCGCGCTCGATGAGGCCATGCGCCAACCGTTCCGGCGTCGGACCGGCGGGATCGGCGCGGGCGGCGGCGCGCTTGCCCTTGCTCACGGCTCGGGGTCCGGCCGGCACGGCAGGTCGAGCCCGCCCAGATCCTCGTCGACCTCGGCATCGAGCGGCTCCGGCTCGGTGAGCGCCGGCGCATGGCCCGCCGCCTCGGGCGCAATGCCGTCGCTGCGCGCCGCCGCGGCTTGATCGGCGAGGATGCGTGCGCCCGCCTTGGTGCCGGGCGCGACAGCACAGAGTGCCAAGTGCTTGGCGCAATATGAGGAGCCCGGCACGGCTGGCGCGTCGCAGAACGGGGCCGCCCCGCCATAGCGCCAATCCTCGGCCACGACATAGCCGCAACGCGCCGGGCCGGAACACACGTCTAGATTGTATAACTCGGAATCCTTGATGACAGATGCGGGAGCCTCGGTTAGAGTTCGGTCCTTTGTTCCTGAATTGTTCCGTGAGGAGGCGTGGGAATGCCCTTCGATCCGATCGGCCATACGCTGCTCCCGAAACTGGCGGTCTTGGATGCGCCGGTGCCGGCGGAGAGCCGCCGTCGCACGCTCGCCGATCCCCGCACCGTCGTACGCTTGTGTACTCTAATTACGTACAAAAGTCAAGGGCTAAAGCGTTTGCCGGAAAGCGCTGCGGACGCATACACTTGCGCCATGGCCGAGACCTCTCCCGCCTCGCGCGGCCTGAAGCGGCTCAGGCAGAAGGCGGGCCTCTCCATCCGCGACGTGGCGCATGCGCTCGGCATGGAGCACGGCTCGAGCTATCAGCATTACGAGGACCGCTTCCGCAAGCCGTTCCTGCCGCTGGATCTCGTGCAGAAGCTGGTGCCGATCTTTGCGCCGCATGGCGTCGCGGCGGTCGAGCTCTATGCCCTCGCCGGCATGGACAACAAGGCGCGGCCGCTCGCGGCGCCGGCCGAGCGGCCGGGCCATGCCCAGATGCTCAAGATCGAGGAATTGGACGTCCGCGCCGGCGCCGGCGGCGGCCTCATCAGCGAGCAGGAGCGCATCGTCGCGGAATGGCAGGTGCCGACCGAGATCGTCCGCGGCTACAGCACCGCGCCGGCGGCGGAGCTGCGTATCATCACCGTCATGGGCGATAGCATGGAGCCGACACTCATGCCGGGTCAGCGCATCCTCGTCGATACCGGCGACCGTGTGCCGAGCCCGCCCGGCGTCTTCGTCGTCTGGGACGGGCTCGGGCTGGTGGTGAAGCGGCTCCAAATCCTGCCGCATAGCGACCCGACGCGGGTCAAGATCACCTCCGACAACGGCAAATACGATCCCTACGAGCGCACGGTCGAGGAGGCCTACATCCAGGGCCGCGTCATCGGGCAATGGCGCTGGCTGTGATTTTTCGCACCTGCCATACGCAAATCACTTGAAGTTCGAACGCTAATAGCGTACAATCCTCCCGAAAGCCGCGGGAGGGTGTGTCGTGCCGGATGGGCGGGACGAGTTGGCGGCGCTGGCCCTGCTGGAGCGCCGCTTCGACGGGCCGATCCCTCGGCCGCTACGGCTCATGGCCCGGCACGGCTCGCCCGAGGCGGTGCATATTTTGCAAGCCGAGGGCCAGGCCGCCTTCTTCAGAGAAATGGTGCGGGGCCAGCTCCGCGCCATCCGCCTGCGCCGCGCCGACGGCACCTTCTATCCCGAGATGCTCGCGGATTTGGCGCTCTATCGCCGGCAATGGCGGCGCTGGCGGCGGATGCTGCGGCGGCTCGGGCCATAACGACTCTTCGTAGACAACGCCGCCGGTTTCGTTCCATTCTCGCGCCATGCGCCGCTTCCAGAGCATTGAAGAGTTGAGCGCCGCCGCGGGCGAGACGCTCGGCACGAGTTCCTGGCTCGAAGTGAGCCAGGACATGATCGACCGCTTCGCCGACGTCACCGGCGATCATCAATGGATCCATGTCGATGCCGCGCGCGCGCGGCACTCGCCCTATGGCAGGACGGTGGCGCATGGCTGGCTGACCGTCGCCTTGATGCCGCGGCTCCGCGACGAGATCTTCGCGGTCGAGGGCGTCAGGGCGAGCATCAATTATGGCTGCGAGCGGCTGCGCTTCATCGAGCCGGTGCCGAGCGGCAGCCGCATCCGGCTCGGCCTCAAGCTCCTGCGCACCGAGCCCGCGCGTCAGGGTGTGAGGGTCACGCTCGAAGCGTCGATCGAGCGCGAAGGCGCCGAGCGCCCGGTCCTGGTCGCCGAGCTCATCCTCCTCCTCCTGCCCGCCTGATCACTCCTCGCTCGGCAGCGCGCTCTCGTGCCAATGCGCGAGCAGGCGGCGCGAGAGCCAGCTCAGCGCCGCGAAGATCGCAATGCCCGTCAGGGACAGGAGCAGCAGCGCCGCGAAGAGGCGCGGGATCTCCAGCCGATAGCCCGCCTCGAGGATGCGCGAGGCGAGACCGGTCGAGGCGCCGCCGGTGCCGGCGACGAATTCCGCGACGACGGCGCCGATGAGCGCGAGCCCGCCGCTGATGCGCACGCCCGCGAGGAAATAAGGCAGCGCCGAGGGCAGCCGCAGATGCCGCAGCACCTGCCAGCGCGACGCGCCGTAGAGCCGGAACAGCGCGACCAGATTGCGGTCGGCGCTGTTGAGGCCCAAGGTCGTATTGGCGACGATCGGAAAGAAAGCGACGATCCAGGCACAGACTAAGAGCGACAGAAACGTGTCGTTGACCCAGATGATGATGAGCGGCGCGATCGACACGATCGGCGTCACCTGCAGGATCACGGCATAGGGAAACAGCGAGATCTCCAAGAGCCGCGACTGCGCGAACAGGATCGCCAGCGCCCCGCCCAGAATCACCGCCGCGGCCAGAGCGGCAAGCGAGATGCGCAAAGTCACGGTGAGCGAGACCAAGAGGCTCGGCCCGTCGCGCCACAGCGTCTCCGCGACCAGCAGGGGCCCCGGCAGGATATAGGGCGGGATGGAATTGATCCGCACCATCGCCTCCCAACCCGCGAGCATGAGGAGCCCGACCGCGAGTGGCGCGGCGATGCGGTGCAAGCGCTCGCCCCAGCCCGCGCTCATGCTGTCGCCCTCGCCAAGCGGCGCGAGACCTCGCCGCAGCGCTCGACATAGGCAGGGTCGGTGCGGAGATCGCCGCGGCGCGGATAGGGCAGGTCGATCGCGACCTCGCTGACGATGCGTCCGGGGCGCGGCGTCATGATGACGATGCGGTCCGACAGGAACACCGATTCGAAGACGCTGTGGGTGACGAAGACGATGGTGCAGCGGTGCTGGCGCCACAGGTCCAGGAGATCCTCGTTGAGCTTGAACCGGGTGATTTCGTCGAGCGCGGCGAACGGCTCGTCCATGAGCAAGAGGCGCGGCTCGGTGACGAGCGCGCGGGCGATCGAGACGCGCATGCGCATGCCGCCCGAAAGCTCGCGCGGATAAACGCGCTCGAACCCGGCAAGACCGAGCGCGGCCAGCATCGCATCGATGCGCGGCGCCTCCTCCCGCCGCGACTTGCCCTGAAGCCGCAGCGGCAGAAACACGTTGTCGCGAATATTTGCCCAGGGCATCAAGGTCGGTTCCTGGAAGACGAAGCCGATCCGGCCCTTGAGGTCGCCCGCCTGCCAGGCGACGCGGCCTGCGGTCGCCGGGGTGAGGCCGGCGATGATGCGCAAGAGCGTGCTCTTGCCGCAGCCCGACGGCCCGAGGATGCTGAGAAAGGCGCCTTCCGCCACCGCAAGATCGATTCGGGCCAGAGCCTCGATGCCGTTGCGAAAACTCTTGCCGACGCCGACGAGCGCCAAGAGCGGCGTCGAGGCGTCCTCCATCGGCGCGGCCGCTTCCTATTTCTTCAGCGCCATGCCGACGCGCCGATCGACGAAGCGGAGCGTATAGGCCGCGCGCCAATCGAGCGTCTTGGGATAAAGCCCCTCGCCCGACATGAGCGTAAAAAAGCTCTGCCAGCGCGCTTCGGTCATGGCGCCGACGCCCTGGTCCAGCGCATCGCCGCTGTCGACGATGCCGTGGCGCTTCATGCCGGCGATGGCGTAGGCGAGGAGCGCGTCGCTCTCTTCGGGATTGTCGGATTTGATGAGCTTGTTGCCGGGCGTCGGATCGCCGTAGAGATAGCTGTACCAGCCCTCGATGCTGGCATCGACGAAGCGCTGCACCAGATCGGGCTTGGCGGCGATGAGCTTCCGCGAGGTCTCGATCACCGAGCCGTAGCTGGCATAGCCGGCATCGGCGAGGAGGAACACATTGGCCTTGACGCCGGCCGTCTCGATGAGAAAGGGCTCGCTCGTGAGATAGCCCTGTTGCACGGCATTCTTGTCGGCGAGGAAGGGTATGACGTTGAAGGTATAGGTGCGGATCTGGTCGTCGGTATAGCCGAATTTCGCCTTGAGGAAGAGCCACCAGCCGACCCGCGTGTCGCCGCCGATCATGATCGGCTTGCCCTTCAGGTCCTTGAGGCTGTCATTGCCGACGCCCTGATGCGCGATCAGCACCGAGGGGTCCTTCTGGAACAGCGCTGCCACCGCCACCAGCGGGATCTTCTCCTTGACGAAGTTCAGTCCGATGAAGGAGTTGGAGGCGATCGAGAAATCCAGGCGCCCAGCGGCCAGCAGCTGCGACTGATTGATCTGCGGCCCGCCCTGGCGGAGCGCGACCTCGATGCCGTATTTGCGATAGATCCCGGTGGCGATCGCCTGGTAATAGCCGCCATGCTCGGCCTCGGCCTTCCAGTCGGTGCCGAAGGTGACTTGGTCGAGCGCGCGGGCCTGGTTCGCGGCGGCCGCGGCGGCCAGCGCCAGGATCGCGGCGATGACGAGTTTCCCTTGCATCCCCGACCTCGCGAGACGTTGCGGCCCTGTTCTACTGCAAGGGAAGCGGGTGCGGCGACAGCAATTTTCCGCCCGCGGCGCCGCGCGCATGACATGAGGCAGGCCGGGACGTCCGTTTCAGCGGCTGGAACCGCCCGAAGCGTCGTCGGCGCCAAGCTCGCCAATGCGCCTGGCGACCTGGAGCAGGCGCTCGCGCACCTCCCCGCTGGTAATCTGGCGGAAGTGCCGGACGAGATCGATCTCGCTGCGGGAAAACGCGGATTGCTGACTGGTGCTGGGCGCGTCGCCCGGAATTTCGTCGAAGAAGAAGGAGACCGGCCGCTCGAGCAGTTGCGCGGCGCGGAACAGCCGACTCGCGCTCAATCGGTTCTCGCCTTGCTCGTATTTCTGCACCGCCTGGAAGGAGACGCCGATGCCGGTGCCGAGCTCCTCCTGACTCATCCCGGCCAGAAGCCTCGCCTGGCGCAGCCGGCGGCCGACATGCACGTCGACCGGATCCGGCCCGTGCTCGCGCACCGTGCGGCGCAGGCGCGGCGCTCCGCCTCCCAATGCTCGGGCCGCTCGCGGGGCTCGGCTCATTGCGTCTCTTCCCAGTTTATTTTAGATCTAAAGCATATCGCATAGGAAGCTTCGGCGCAAGCGCCCTCGATCACGGCTCGCGTTTACCATCCTTCGCCAGCGGCGAGGCGCCCGCGCGTTCGTCGAAACCGTGGCGATTGCTGTAGAAGACCAGCGCCATCAGCCCGACGCCGAGGCCGAAGGTTCCGACCCCTCCGGCGATGAGCGCGACATAGCCGGCGGTGGTCATGGCGACATCGCCGATGGAAATCCAGACATAGACCGCGACGGCGATTACCGACAGCGACAGGATGCCGGCAATGACGGCGCCGAGTTTGCTCATCACGCGATTTCGCCACTCAAACCGGATGACGGTGCTGCTCGTCTTCGATCGCCGCGAGCGCGAGGGCGGCATGCGAATAGGCGCCGCCAGCGCGCATCTCGGCCGCGACCCAGATCGCCTCCATGAGCTCCTGCGGCGTCGCGCCCTGCCGCACCGCCGCGGTGGTGTGCGCCCGGATGCAGTAGGCGCATTGCGTCACATGCGCGACGGAGACGGCGATGATCTGCTTCATCTTGGCGCTGAGCGCGCCATCGGCGAAGACCTTCCGGCCCCAGGCATCGAAGGCCGCTTCGATCTCCGGCGCCAGCGCCCGCCGCTTCGCGGCGACCTCCTTGGAGAACGGCGGGTAGATTTGATCGGACATGGCGATGCTCCCGGGATGGTGAGTGGAGCGCAATCGAGATGTTGGCATTGCCCCTGAAAGGTGCAACCCGGTTGCCTCGCGCCTGCGCCCTTACCCCCGCTCCACCTCCACCTCGTCCCATTTCTCGGCGCTGGCGCCGGCGAGGGCCAGGACGCGCGCCTCGTCGGCGGCGAGCGCGCGCGCCGTGCCGCTGTAAACGACGCCGCCATTGTCGAGGACATAGGCATCGTCCGCGATCTCGAGGCTCACGCGCGCGTTCTGCTCGACCAGCAGCACGGAGATGCCGGTCTCGCGCATCTGCGCGATGATGCGGAACACTTCGCGCACAATAAGCGGCGCCAGCCCCTGCGACGGCTCGTCGAGGATCAGCAACTTGGGATTGAGCAAGAGCGCGCGAGCGATCGACAGCATCTCCTGCTCGCCGCCCGAAAGCTGCCGGCCGCGATTGCCTTTGCGCTCGGCCAGGCTTGGAAAGAGCTGGTAGATCCGCGCAGAATTCCACGGGCCGGGGCGCTCGAGCGGCACCTTCAAATTCTCGTCGACGGTGAGATTGGCGAAGATGCGGCGCCCCTCCGGCACGTAGCCGACGCCCAGTGCGGCGATGCGATAGCTCGGCCAGTGCGTCGTGTCCTGGCCGAAGATCGTCACCCGCCCCTCGCGCGCCGGCGTCAGGCCCATGAGACTCCGGAGCGTCGTCGTCTTGCCGGCGCCGTTGCGGCCCAAAAGCGTGGTGATGCGGCCCTCTTCGACGGCGAGATCGACGCCGTGGAGAATATGGCTCTTGCCGTAATAGGTGTGGAGGCCGCTTGCGGTGAGGGCGGCGGTCATGCGGCACTGCCGAGATAGGCCGTCTGAACCGCCGCGTTGGCAGCGATCTCATCCGGCGTGCCTTCGGCGAGAAGCGCGCCTTGGTCGAGCACGCTGATGCGGTCGGCGAGATGGAAGACGACGCGCATGTCGTGTTCGATGAGGATGATGGCGAGCCGCTGATTGGTGTGCAGCTTGCGGATGAGCCGGGTGATGTCATAGGTCTCCTGGTCGCCCATCCCGGCGGTCGGCTCGTCGAGGAGCAGGAGCCTGGGCTTCAGCGCCAGCGCCATCATGATCTCGGTGGCGCGCTGATCGCCGTGACTCATCTCGCCGACGAGCCGGTCGGCCTTCTCGGTCAGGCCGCCCATCCCCAGAAGCTCGGCGACGCGGGCGCGCACCTCGGAATCGGCCGCGCGCGACAACCATGGCCGCAGCCGGTAGCCGGCGGCGACCTCGGCCGCGATGCGCAAATTCTCGTGCACCGACAGTTCGGGAAAGACCTCGGTGATCTGGAAGGTGCGGGCGATGCCGCGCCACACCCGCCGCGCCGGCAGAAGCCCGGTGATGTCGTCGCCGTCGAACAGGATTCGGCCCGAAGTGGGCCTCAGGAAGCCGGTGATGAGGTTGAAGAAAGTGGTCTTGCCGGCGCCGTTGGGCCCGATCACCGCGCGAAGCTCGCCCAGCGCCACGGTGAACGACACGTTGTTGACGGCCACCAGGCTGCCGAATTCCTTGGTGACGCTCTCGACCTGGAGCAGGCTCATGGCGCCGCTTTCCGCCTGATCATGCCGAGGACGCCGCGCGGAAAGAACAGCACGATCAGCACGAAGAAGAGACCGATGAACGACTCCCAGTTCTCGGTCTCGCTCGAGACGTAGTCCTGGAGCACGACGAAGATCACGGCGCCGACCAGCGGCCCCCAAAACGAGCGCATGCCGCCCAGCACCGCCATGATCACGAAGGTGCCCGAAAGGTCCCAACGCAACGCGCGCGGATCGACGAAGTTGTTGAGCAGCGCGTAGAGCGTGCCCGCGAGGCTCGCGAAAGCGCACGAGATGACGAAGGAGAGCCAGATATGACGGTCGACGGGAATGCCGAGGAAGCGCGCGCGGCGCTCGTTCTCGCGGATCGCCAGCAGCGTGCGGCCGAAGGGCGAGCGCAGCAGCAGCGCCATCAACGCGAGGGCGACAGCGAAGAAGAAGAGGATGACGTAATAGAACGCCTCGGCGTTGTGGAGGATATCGAGCTTGGCGAAACCGAAGTCGAGCGGCATGCGGGACCAGTCGGTGAGCCCGTCGTCGCCGCCGGTGACGTCGTTCCAGCGGAAGGTGATGAAGTAGAACACCTGGCCGAAGGCGATCGTCACCATGGCGAAATAGATGCCGCGGAGATGGACGATCAGCGCGCCGATGATCGCGGCGCCGGCGGTGCCCACGATGATGCCGATCACCATGCCAAGCGGCGTGCTCGGGACCAGGTATTTGATGGTCATGGCGCAACCATAGGCGCCGAGACCGAAATAGGCGGCATGGCCGAAGGACAGCACGCCGGTGAAGCCGAGCAGGAAATTCACCGACATGGCGGCAAGCGCCATCACCAGCACGCGGCTGCCGAGCTCGGTATAGCCGCCGATCCACTGCATCCAGAACGGCGCCGTCAGCAGCAGCAACCAGACGATGGCGTCGGCCGCGCGCTTGTCGAGGCGGACCATCAGAAGCGGCCCTCCTCGCCGAGGAGGCCGCGTGGGCGAACCAGCAGAACGAGACCCATCATCACGTAGATGACGGCCTCGGTGGCCGAGGGGAAAAATACCGTGGTGACACCCGAGGCGACCCCGATCAGCAGGCCGCCCAATAGCGTGCCGGGCAGGCTGCCGAGGCCGCCGACGATGATCGTGACGAAGCTCGGCATGATCAGCGAGGTGCCGATCACGGGCTGGAGGCCAAGCATGCCGGCGGCGAGCACCCCGGCGAGCCCGGCGAGGTAGATGCCGAGACCGAAATTGAGGTTGCGCAGGAGGCGCACGTTGACGCCGAGCACCGAGACGGTCTCGAGGTCCAATGTCCCGGCACGGATGCGCATGCCGAGGCGCGTGCGGGTCAGGATGAGGAACAGGCCCGCGACCGCCACGCCGACCAGCAGGACCATGAACACGCGATAGCCGGTCAGGAAGAAGTATTCGACGCTGAGCGGCTGCATCAGCCAGTCGGGCACCTGATAGGGCATGCTCTGCGCGCCCCAGATGAAGCGCGTGCCGTCCTCGATGATATAGGCGAGGCCGAAGGTGAGCAGCAGACTGTAGAGCGGATCGCGCCCGTAAAGGCGGCGGATCAGAACGCGCTCGACGATGAGGCCGATGAAGGCGGTCAGGAAGGGGGCGACCAGCAGCGCGCCCCAAAAGCCGATAAAGGGAATGAGAACATAGGCGATATAGCCGCCGATCGCGAGGAACCCACCATGGGCGAAATTGATCACGCCGGAGAGGTTCAGGATCAGCGAGAGACCGAGGGCCATGAGCGCATAGAATGCGCCGACGATCAGGCCGTTGAAGACGTTGAACAGAATCAACTGAGTCATGCGCGCGTCACGCCGAATCCCCCGCATCCTCTCGCGCACCGGGCGCCGCGTGATCCGCGACGCCCGGTATCACGAGATATCAATCCGGCCCGCGTGTTACGCCGGCCAAGTCATCTTGCATCCGGTGTCCTCGAGCGTTCCGGAAATCTCGGCGCCCTTGACGACGTCCGTCACCTTGAACAGATCGTCGGGCGCACTGCCCTTCGCCTGCGCATGGCCGACATAGAGGTTGCCGATGAGCTGGTTCTGCCCGGCGCGGAAAAAGGCGCCATCCGGCATGAGCGCCACCTCGGGCGGAAGCTTGAAGCCCTGGAGGAACTTGGCCATCTTGACCGCATCGAGGGACTTCGCACCATTCGCCGCGAGAGCGCAGGTCCAGGTCGAGGAGAAGCCGAACCAGGTGCGCGCGGTCGGCACGCGGCCGGTCTTTTTCTTGATGGCGGCGACGAATTCGGCGACGTGCGGCACGTGGGGCTGGTTCCAATACCATTCGAACACCCAGGTACCGATGCGCGCCTCGGGCGGCAGGCCCTCGAGCGGCTCGAGCTCTCCTTGGGCGCCGGCGAGATGGATGCGCTTGTCGAGGCCGAACTGTACGGCCTGCTTGAGCGCGTTCACTTGGTCGTCGCCCTGGACCAGGAAGATGATGACGTCCGGTTTCGTCGCCTGAGCCTTGATCAAGTAAGAGGAGAAGTCCGTGGTGCCAAGCGGCGTAAGATCGCCGCCGATCCGTTCGCCGCCGAGCGTCGCGGCCGCCTTGATCATGCCCGCCTCGAGCGTGTGGCCGAAGGCATAGTCCGGCGTGATGTAGTACCACTTCTTGCCGTAGGCCTTGATCAGCGTGCCGGCGACCGCGTTCGCCTCGGTCTGGGTCGGGTTGCAGATGCGGAACACGTTCCAGTGGCAGGTGGTGCCGGTGACCGCGTCGGTATGGCCGCCGGGCACGATCAGGAACACGCCCTTCTCGTAGGCGACCGCCGCCATGGCGACGGCAAGTGCCGAATTGATGTTGCCGATCAGGAAATTGACATTGTCGCGATCGATCAGCTTGCGCGCCTTCTGCACCGTCGTGCCGGCGTCGCCACTGGTCGAATCCTCGACCAGCAGCTCGGCCTGGCGGCCGAGGATGCCGCCCTTGGCGTTGATTTGCTCGATCGCCAGCTGGCAACCGTTCAACTCGTTCTTGCCGAGTGCGGCGTAAGTGCCGGTCAGCGGATTATCGAGGCCGATCTTGACGGTCTCTGCGGCACGCGCGGTGATGACGAAGGGCGCAGCGATCTGCACGAGGCCGGCCGCGGCCGTCGCCTTGATGATCGTGCGCCGATCGAGCCGGCCCGACAAACCTTCCTTGGTCATTGGCACCCTCCCTAGTATTGCGCTGTTACCTCAATCATGAGGAATCTCCCGCGACTTCCGCATGGCACGCAGGCCGTCTCCCATGGCCGCGCCATCATCGACAATGTTGCCAAGACGTTCAAGCCTATCCTTGGTGCCAACATTAAGAAAATGTCAGGTTCCCGCGGCCACGCCGGCGGGATTTGCCTCGAGCCGCCAGCCGCAGGGGGGGCGGATCGAGGCACGGCGCCCGGCTCTTCCGGCCGGTTGTGGGCCTCGATTCGCTCGCCGTCCTATTTCGGCCGCAAACCGTCTATACTTAAAAATTAAAGGGCCGTGGCAGCCCGGTATGTGAGGAGGATCAGCATGGCGGATCGGCGGCCCGCCTATCCAGGCGGAGCTTCTTGGTCGGTGGAGGACATCCCCTATGAATCGCTGGCGCGGGACCGTGTCGCGGCAGACGAGCAGCTGCTGTACATCATCGCGTCGGCCTCGTTCGTCGAGATCACGTCGGACCTCTATACCCGAAATTTGATCGAGTATTATTCGCGGGACGACGAACTCACGGAGTGGCTCGCCCATTCCTGGGAGCCGGAGGAGGTACAGCACGGCACGGCATTGCGGCGCTATGTCGAGACTGCCTGGCCCGAATTCGACTGGGAGGGGGCATACCGCAATTTCTTCGCGGAATATTCGCAACTCTGCCGGACCGAGCAGCTGGCGCCGACGCGCGCCCTCGAGATGG